>NZ_CP021378.1:3178658-3491370 GCF_002215495.1 Porphyrobacter sp. CACIAM 03H1
AGGATGGCGGTGGTCGCCTCGACATCAACGATCACCGCGTTCTGGAGATCGATAAGGTAGTTGGTGGCATAGGCGAAGAAGGCGCGCTCGCGGCTTGCCGCAGTCCAGCGCGCGGCCGGATCGGCCACCGCCAACTGCTTGGGCGGGACTGGGGTTGCTCCGCCGAAGGCGGCATCATCAAGCACGGCCATGTACTCGCGAACGGCATGGCTGGTGGCTGGATCGGGCAGTCCATCGGCCTTATCGACGGCATGCTGGCGGTTCACATCGGCGCGCACGAGGCTGCCATCGACCGCGAAGCCTTCGCCGCCGACCAGCCCCTCGGCAATGCAGCGCGCCACGGTCGTCTCGAACAGCTGGCGCAGCAGATCACTGTCGCGGAAGCGCCCGTGCCGGTTCTTCGAGAAGGTCGAGTGATCGGGCACATCCCCTTCCAGCCCAAGGCGGCAGAACCAGCGATAGGCGAGGTTGGCATGGACCTCCTCGCACAGCCGCCGCTCGGAGCGGATGCCCATGCAATAGCCGATGATCAGCATCCGGATCATCAGCTCGGGATCGACCGAGGGCCGACCGGTCGCACTATAGAAAGGCCGCAAATGTTCGCGAATGCCCGACAGGTCAACGAACCGGTCGATCGAGCGCAGCAGGTGATCCGCCGGCACATGCCGTTCCAGGTTGAAGCTGTAGAACAGCGCCTCCTGCGCCACCGTCCGCTCGCCCATCATCCCGACATCTCCGCTTGCCTGCAGAGACATAGAATCAATACTTTAGCGCCATTGCAAGGTCGAGTTTTTCAACACAATCGGGTGGATTGCTGCCATTGACCCATTCGATGCAGGCGGGAAGTATGTGCCGATGCTCGAAGCCAATCCGAAGGCCCGTGCCGACCTGAAGCCGGGCACCCTTTATGCCCTCCTCGGTGAACAGGAGTGGGTCTACTACGGCCAAGTCACGACGGACAAAGCCGTAGGCTTCTTCCGGCGCAGGGATCGTGAAGTCGCTGTCATTGAAACGATTGTCACCTCACCGATTATGTCGATCGTGTCAGTGCTTTATCCATCGATCACCCGAGCTCTTCGCTCCGGTCGATGGCAGAAGCTTGGACGTTGTGAGCTTGTGCCCGATCTCCAGAGAGGTCGGCGTGTGGTGCAATGGCCTGTAGGAACACTTACGGTTACGATCTGGGATCAGGGGGGCACGGGCACCGAAACCCGCGTAGATGATCCTGCTATTCAGGACCTGGAAGTCATGGCTGGCTGGGACGCCGAACAGCACATCCCTTCCCGACTAACAGCTGACTTCGGGCAAGAGGTGGCGGAATGGCACGTGGGCGGTTCCGTCTGGAGAGAGCGAAAGGTAAAGGAGGAACTGGCGAGGCGGAACCCTGAAGCGCCTTGGCATCAGCTACCAACGGGTTGGGTGCCGACTGTCGCCTCCTAAGGGTTCGTGATCTGTCCACAATGGGGTCGTTTCCCGAATGTCTGCTTTCGTCCGCGAGAAGGCTCAAGCTTCCGTTCGCTTACGCGTCTCCCCGGACTTGATCCGGGGAGACGCTGCCTTCTTCCCGGTCCGTAAGAAATGAAAGAGGGATCCCGGGTTAGGCCCGGGAAGGCGGGGTGTCTGGCCAAGTTTCCTACACCCCTGCCCGCCGCTACAACGCGCCCGGCTCTTTCCCATTGTTCTGTCCGGCCTTCGAGGCCCTTGGGCGGCCGGGGCGCGAAGCAAGGCCCCGTTCCCCTGTCCGTCCGCTTCGGAAACCAGGGATAATCTGCCTGTAAATCATATCGAATAATGGAAGGCGCAAAGCGGACAGGGTGTCCGCTTTGTCCGCTTTGCAGGCCTTGTCCGCCCCTCCACCACTGCGTGGTCCCCTCCCCTTGAGGGGAGGGTCACTTCACCGGGATGAAGCGCACCGCGACGCCGCCCGAGGCCGCAAGCCGCACATCGAAGGTCTCGCCCCCGGTCACGACCTTCTCCTCGATCACGATGTCATAGGGATTGTAGTCCCAGTGGGCGTGCGCCCCGTCGCGGTAGACCTGCGCGCGGTACCGCTTGCCCTTTTCGAGGAAGGAGAGCGGCAGCGACAGGTCGCGCGGGTTCTCGTCCGTCACCGCGCCGAGGAACCATTCCTTCGACTTCTGGCCCTGCCGCGCCATCGCCACGAACTGCCCGACTTCGCCCTGGAGCGCGATCGACTGTTCCCAGTCGGCTTCGACATCCTTGATGAACTGGAAGGCGTCCATGCGCTTCTCGTAGTTCTCGGGAAGGTCGGCGGCCATCTGGAGCGGCGAGTAGATCGTCACATAGGTAGCGAGCTGCTTGGCGAGCGTCGTCTGCGGGCGGTTCTTGGGGTCGCCGCGCGGCATGTCGGGGCGCACCGGCGGGCGCTCGTTGGGCCTGAGGTCGAAAATCCCCGGCGTGTAGTCGAAGGGCCCCGCCAGCAGCGCGGTGAAGGCCAGCATCGCCTCGTGGCTCGGCGGGTTGGGCGGCGAGCCCCAGGCGTTGAACTCCATGCCGCGGGCGCCCTCGCGGGTCATCCAGTTGGGATAGGTGCGGCGCAGGCCCGTGTCCTTGACCGGCTCGTGCGTGTCCATCGCGATCCGCCGTTCGGCCGCCGCCTTGATCACCGTCATGTGGTGGTCGATCATCCGCTGGCTGTCGTAGTATTCGTAGTGGCGGATGCCCTTGTCATCGACCCACACCGCATCGCCTGCGTCCGAGACATAGCCCGACTTCACGTAGTTCGAGCCGATCTTCCGGACGAGATCGAGCCCGGCTTCGAGCTGCTTCTCGTAGTTCGTGAGGTTGGCCGAGGTCTCGTGGTGGACGATGATCTGCACGCCCTTGGCGGCGGCATACTTGCTGAGGGCCTCGATATCGTAATCGGGATAGGGCTCGGTGAAGCTGAAGAGGTCGCCGTTGTTGAACCAGTCGCCGTCCCAGCCCTTGTTCCAGCCTTCGACCAGCACGCCGGAAAAGCCGTGCTTGGCCGCAAAGTCGATATAGCGCTTCGTCTCCTCGGTCGTGGCGCCGTGATAGCGGTCGGACGCCCAGGTGCGGTCGTTGATGTGCATCGCCCACCAGATGCCGATATACTTGCCGGGCTTGGCATAGGAGACATCGCCGAGCGCGTTGGGCTCGTTCAGGTTGAGGATGATGTCGGAGTTGATCAGGCCGACCGCATCCCGCGCGACCTGGATGGTGCGCCAGGGGGACTTGAAGGGGGCCTTGGTCTTCACCTTCGGCCCGCCCGCCCAGTTCCTCAGGTTCGCCTGGAAATTGCCCGGGCGCAGCTGGTCGAGCGACATCGAGGAATAGTCGATCAGCGCCGCCTCGTGGATCGCCATGTGAATGCCGTCGGGGGTGCGGAAGGTGGACGGCGTGTGCGCATCGTCGACCTCGCCGGCGGGGGCGATGCGGTAGATGTATTCGTTGCGGTTGAATTCGTCCGAGGGAGTGTACCACATGGTCGTCTTGTCGCCGACCGCGAACTGGGTCAGCTCCTCGACGATGGCGATATCCCCCTGCAAGGCGGGCTGTTCGGCCAGCTCGTAGCGGAAGCCGATGCCGGTATCGAAAGCGCGGAAGCGCACGGTGATGTCGCGCGCGGGGCCATCGGTTTCGGTGCGGAAGGTCACCGCGAGTTCGTTGTGCTGGTCGCGCACCAGACGGCGCTCGCCCCAGGGCTGCTCCCAGGTCGTGTCCTTGCTGGCGCGGGTCTGCCCGGCGATAGCGAGGCCGCGCTCGAACCCGTGGTGTTCGGCGAACAGCATCCCGAGCTTGGAAGGCGCGATCACCTGCTTGCCTTCGAAGGCGACGGCATAGGTCGCCTGGCCCCCGTCGTCGCTGACGGTGACGGTGATCTTCCCGTCGGGCGAGGCGAGCGTCAGGGTCTCGGCCTGTGCCGGGGCGGCCGCCGCCCAGGCGATGGCGGCCAGCGCCACGAGGGGTTTCCAGTGCTTCGTCATGCGTCCTCTCCCGCGCCGTGGCGGCGCCTCACTTGGTCTCGGTGTAGATGCGGTAGCCCCATGCGGGCAGATCGAGGCTCTCGCCGCCCGCGAAGCTCGCGGGCGCGCCGGTCAGCGCGTCGATGTAGCGGCCGTGGTGGCGCGCCTTGTCGAAGGTCAGAGTGTGGCCGCGCGGGCTGAGGTTGAAGACGGCGAACACCCGCTCGCCTGCCGCCCCGCGGGTGAAGGCGAAGACATCGGCGCTCGTGCTGGTCGGCACCTCGACGAGCGGCGCCCCGAAGCGCCCGTTATGGAGCGCCGGATGCGCGGTCTTGAGCGCGACGAGCTTGCGGAACAGGTCCGCGTGCCGGCCTTCCTTCCACACGATCGGATCACGCTCGAAGAACTCCAGCTGGCGGTCGTTGTCCGCCTCCTGCCCGTTGTAGATCAGCGGGAGGCCCGGGCCCACGAAGGAGAGCGCGATGGCGGCTTCATAGGCCGGGCCGTAGATCTGGGCCGCGACCCCGTCCCACGAATTCTGGTCGTGGTTCTCGGTATAGACCATGCGCATCGCGGCATGGGGCCACGTTTCGGACTTGCCCGCGTAGTAGCCGCGCATCGGCCCCGCGCCCTCGCCGCTTTTCACGAGGCGCTGCATCGCCTCCTTCCAGCCCCAGCCATAGGTCGCATCGAAGGCGCGGGCGTGGAGATCGCGCTGCTCCCATTCGGCGAGCATGAAGACGGGCTTCACCTTTTCGAGTTCGGCGCGGGCGGTTTCCCAGAAGTCGGTCGGGACATAGCCCGCAACGTCCGCCCGGTAGCCGTCGATCCCGAATTCGCGCACCCAGTGGACGAGGCTCTCGGTCATGTAGCGGCGCAGGCCGGGCTGGCTGTAGTCGAAGTCCGCGACGTCCGACCAGTCGGTGCCCGCGGGGCTCATCAGCGCGCCTTCGGGGGTGCGGGTGTACCATTCGGGGTGGCTCACCGTGAGCGGATTGTCGTAGGCCGAATGGTTGGCGACCCAGTCGAGGATCACCTTGAGGCCCAGCCGGTGGGCTTCGGCGACAAAGGCGCGGAACTCGGCCTCGGTGCCGAGCTCGGGATTGACTGCGCGGTAGTCGCGCACCGCATAGGGGCTGCCGAGGCTGCCCTTGCGGTTGACCTCGCCGATCGGGTGGATCGGCATCAGCCAGATGATGTCGACCCCCATCGCGGCGAGACGCGGAAGCTGCTTTTGCGCCGCCTTGAAGGTCCCTTCCGTCGTGAACTGGCGGGTGTTCATCTGGTAGAGAACCGCATCGCGGGTCCACTCGGCGTTCTCCACCGCGACCACATCGCGGGGGGTGTAGTCCGGCTCGGCCAGCGCCGGGGCGGCCAGCGCGCAGGCCGCAAGAGCAAGAGCCAGCCGCATCACGCCGCCTCCGCCTGCAGCGCCGGAGCGCCCGCCGCATCGCCATCGGCCACGAACAGCGTCGCCACCGCCGCCAGCACGAAGCTCGCCGCCGCGATTGCCATTGCGTAGATCGCTCCGCCGCCGAACAGGTTGATCAGCAGGAACCCGAGCAGCGTCGAGGCGAGCAGCTGCGGCACCACGATGAAGATGTTGAACACCCCCATGTAGATGCCCATTTTTTCTTGCGGCACGCAGCCTGCAAGGATCGCATAGGGCATCGACACGATCGAGGCCCAGGCGATGCCGATCCCGATCTGCGGGACCCACAGCAGCGCCGGCTCGCGCACCAGCAGCACCGCGGCAAACCCCGCCGCACCCAGCAGCAGGTTGATCGCGTGGAGGCGGCAGCGGTCGATCCGCGCGGCGATCAGCACGAAGCCGAGCGCTGCGGCGGCGGCAAGGCCGTTCCGCACCGATCCCATCAGGCTCCACCAGTCGGCCCCGTCCTGATAGGCGGCGCTCGCCGCGTCGGCCGCGCCGAAGTGATACTCGGTGACGCCCGGGGTCCCGTAGATCCACAGGGCGAACATCCCGAACCAGCTGAAGAACTGCACCACGGCAAGCTGGCGCATGGTGCGGGGCATGGCGAAAAGGTCGCTCACCACCTCCATGAACCCGCTGCTCTCGCGCCCCTGACCGCGCAGCACGCTTGCGACCAGCTGGATCACGCCGAAGCCGGCGACCAGCGCGGCGAGAACGTAGATGTCCTTGGCGACCTCAATCGTGCCGAGGAAGGCCGGGCGCGGCTCCGAACGGGCGAAGGCAACCAGCGCGGCGAGGATCGCGCCCGCGATCACCCACACGACCCCGCCGCGGGCGAACTGCGCGGCGCTGCGCTGCACCGCGTGATGCACTGCGCTGCGCCCGGCCCCGCGCGCCGCCTCGAACCGGGCGAGCTCCTCCGGTGAGTATTCCTTCGTCGTGAACACCGTCCAGCACACCGCCGCCAGCAGCGCCGCGCCGCCGATGTAGAAGGCCCATTGCACCGTCTCGGGGATCATGCCCTCGGGCGCGGTGTTGGCGAGGCCCAGCCAGTTGGTCATCACCCACGGCAGCGCGCCTGCGATCACTGCGCCGGTACCGATGAAAAAGCTCTGCATCGCATAGCCCATCGTCCGTTGCCGGTCGGGCAGGTTGTCGCCGACGAAGGCGCGGAACGGCTCCATCGTGATGTTGAGCGAGGCGTCCATCACCCACAGCATTCCCGCCGCGACCCACAATGCGGGCGCGTTGGGCATGACGAAAAGCGCGAGACTGGCGAGGATCGCGCCGACGAGGAAATAGGGACGGCGGCGACCGAGCGGGCCCCAGGTCTTGTCCGAAAGGTGCCCGATGATCGGCTGCACGATCAGGCCCGTCATCGGCGCCGCGATCCACAGGATCGCAAGCTCGCCGACATCGGCTCCCAGGGTCTGGAAGATGCGGCTGACATTGCCGTTCTGGAGCTCGAATCCGATCTGGATCCCGAGGAATCCGAAGCTCATGTTCCAGATCTGGCCCGCGTTCAGCGCCGGCTTGTGACCGCTTTCGATCATGGTCGTCCCATCCCTCTCCCCGCCGCTGCGGCCACTGGCGCGTGACGCGGCTTGCGACAGCGCCTATGCTTCGCGGCTCTGCCGGCCGGTGATGCTGCGCGCTGTCGGTGACAGTCTGGACGCGCTGCAAAAATTTGCAAGAAACTTTCCCTCAATTGGCCGCAAAAATCGTCTGAGGCAGCACACTGACGCACTTTTCCCGATAAATTAGAGGGCATTGTGTCACATTTCGGATGGTCGCAAAGCGCGTCACAAAGATTTGCAAAAACTCTCCCGAGATGTCACAACCGCCGCGAGAGGGAGTTGGGTCATGACGCGAATCTTCGTGAGCCTGGCGGCTGTGCTGTGTGCGCAGACCGCCCTAACGGGCGCACCGGCACGGGCCGAGACACCGGCGGCACCGGCGCCGATCGCCGATCGCCAGCTGGAAGACGAGATCATCTATTTCGTCCTGCCCGACCGTTTCGCCAACGGCGATCCGGCGAATGACAAGGGCGGCCTTTCGGGCGGCCCCTTCCAGCACGGCTTCGATCCTACCCACAAGGGCTTCTACCACGGCGGCGACCTCAAGGGCCTGACCGCCAAGCTCGACTACATCCAGGGCATGGGCGTCACCGCGATCTGGTTCGCGCCGATCTTCAAGAACAAGCCCGTGCAGGGCAAACCGGGCGAGGAAAGCGCGGGCTATCACGGCTACTGGGTGACCGATTTCACCAGCGTCGACCCGCATTTCGGCACCAATGCCGAGTTCAAGGCCTTCGTCGATGCCGCCCACGCGCGCGGGATGAAGGTCTACATGGACATCATCACCAACCACACCGCCGACGTGATCGGCTATGCCGAAGGCGAAGCGAACGGCTACCGCTATCGCAGCAAGGGCGAATACCCCTTCTCGCGCCGCGGCGGCCCCGATGGCGCGCCGATCAACGCAGGCTTCGCGGGCGACGACAACCCCGATCCGGCCAACTGGGCCAAGCTCACCGATCCGACCTTCGCCTATACGCCGGTGGTGCCCGAGGCCGAGAAGAACGTGAAGGTCCCGGCGTGGCTCAATGACGTCACGCTCTACCACAACCGCGGCAATTCGCACTGGATCGGCGAGAGCAGCGTCTACGGCGATTTCTCGGGCCTCGACGATCTCGCCACCGAGCATCCCCGCGTCGTTGCGGGCATGATCGAGGTGTTCGGCGACTGGATCGACAATTACGGGATCGACGGTTTCCGCATCGACACCGCCAAGCACGTGAACCCCGGGTTCTGGCAGGCCTTCGTCCCCGCCATGCTGGCGCGCGCCAAGGCCAAGGGGATCGATCACTTCCACATCTTCGGCGAGATCGCCTACGAGGAGCCCACCGCCACCCTCGCCGCGCAGGTGATGGCCGAAAGCGGCCTGCCCTACGCGCTCGACATGGGCTTCGCCAAGGCGGCGCAGATGGTCGCCAGCGGCAAGAGCCCGCCGCGGCTGATGGCCGAGTTCCTCCAGCAGGACGCGATCTATCCCGGCGGGGCGAAAACCGCGACCGGCCTGCCGACCTTCCTCGGCAACCACGATTTCGGGCGCTTTTCGATGTTCGTGCGGCAGATGAGCGGAGCGGACGATCCGGCAAAGCTCCTCGCCCGGGTCAGGCTCGGCCATGCGATGATGTTCCTGCTGCGCGGGGTGCCGACCGTCTATTACGGCGACGAGCAGGGTTTCATCTCCGACGGCAACGACCAGCTTGCGCGCGAGGACATGTTCCCGAGCAAGGTCGCGGTCTACAACGACAACCGGCTGATCGGGACGAAGGCGACCACTGCCGAGGACAATTTCGATCCCGCCCATCCGCTCTACCGCCTGATCGCCGAGCTTTCCGCCGCCCGCACCGCCAGCCCGGCGCTGCGTCGGGGGCTGAGCGAGGTGCGCGCCTTCGCGGAGGAGGCCTCCGGCCTGCTCGCAGTCGAGCGCCACGATCCCGAAACCGGACAGCGTGTTCTGACGGTGTTCAACACCGGCGAAAGGCCACTTTCGCAAAGCATCGAGGTCAGCTACGCGGCGCGCGGCGTGACGCCGCTCGTCGGTCAGTGCCCCGCCGCGCTCGCCGCGCCGGGCGCGGTCAAGGTGACGCTGCCCCCCTTCGGCTTTGCCGCCTGCATTCTGGAGACCGACGACTGATGGCGACCGCAATTGCCGCCGATGCCGCAACCGCCGCCAGCCCGCTCGCCTGGTGGCGCGGCGCGGTCATCTACCAGATCTACCCGCGCTCCTTCCGCGACACCAACGGCGACGGGATCGGCGACCTTGCCGGCATCGCCGAGGGGCTCGACTACATCGCCGGCCTCGGCGTGGACGGCATCTGGATCAGCCCCTTCTTCACCTCGCCGATGAAGGATTTCGGCTACGACGTGGCCGATTACTGCGGGATCGACCCGAGCTTCGGCACCTTCGCCGATTTCGACCGGGTGGTGGAGAAGGCCCATGCCCTCGGCCTCAAGGTCATCATCGACCAGGTCTATTCGCACACCTCGGACGAACACGCCTGGTTCAAGGAGAGCCGGCAGGACCGCACCAACCCCAAGGCCGACTGGTATGTCTGGGCCGATCCCAAGCCCGACGGCTCGCCGCCGTCGAACTGGCAATCGGTGTTCGGCGGCTCGGCGTGGCAGTGGGACGGGCCGCGGAAGCAGTATTACCTGCACAACTTCCTGACCTCGCAGCCCGATCTCAACGTCCACAACCGCGACGTACAGGACGCGCTGCTCGATGTGGCGCGGTTCTGGCTCGCGCGGGGCGTCGACGGGTTCCGGCTCGATGCGCTCAACTTCTCGATGCATGACCCCGACCTGCGCGACAATCCGCCCTCGGGCCTGCCGATGGAGCTGGTGACGCGGCCCTTCGACATGCAGGTCAAGCGCTACAACCAGTCGCACCCCGACATCGTCGCCTTCCTCGAGCGCATCCGCCAGACGCTCGACGAATTCCCCGGCCGCTTCACCGTCGCCGAGGTCGGCGGGCCGGAGCCGCTGGCGGAGATGAAGGCCTTCACCGAAGGCGGCAAGCGGCTCGATTCCGCCTACAACTTCGACTTCCTCTATGCCCCGCGCCTCACCGCGCCGCTGGTGCGCGCCTCGCTCCAGCAGTGGAGCGGCGAGGACGGCGAGGGCTGGCCCTCCTGGGCCTTCTCGAACCACGATGCGCCGCGCGCGGTGACCCGCTGGACGCTGGACGGCGACATGGCGCGCGCGAGCCGGCTCAACCTGCTGTTGCTGCTCAGCCTTCGCGGCAATCCGATCATCTACCAGGGCGAGGAACTGGGCCTGCCGCAGGGCGAGGTCGCCTTCGAGGACCTGCAGGACCCCGAGGCGATCGCCAACTGGCCGCATACCCTCGGCCGCGACGGCGCGCGCACGCCGATGCCGTGGCAGGCGGGCGCGCCGCAGGCGGGCTTCTCGAACGCCAACCGCACCTGGCTGAAGCTCGATCCCGTCCACACCGGCTTCGCCGTCGACCGGCAGGCGGCCGACCCAGCCTCGACCCTCGCCTATGCGCAGCGCCTGCTGGCGGCGCGGCGGGAGCATCCGGCGCTCGCCATCGGCGGGATCACGCTGCTCGACAGCCCGGCGGACATCCTCGCCTTCCTGCGCGAGGACGAACAGGGCCGCGTGCTGTGCGTCTTCAACCTCGGCGAGGCACCCGGCGACTGGAGCCCGCCCGCCGGGCTCGGCCCGCTCGCCTTGATCGCGACCGAAAGCCATGTCGGCCCCGGCGCCGTGCCCGAGGCCCTCGCCCCGGGCACCGGCTACTGGGCGCGGGTGGCGGGCGGCTGAGGGACGGGGGATGGCCGACAATCCGCCCCTCTCCTCGCGGCGCAGCGCCACGCTCGAGGACATCGCGCGCGAGGCCGGGGTGTCGATCTCGACCGTCAGCCGCGCATTGAACGACAGCCCCTCGGTCAAGCGGCGCACCAAGCAGCAGATCTGGCAGATCGCCCGCGCCCACGACTACGAGTTCCGCGCCTCGATGCCGAGCGGCCCGATCGGTGCCGACGCGACGCTCGCGGTGGTCGTCCCCGCCCCGCAGGCGCGCGACAGCCGGGTGGCGGACCCCTTCTTCCTCGAGCTGCTGGCGGGGATCGCCGAGGCCGCGCGCGAGCGCAACGCCGACCTGATCATCAGCCACCTTTCCCCCCGCGCCGGCGGCGATCTCGACTATGCGATGAGCACCAGCCGCGCGACGGGCGTGATCTTCATCGGCCAGTCCTCGCTCCACCACGAATTCAACGCGCTGGCGGCGCGCGACAACCGCTTCGTGGTGTGGGGGGCGGAATTCCCCGACGCGCAATATTGCGTGATCGGGTCGGACAACCTCGCCGGCGGCCGGCGCGCGACGGCGCACCTCGCGCGGCTCGGACGGCGGCGCATCCTGTTCCTGGGCGACACCGAGGCGCCCGAGGCCGAACAACGCATCCGCGGCTATCGCCAGGCGCTCGAACAGGCGGGGATCGCGCCCGACGACGATCTCATCCTGCCCGCCCATTTCGAGGTCCACTCCGCCGAGGCCGCGGTCCGGAGCGCGCTGGCAAGGGGCCTCAGGTTCGACGCGATCTTTGCGGCTTCCGACCTCATCGCCATCGGCGCGATCCGGGCGTTGACCCGCTCGGGGATGCGCGTGCCCGAGGATGTCTCGGTGGTCGGCTACGACAACATCCCCGCCGCCCGCCTCGTCACCCCGCAGCTCACCACCATCGATCAGGACGCGAACCTGGCCGGGCGGATGCTGGTCTCCAAGCTGATCGACAAGGGCGACGGCCCGGCGATCTCGCAGCGGCTTGAAACGAGCCTCCTGATCCGCGAGAGTTGCGGCGGATGACCGGACAGAGCGCGCCCCTATCGAGCATCGTCATCGTCGGCGGCGGCAGCGCCGGGTGGATGACAGCCGCCGCGCTCGCGGACGCGGTGGGGCGTTCCTGCGCGATCACCCTGATCGAAAGCGAGGCGATCGGCACCGTGGGCGTAGGCGAGGCGACCATCCCCCCCATCCGCCACTTCAACAAGCGCCTCGGCATCGACGAGGCGACCTTCGTGCGCGAGACGCAAGGGTCCTACAAACTCGGGATCGAGTTCATCGACTGGGGGCGGCAGGGACACCGCTACTTCCACCCCTTCGGCCAGTATGGCGCCGAATTCGACAGCGTGCCCTTCTACCACCACTGGATGCACGAGCATCTGGCGGGGCGGGTGGATGGCCCGATCGACGATTTCTCGATGTGCTGGGCGATGGCGAAGGCGGGGAAGTTCAGCCACCCCTCGCCCGATCGGCGGTTGATCCAGTCGACCTTCGACTATGCCTACCACTTCGACGCGGGGCTCTACGCCGCCTTCCTGCGGCGTTATGCGGAAAGCCGGGGCGTGACGCGCATCGAGGGCAAGGTCGTCGACGTTGCCCTGCGCGGCGAGGACGGGTTCATCGAGAGCGTGACGCTCGACAATGGCGAGCAGATCGCAGGCCAGTTCTTCATCGATTGCAGCGGCTTCCGCGGCCTGTTGATCGAAGATGCGCTGCACGCCGGCTACGACAACTGGCAGGCCTGGCTGCCCTGCGACCGCGCTGTGGCCGTCCCGTGCGAGCGCGGCGAGTTCACCCCCTACACCCGTTCCACCGCGCGCGAGGCGGGGTGGCAATGGCGCATCCCGCTCCAGCACCGCACCGGCAACGGCTACGTCCATTGCTGCGAGTTTATCTCCGAGGACGAGGCGGCCGCGACCCTGCTCGCCAACCTCGACGGAATGGCGCTGGCCGACCCGCGGCCCCTGCGCTTCGTGACGGGTAAGCGCCGCAAGTTCTGGGAGAAGAACTGCGTCGCCATCGGGCTGTCGGCGGGGTTCATGGAGCCGCTGGAATCGACCAGCCTCCACCTCATCCAGTACGGCATCCTGCGGCTCATCGCGCTGCTGCCCGACGCCGCCATATCGCCCCTGCTGGCGCGTGAATACAATGCCCAAACGTCTAGGGAATACGAGCTGATCCGGGATTTCCTTATCCTGCACTACAAGGCCACCACCCGCGACGATTCCGAGCTGTGGCGCTACTGCGCGGCCATGCCGATCCCCGACAGCCTGCAATACAAGATCGACCATTTCCGCGAGGCCGGGATGCTGGTCGCCGACGGGCAGGAACTGTTCGCGAACCCGAGCTGGATCGCCGTCTATCTCGGCCAGGGAATCGTCCCCCGTCAGGCCCCGGCGCTGGCCGCGATGCGGACCGGGGTGCCGGTCGCGGAGCGCTTCAGGCAGATCCGGCAGGCGATGGACGAGGCGGTCGCCGCCATGCCGTCGCACGGCGATTTCATCGCCCGCCACTGCCCCGCCCCGCCGCTCGCCGCCTGATTTCACCCCCCGAGCACGCGCGCATGCCGTGACAACGGCAGGGCGACGGCTGCGCGATGACCGTACGAAGACAGCGCCTCGCCCCTCCCCGAAAACGAAAGGGCCCGCCATTGCTGGCGGGCCCTCCCTGAAACCCTCGTGCGACCCGAGGGGTTCGTATCAGAAGTTCTTGCGTATCGTCAGGTTGAAGGTCCGCCCGTAGAGCTCGTGGCGGCTCGGGAAGGTGCCCACCTGCTGGCCGCCCGCGTTGAACAGGTCGTTCTCGGTCACGAAGGGCTCGTTGGTCAGGTTGAACACTTCCGCGAGGATCTGCACCCCGTTGAGGAAGCTGCCCTCGTTCGAGAAGGTGTAGCCGATCTGCGCATCGAGGATGGTTTCCGGCTGGGCCTGCGCACCCGAGAGCGAACCGTCGAAGTTCTGCACCTCGGACAGGAAGCCGTTGCGGTAGCGGGCCGCCAGCTTGGCGCGGAAGCCGTACTTTTCGTAGAACACGTCAGCCGACCAGGTCACGTCCGAATAGCCGGGAATGGCGATCGGGTTGAAGTTCTGGTTCTGCACCTCGGCATCGGCATAGGTGACGCTGGCGAAGCCGCCGAACCCGTCGAGCGTGTCGCTGAAGTCGCCGAAGTTCAGGCGAACCGTGCCTTCCACGCCGGTGATCGTGCCGTCGGCGAAGTTGACCGGGCCGTTGAAGATCCCGGTCGCGACCTGCGGGTTGGCCTGCAGGAAGGCGCCCGCGCCGAAGTTCTGGATCGACTGGCTGAGATCGGTCAGCTCGCTGAAGTCGATGACCCAGTCCGACAGGTCCTTGTGGAACGCCGCGAGGATGATCGCGGTGCCCGGCGAGAAGTACTTCTCGAAGGAGATGTCGTAGGAGGTCGACGAATAGGGCTGGAGCGCCGGGTTGCCGCCGCCGAGGTTGAAGCAGACCACCGAGGGCGGGTTGAAGGCGATCACCCGGTCGGGGCGCTGGTCGTTGTTGGTGTCGATGCAGCTCAGCGGGTTGAACCCGATGTTCTGGTTCGCCGTCATCTGGTCGAGCCGAGCGCGGGTGATAGTCTTGGCCGCGGCGAGACGGATGAAGGTGTCGGGCATGATCTCGAAGGCGAGGTTCATGCTCGGCAGCCAGTTGTCGTAGCTCGCCTCGACGGTGTTGATCCCGCCCGCGATCGTGCCGGTCGAACCCTGCTCGGTGTCGGCATAGCGCAAGCCGATATTGCCGCGCACCGGAACCGAACCCAGATCGCCGTCGATGTTGGCTTGGATGTAGAAGTTGTGAATCTTCTCCTCGACCACCCACTGGGTGTCAAAGGTGGCCTTCTCGACGAGGTAGGTGCCGTCGGTCAGGAAGCTCGACGGGTCATAGGCAAGGATGTCCATGCCCAGGCTCTTGGTGTCGGTCGAGCCGACGATGGCGCCGGTCGGCACCCGCAGCCCGTTGCCGAAGGCGGGGGTGGGACGCAGGAAGCTCTCGTTCGAATCGAAGCTCTTCTGGCGGTCGGTGTAGAGCCAGCCGACGGTGATGCGGTCGATGAAGCCGCCGTCGAACTCCCAGTAGGTCTCGGCGCGCAGCTGGTGCAGCTCGTCCTCGATGATCGGCTGCTTGATGAAGCCGACCTGGCCCCAGCCGCCCGGATCGGTGAGCAGGACGTTGGCCGGGTTGGTGTAATCGACCTGGCTGGCGATGGTGTACTGGCCGTCATCCGGGAAGGTGAAGGTCAGGCGATCCTGCAGGCCCGAACGCGCGCGGCCGGTGCCGGCATAGCTTTCGTAGTCGATGTCGTTGCGGTCGAGGGTCGAGTAGCCGTAGTCGAGCACGAAGCCGAGGTTGTCGGTCGCCTTCCACTCCATGTTGCCGCCCAGCGCGAAGATCTCGCTGTCGGCACCCTCGGTGTCGGTGCGCAGGATCGGCACGACCGCGCTGTAGGTGGCGCTGTCGGCGAAGGGCCCGCTGCCCTGCGCGCCGACGAAGCTCGCGCCGCTCCACGAGGCGATCGGGGTTTCGGTCCCGCGGAAGATGCCGCTGTCGGTGGTGTTGGTGTAGAAGCCGTCGAGGGTCAGCGAGAAGCTGTCGCTCGGCTCGAACTGCAGGCTGCCCGCGACCGAGGTGCGTTCGAAGTTGCGGCTGACGACACCCTGACGCGGGTTGTCGGCGGGGTAGATCACGCCGCCCGGGGTGCGGGCGATCTGGAACTGGTTGGTCTTCAGCTCGCGGCTGATGAACTGGGTCGGGATCGACTGGATCGTGGCACCCAGCGACCAGCCGATGGTGCCGTCGGCGTTCTGGTCGATGTAGCTGCCGAAGAAGCGGTAGCCGTCCGAGGCGAAATCGGGGTTGAGCGAGCCGCTGTCGTTGATCGTGTAGGTGCCCGACACGGTGATCTGGCGCTTGTTCGAATCCAGCGGACGGATGGTGCGCAGGTCGACCGCGCCGGCGATGCCGATCGCGGCGAGCTGGGCGTCACCGGTCTTGTAGACCACGCCCTGGCCGATCAGTTCCGAGGGGAACTGGTCGAATTCGATGCCGCGGTTGTTGCCCGCCGAGACAATCTCGCGGCCGTTGAGAAGCGAGAGCGAGAAGTCCGGGCCGAGGCCGCGGATCGAGATCTGCTGCGAGCGGCCGCGCACGCGCTGGGCGGTCACGCCGGGCAGGCGGGCGAGGGTGTCGGCGATCGACTGGTCGGGTAGCAGGCCGATGTCTTCGGCCGCGATCACTTCGACGATCGAGGTGGCGTTGCGCTTGGCATCGAGCGAGGACTGGATCGACCCGCGGATACCGGTGACGACGATCGCGTCTTCACCCTGGCCCTCGGCGACGGCCGCCTTTTCCTCGTCGGTCTCCTGCGCCATCACCGGCGCACCGGTGGCGGTCAGCGCAAGAAAGGTCGCGGCCCCGCAAAGCAGGCGCGCGCTACGATTGATCCCGTTCATTCTCATCAGAAGTCCCCTCCCGCTAGCGCCGCTGTTCGTGCGCTTTTGCAGGTTTTTTCATAGCCCATGCCGGAGCGCAGGTAAATCGCCAAATGGCAGTAGTGTGACGCGGCCGTGGATTGGCCTATTTATAATTTTATTTCAAGTGCTTGTCTGCGCCTGCCCGCACGACTTCTGGCCGTGGCCGCGTTTGAGCGAGCGCAAATGTTGCCCTATGGACACAGTTTTCGCATTTGCCGCATCGCAGCATGATTTCCGGAGCGCCCGCGCCAGGCGGCGGTGGAGGCACCTGCCTTCCGAACCCGCATTTTCCCTCACATTAACAGATGCTTGTGCAACAACCTTGGAGTGACGTCCCGACTTTGTTAGGCTCCGCGACATGGCCACACAGCCCGCCCCGCCCCGGCATAGACCTCCGCAAGGATGGGCAATCGCACCTGCCGTGCCGCAGGTCGGCGTTTTTGCATCCGGCAATCAACCACTTATCAGCGTCGAGAACTTTCTGGAGAACCCGGAGCACGCGATCTTGCAGGCCTGTTTGCAAAAATTTGCAAAAATCACGCCCCAGTACCCGGGCGTGCGCGCCGCGCTCGATCCGGCGGTGTGCCGGGCTTGGCTCGGAGTGCTCTCTCCCCTGCTCGATCAGTGGTTTGGCGGCGACGGGCGGCCCTGGGCGATGCAGGCGTGGTATTCGCTGGTGACGACCCCGCCCGCCGCCCTCGCCCCGATCCAGCGCCTGCCCCATGTCGACGGCACCGATCCGCAGCAGATCGCGATGATGCTCTACCTCCACCGCACCGGGCACGGGGGGACGGCCTTCTTCCGCCACCGGGCGACGGGCTTCGAGTCGCTCACCGCCGAAACCTATCTGCGCTATGCCGCCGCGGTGCAGGACGAGGTGGCGCGCGCGGGCCTGCCGTCCGCCGCCTACCCGACCGACGGTGCCCCCAATTTCGAGCGCATCCATGTCGCCGTGGGGACCTTCAACAGCGCGATCTTCTATCGCGGCAACATCCTCCACAGTGGGGTGATCGACAACTCCGCCCCCCTGAGCGCCGACCCCCGCGAGGGCCGGCTGACGATCAACGCCTTCTTCCGCCCTGTTCCGGGCCGAGAGGCACAAGCAACGGGATGAATGCCATGGACCGGCCCGAGGTGAGGAAACTGGTGATCGTCGGCGGGGGCACCGCCGGGTGGATCACCGCGGCGGCCTTCGCGCGGCTGCTGGGCCAGCGTTTGCAGATCGAGCTGGTCGAGAGCGAGGCGATCGGCACGGTGGGCGTGGGCGAGGCGACGATCCCGCAGATCATCCGGCTGAACGCGATCCTCGGGCTCGACGAGAACGCCTTTCTCTCCGCCACATCGGGCACCTTCAAGCTCGGGATCGAGTTCGTCGACTGGGGCCGCAAGGGCAGCCGCTATCTCCACACCTTCGGCGACACGGGGATGACCCTCGCCAATGTCGCCTTCCACCACCACTGGCGCCGCAGCGCCGGGACCGCCCCCGATCCGAAGGGGCTGTGGGACTTCTCGCTCCACCAGCTGGCGGCGGACCAGGCGCGCTTCGGGAAGCTCGACCGGGTCGGCAACACCGCGATGACCGGCCTTGCCTATGCCTACCACTTCGATGCCAGCCGCTATGCCCTGTTCCTGCGCGACTATGCCGAAGGGCGCGGCGTGACCCGCACCGAGAGCATCGTCGAGAGCGTCGCGCGCGACGGGGAGAGCGGCGACATCCGCTCGATCACGCTGAAGGGCGGCAAGGAGGTCGCGGGCGACTTCTTCATCGACTGCACCGGCTTCCGAGCGCTGCTCTTGGGCGAGACGCTGGGGGTGGGCTACCGCGACTGGTCGAAATGGCTCCCCTGCGACCGCGCGCTCGCCGTGCCGTCAGAACGGTTGCCGGTGCTGGTGCCCTATACCCGCGCGACCGCGAGGGACGCGGGCTGGCAGTGGCGCATCCCCTTGCAGCACCGCACCGGCAACGGGCACGTTTATTCCTCGGGCTTCGCCACCGACGATGCGGCGGCCGACCTGCTGATGGCAGGGCTCGACACCCGGGCGCTCGGCGATCCGCGCCCGATCCGCTTCACCACCGGACGGCGCGAGGCCTTCTGGGCGCACAACTGCGCCGCGATCGGCCTGTCGAGCGGCTTCCTCGAACCGCTCGAATCGACCTCGATTCACCTGATCCAGTCGCATGTCAGCCGGCTGATCCAGCTCTTCCCCCGCGCCGGCGACCCGTCCGCGATGCGCGCCGAATACAACCGGCGCTGCGAGGAGGAATTCGCGCAGATCCGCGATTTCCTGATCCTGCACTACCACCGGACCGACCGCGAGGACACGGAGTTCTGGCGCTTTTGCAAGCACATGGATGTGCCCGACAGCCTCACCCACAAGATCGCGCTGTTCGCCTCCTCGGGCCGGGTAGGGCGCGACGTGGACGATCTGTTCCGCGATGCGAGCTGGGTGCAGGTGATGCTCGGCCAGGGGATCGTGCCGGCGGATTACGATCCGATGGCCGACCAGCTGAGCGAAGCGCAGCTCGCTGAGTTCCTCGCCAACCTCAGGATGCTGATCGCCCGCGCCGTCGGTACGCTGCCGACCCACGAGGAATATCTCGCGCGCCACTGCCCCGCCGACGCGAGCCTTCTGGCGGCGTGACGCCGCGCACCGGGCAGGCAAAGAAAAAGGGCGGCGCAGACACCTGCACCGCCCGTTTTTCCTGTGGCCGCGAGGGCCCGCCGATTACTTCGACTGCTGCTCGAGGTAGGCGACGAGGTCCGCGCGCTTCTGGTCGTCCTTGACGCCCGGGAAGGCCATCTTGGTGCCCGGCACGTAGGCCTTCGGGTCCTTGAGGTAGTCGAACAGCACGTCCGGCGTCCAGGTGATGCCGCTGTTCTTGTTGGCGTCCGAGTAGGAGAAGCCGGCGACCGTGCCGGCCTTGCGGCCCACGACCTTGTGCAGCGACGGGCCCACGCGGTTCACGCCTTCGTCGAACACGTGGCAGGTGCGGCACGCGGCGAAGACCTTCTCGCCCGAAGCCGGATCGCCGGTGAAGCTGGCATAGGTCACCGCGCCGCCGGCAGGCGCCGCAGCGGCGGCATCGGCCGGGGTTTCGGTCGCAGCCGGAGTCTCGGCCGGAGCCATCTCGGTCGCTGCCGGAGCTTCGGCTTCCTCGGCCTGCTTGCCGCCGCAAGCCGAAAGGGTGGCAAGGCTCGCCAGCGCGGCCGCGCCCATCAGGAAATTACGCTTCATGGTCGTTTGTCCTCTGAACAAGATGTTCCTCCCGCATCCCAGCGGGGCTTAACCCAGAATTTCGGGCATGGAAAGCGGGACTTCACCTGCGCACAAGGCCCTCTCCCCAGACACCGCAAAGACCCCAACGCACGGCCGGGCAAAGGGTTTCCCGCCGCGTTGCGGGAAAGTTGCCTTGGGCTCCGGGGGCGCTATGTTCGCGCGCATGAAAAACCTGCCCTGGCACACCAAGCTCGTCCTCGCCCTCATGGCGTTCGTCCCGCTCTATTTCATGATCGCCGCGCTCGGCACCAAGATCGGGATATGGGACTGGAAGCTCGGGCTGATGACCCTGACGCTGGGCGGCGGGATGATCCTCCTAGGGATCGCTGCGCTGGCGGCGCTGGTCTCGCTGGTCCTGGGCGTGCGCGCCAAGCCGCGGCGCAACGGGGTGCTGGCGGCGGCGATCATCGGCCTGCTGGTGCCCGCCGCCGCGCTGGCGGTGTTCCTCGGCATGGGCGGCAAGGCGGCCGGCAACCCGATCCACGACATTTCCACCGACACCGGCAACCCGCCGGCCTTTTCCGAAAGCACGATGGCCGCGCGCGAGGCGGCGGGGGCCAATCCGCTGAGCGACTACCAGGTGCCGCTCAGCCAGCTGCCGCTCTATGCCGAGCGCACCCCGCCCGAACTGGCGGTCAAGAGCCACGCGCAGATCATCACCGCCCGTCCCGACCGCCCCGCCCCGCTGCCGCTGGGCGGCGCGAGCAAGGCGGAAGGCACGGCGGCGGTTGCGGCGGCGATGGCGGCGATGGGGCTGACCGAGATCCGCCAGGACGCCGCCACCGGCACGGTCGAGGGCGTGGCGGAAAGCTTCTGGTTCGGCTTCAAGGACGATGTCGTGGCGCGCGTGGGCGATGCGCAGATCGATTTCCGCTCGGTCAGCCGGGTCGGGATCAGCGATCTCGGCGCCAACACCGCGCGCATCGCCGAACTGCGCCAGCGCACCGAGGCGCTGCTGGGCGCGGCGAGCCGCTAACCCACGAAGGCCCGCACCGCCATCGCGCTGCGCTGCACGACGGTGAGGGCGCAAAGCCCCGCATAGCCGAGCGCCAGCACCGGGAACCACGCGGGCGCGAGGCACATGGCGATGAACACCGCGATGGTCTCGGCCCCTTCGGCAAGGCCGGTCGAATAGAAGAAGCTCTTCTTCCCGTGCGCCTCGGTCTCGGCCCCGCGCTTGGCGGCGATGACCGCAAAGGCGAGGAAGCTCACCCCCGTCAGCACGAAGCTTGCGACCAAGACCAGCGCGGGCACGGCATTGGCGGGCGCCAGCACCCCGAAGCCGACCGGCACGCTCACGTAGAAGGCGAAATCAGCGACGATGTCAAAATAGCCGCCGAGATCGCTCGGCCCGCGCGCCCGGGCCACCGCCCCGTCGAGCCCGTCGGCGAGGCGGTTGGCGAGGATCAGCGCAAGGCCCCAGCCGATCTGGCCGAAGGCGATGGCCGCCGCGCCCGCGAGCCCCAGCGCGAGACCGGTAAAGGTCAGCCCGTTGGCGGTGACGCCCGCCGCCGCCAGCGCACGCCCGGCGGCGTTGAGAGGAGGGTCGATCAGCGGGCGGAGCTTCGCGTCGAACATCGCGTCCCCCTCACCACGTCACCAGCCCGATCCACGCGCCGGTCATGGCGGTGGCGAGGTTGCCGCCGATCCAGCTCTTCATGCCCAGCCCCGCCGCCTCGGCGCGGCGCTCCGGGCAGAGCGTGCCGATGGTCGAGACCAGCAGGCCGACGCTGGCGAGGTTGGCGACGCCGCACAGGGCATAGGTGACGATCAGCTGACTGCGCGGCCCCAGCGTTCCTGCCGGCAGGGCCGCAAGTTCGAGATAGGCGACATATTCGTTGAGCACCGCCTTGGTCCCCATCAATGCGCCTGCCGCCTGCGCCTCGGCCCAGGGGACGCCGATCAGCCACATCAGCGGGGCCAGCGCCCAGCCGAAGATGCGCTTCAGCGTCAGAGCCTCGCCCTCGACCAGCGGCAGCAACGCCAGCGCCATGTCGACCAGCGCGACGAGGGCGAAGACGGTGATGATGACGGCGATCACCGCGAGGAACAGCTGCATCCCGTCCATCGTGCCCTTGATGACCGCATCGATGCTGCTCGCATAGCCGAGGTCCGAAGCCTCGCCGTCGACCTCGGTCGCGCTCTCATCGGGGGTGCCCGGCACCATCAGCCGGGCGACGAGCAGCGCCGCCGGCAGCGAGATCAGCGAGGCGGCGATCATGTGCCCGGTCGCATCGGGCACCACGGCGCGCAGGGTGGTGGCATAGAGCACCAGGATCGCGCCCGAGATGGTCGCCATCGTCAGGGTCATGATCTGGAACAGCTCGGCGCGGCTGACCCTGCCGAACCACGCGCGGGTGACGAGCGGCGCCTCGACCACGCCGAGAAAGACGCTCGCCCCGCCCGACAGGCCGACCACGCCCGATACGCCGAGCGAGCGCCGCAGGAGGAAGGAGAGGCAGTTCACGATCCAGCGCAGCACCCCCCAGTGCCACAGCAGCGCGGCCAGCGCCGAGAAGACGATCACCAGCGGCAGGATCTGGAAGGCGATCACCAGCGGCGGCTGCGCGCCCTCCCTGAGGGCGAAGGGCAGCTCCGCCCCGCCGAGATAGCCGAACATGTAGGACGAACCCTTGAGCGTCGCCTGCTCCACCGCGGCGACCGCATCGTTGGCGAGGCCGACCGCCGCCCAGATCGCCGGCACGCGCACGATCAGCACCGCCAACACGCCCTGAAGCGCCAGCGCGCCCGCCATCCAGCGCCAGCCGGGCAGGCGCGCGCGGTTCTCGCTGAAAGCCCAGGCAAGGCCCATCAGCGCGGCAAGGCCGATGATCCCGCGCAGCTGGTCGAACAGTTCCAAGACATCCCCCTCATGCGGTCAGCCCCGCCCTTCTTGCCGAAGACGCGGCCCAACGCCAGCCTGCCCGGCGCAGCCCGCCGGTCAGCCGCGCATCCAGGTGTGGTACTTCTCGACCCACCTCAGCAGGCCCTCGGGCTTGTTGGCGCGCTTCCAGTTGCCGGCGGCGAACTTGTTGGCCTCGGCCATGGTCGGGTAGGAGTGGATCGTGCCGAGGATCTTGTTGAGGCCGATACCGTGCTTCATCGCCAGGACGTATTCGGCCAGCAATTCGCCCGCGTGGGCGCCGACGATGGTGGCGCCGAGGATCTTGTCCTTGCCGCCTGCCGGGGTGAGCACCTTGACGAAGCCCTTGGTCTCGCTCTCGGCGATGGCGCGGTCGAGATCGTCGAGTTCGTAGCGCGTCACCTCGACCGCGATGCCCTGCTCTGCCGCCTCGCGCTCGTTCAGCCCGACGCGCGCGACCTCGGGGTCGAGGAAGGTGACGGCGGGGACCACGCGGTAATCGGCCTTGAACTTGCGGAAGGTGCCGAACAGCGCGTTGACGCTGGCATACCATGCCTGGTGGCTGGCGGTGTGGGTGAACTGGTAGGGGCCCGCCACATCGCCGGCAGCGAAGATGTTGGGGAATTTGGTCGCGAGGAATTCGTCGGTGGTCACGGTCTTGCCCGTGTCGACGCCGATGTCCTCGAGCCCGAAGCCGGTCAGCCGCGCCTTTCTGCCGATGGCGACGATCAGCGCGTCGAAAGCGATCCGAACCTCGCCCCCGTCATGCTCCGCGACCAACTCCCGCTGCTCGATCCGCACCGCCTTGTGGCCGGTGAGGACGCGGACCCCGTCCGCCTCCAGCACCTCGCGCGCGAGCGCCGAAACGTCGGCATCCTCGCGCCCGAGCAGGCTGTCGGCCATCTCGACCTGCGTCACCTCGGAGCCGAGCCGCGCCAGCGCCTGCGACAATTCGCACCCGATCGGCCCGCCGCCCAGCACCGCGACCCGCTGCGGTGCCGCGTCCATTTGCGCGAAGGCCTGCCACATGGTCTCGCTGGTGAGGTATCCGCTCTCCTCGATCCCCGGGATCGGCGGCACGACCGGCTCGGCCCCGCTGGCGATGATGATGCTGCGCGTCGTCAGCCTTTGCGTGCCGCCGTCATTGAGCGCGATCTCGACCGTCCACGGGTCTATGATCTTCGCATAGCCCTTGACCACGTCGACCCCGAGACCGGTGTAGCGTTCGACGCTGTCGTGCGGCTCGATCGCCTTGATGGTGTCCAGCACCCGCGCGATCACCGCCTTGAAGGGCACCTCCGGCTCCACCGCCGCCAGCCCGTAGCGGTCGGCATGGCGCATCGTGGCGGCGACCTTGGCGCTCTTGATGATCGCCTTCGACGGCACGCATCCGGTGTTGAGGCAGTCCCCGCCCATTTCGTGCGCCTCGACCAGCGTCACCTTGGCCTTCACCGTCGCGGCGATATAGGCCGAGACGAGGCCCGCCGAACCCGCGCCGATCACCACCAGATTGCGGTCGAATTTCCTGGGGCGCCGGAACCCGGCATAGACCTTGCGCCGCTTGATCAGCCCGATGATCCCCTTGGCGATCCACGGCACGATGCCGAGCAACACGAAGCTCCCCAGCACCGCCGGCGAGGCGATGCCCGACAGGCTGTCGATCCGCGCCAGCTGGGTGCCCGCGTTGACGTAGACGATGGTGCCGAGCAGCATGCCGATCTGGCTCACCCACATGAAGGTAAGCGTGCGGATGCGGGTCAGGCCCATGACGAGGTTGACCATGAAGAAGGGGAAGACCGGGATCATCCGTAGCGAGAAAAGGTAGAACGCCCCGTCGCGCTCCAGCCCGGCGTTGATCGCCTTCAGCCGCTCGCCGAAGCGCGCCTCGATGCTGTCGCGCAGCACGTAGCGCGAGGACAGGAAGGCGAGCGTCGCCCCGATGGTCGAGGCGAAGGAGACGATCACCGTGCCCCACACCACGCCGAACAGGGCGCCCGCCGCCAGCGTCATGATCGCCGCGCCGGGGAAGGACGCGGCGGTGACGACGACATAGGCGAGGAAGAACCCGGCGACCACCACCAGCGGATTGTCGCGCTGGAAGGCGGCCGTGCCGGCAGCAAGCGCCTTCACGCCCTCGAGCGTCAGGTATTGCCCGAGGTCGAAGGCGAAATAGGCGGCGGCAAGCGCGGCCAGAACGGCGATGATGGCAAGCTTCTTCACTTGGTCCCCTTTCGGCCCGGTTCGCGGCCCTTCCCGCGCCGGTTACACGCCTCTTGCGAGGGCGGCGTATTCCGCGATCCAGCCTTTATCTATCCTGTGCTTCCAGGCGAGCACCCAGCGCCCCTCGGCAACGAGAGGACCGTAGCTCGCAATCGCGCGCCCGTCGCCGGTGTTCATGAGGTAGAGGCTGTGGCGGCGCGGGCGGTAGGCGGCGCGCGGCGGCTCGCCTGCGAGGAGGCTTCGCAGGTTGGCGGCGATCACGGGTCCGGCGAAGACGGCATGGACGCCCGATCGGGCAAGCGGCCGGTCGGTGCGCGCGGCGGCGTCCCCGGCGGCGAGAATGTGCGAGTGCGAGGTTGATCGCTGGTGGGCGTCGACCGCGATGAAGCCGCTTCCATCTGTGGCGATACCGCTCGCGCGCACCCAGGCGGGCGCGGCGCTGCCGGTGGCAGCGATGACGAGCTGCGCTGGTTCGAGCGATTGCCCGTCCGCGACCAGCGCCCCGTCCGTAAAGCGCGCCTCGGCGGCGATCACCGTGATCCCCTGGCGTGCAAGGGCGGTGGCGACCCGCCTGCGGACCCTGTCGGCAAAGCCGGGGAGCAGCCCGCCCGCGCCGGTCACCAGCACCACGTCGGGCCGGAGGTCGGCGTCAGCCATGTTGCGCAGCCCGAAGGCGATCTCCACGCCCCCCGCCCCGCCACCCGCCACGATGATGCGGGCAGGGATCTGCCCCGAGGCGCGCAGGTCGGCGAGGCGCTGCACGAAGGCACCGATAGGGCGCACCTCCAGAAGGCGCGGGTCCGCGCCGAGCAGCGCCGCCCCCTGCCCCTCGCCGCCGGTGTCGAAGGAGGCGATATCGAAGGCGATCCGCCCGCCCGCCGCCGTGGTCACCACCCGCGCGTCGGGATCAAGCGCCGCGAAGCGATCGAGCACCAGCTCCGCCCCGGCGCGCGCCGCGAGCGCGCCAAGGTCGACCACCCCCTCGTCCTCCGCGTGCTGGCCCGCAAGCCAGCCGGGGACCATCCCCGAATAGCGCAAGGCCGGCTCCGGGGTGAGCAGCACCCGGCGCGCCGCGGCGGGCGGGCCGCGGCGGACCCAGTCGGCCAGCACCGCGACATGGGCATGGCCCCCGCCCACCAGCAGCACCGTGCCTGCCTCGCCTGCCTGTTTTCCTGCCATCACCTGCGTATCATTGCCCGTGGTTCAGCAACCCGCAAGCTTTGCGCGCTAACGGGCGTGACTGATACTTTATTACCTCTCATCGCTTCTTGCAGACATATATCTTCAGGAATTTGAACATTATCCCCGCAGCGGAACCGCGGGCGCGCTCGACGATTGATCGCTTGCGGCGCGGCGTGGTTGCAATAGATGCAAAATTGCTCCTGCACGCGCCATCCGGCCGGGCATCGGATCGCTTGAACACAGGTTTCGGACGGAAAGGCTGCCATGGCAGGTGAAGGCCAAAGTTACGGCTCCAAGCTATCGCTGGTGAAGTTCTTCAGGATCTTCCTCGATATCCTGAAGCCCGAGGCGAACTTCTACTGGCTCGCCGCCGTCTACGGGATTGGCATCAGCCTGCTTTCGCTGGCGACCCCGATCTCGGTGCAGATGCTGATCAACACCATCGCCAACACCGCCATGCGCGCGCCGCTGGTGGTGCTGACGCTGACGCTGTTCGGCCTGCTGCTGATCTCGAGCTTGCTCTATGCCCTGCGCGTCCACCTGATGGAGATCTTCGCCCGCCGCTTCTATGCGCGGATGGTGGCCGAGATCTCGCTGATCTCGGTCTATGCCCAGAACCCCTTCTTCTCCGACGTGAAGAAGGGCCCGCTGTTCAACCGCTATTTCGACGTGGTCTATGTCCAGACCGCGATCCCGATCCTGTTCATCGGCGGCTTCACCACGCTGCTGCAGATCGCGGTCGGCTTCGTGCTGGTGAGCCTCTACCACCCCTATTTCCTCGGCTTCACGCTGGTGATGATCGCGCTGATCTGGATCGTCTGGCTGGCATGGGGTGCCCGCGCGCTGCGCACCGGGGTGGATGTCAGCCACGCCAAGCACGCCACCGCCGCCTGGCTGGAGAGCATCGGCGGCTCCAACGGCTTCTTCAAGTCGCAGCGCCGCATCGACTACGCGCTCGACAAGACCGACGATCACACCCGCGACTACATCGTCCAGCGCAAGCGCCACTTCCGCCACCTGTTCTCGCAGACCATCGCCTTCCTGGTGATGTATGCCGCGGCGAGCGCGGCACTGCTCGGACTGGGCGGCTGGCTGGTGATCGAGAACGAGCTGACCCTCGGCCAGCTGGTTGCCGCCGAGCTGGTGCTCTCGGCCGCCTTCCTGGGCGTCTCGCAGCTCGGCAGCTATCTCGGCTATTTCTACGACCTCTTCGCCGCGGTCGAGGAAATCTCGCACTTCTACGATGTCGAGCAGGAACAGCCCAAGGGCGCCGATCCCTTCGACGGGCCGGACCACACCATCGTCATGAACGGCGTGCGCGGAAAGGCGCGGCACGAGGAAGTGCAGTTCGACCTCGAGATTCCCTCGGGCGCGATCATCATGGCCTCGGCCAGCCATCACGGGGTGCAGCGGCTGTTCACCAACCTGCTGAAGATGCACGAACTGCCGAAGGGCGGGATCGCGACGCTCGGCGACATCGACATGAAGGCGATCGAGGCGCACCACCTGCGCAAGAACGTCCACGTGCTTGACCGGCCCAGCATCGTCGAGATGACGATCCGCGAATATCTCGCCCTGTCCTGCCCCGACACCGCGCCGCAGCGGATGCTCGGCGCGCTCGAGACGGTGGGTCTCGCCGGCACCATCGCGACGCTGGAAAAGGGCCTCGACACCCCGCTCGCGGCAACCGGCTTTCCGCTCTCGGCGGTCGAACTCCAGCAGCTGAAGCTCGCCAACGCCCTGCTCGAACGCCCGCGCATCCTTGTGCTTAGCCGGTTGTTCGACCTGCTCGAGCCCGAACCCATCGCCCGTGCCGTCGCCGAACTGCGGTCGCAGGCCTATTCGACCGTGATCTACTTCTCGGGCCGCCGCATCGATCTCGGTTTCGACCGCTTCCTCTATCTCGAGGCGAGGCAGCAGCGCTATTTCGGCAGCTTCGAGGAATTCACCGCGGCCAAGACCCGCTCCGCGCCGCCGCCGGGCGAGCCGCTCAGCAAGGGAGACGCGTGACCATGGCGACGCTCAAGGAGGACATGGCGCACTTCACCACGCTCGAATCGATCCGCACGCCGCGGGTCATGCGTGTGGTGTTCTTCATGCTGCTGGCGGCGCTGGTGATCACCGTCGCCTTCCTGATCTACGTCCCCTGGGTGCAGACCACCTCGGGCCGCGGGGTGGTGACGACGCTCAGCCCCAACGAGCGCAAGCAGGACATCAACGCCCTGGTGCCGGGCCGGATCGAGGAATGGTACGTGCGTGACGGCTCGTCGGTGAAGAAGGGCGATCCGATCGTCCGCATCGCCGACATCGACCCCAACCTGATCGAGCGCCTCCAGGCCGAACGCCGCCAGATCGAGCTGCAGCTGGCCGCCGCCCAGTCGGCGCTCGCGACCGCCCAGATCGACGAGCGGCGCTCGCGCGAGCTGTTCCAGGCCGGGCTTGCGGCGCGGCGCGATTACGAACTGGCGCAGATCAAGGTGGCCGACATGCAGGGCCGCGTCGCCGCCGCCCAGGCCGATCTCAACCGCGCCGATGTCAACATCTCGCGCCAGTCGGTGCAGATCGTGCGCGCACCGCGCGACGGCTTCATCCAGAGCCTCAACGCGGGCGATGCGGCGACGGTGGTGAAGGCGGGCGACGTGCTCGCCACCTTCGTGCCCGACGGCGCGGTGCGCGTAATCGAGATCTTCATCGACGGGCGCGACGTCGCGCTGGTGCGCCCGGGCGACAAGACCCGCATCCAGTTCGAAGGCTGGCCCGCGGTGCAGTTCTCCGGCTGGCCCTCGGTCGCGGTCGGCACCTTCGGGGGCCGCGTGATCACTGTCGACCAGTCGGCGCAGTCCAACGGCCGCTTCCGCGTGCTGATCGCCGAGGACAAGCTCGACGGCTATGGCTGGCCCGAGGAACGCTACGTCCGCTTCGGCGCGGCGGTGCAGGCTTGGGTGCTGCTCGAGACCGTGCCGGTGGGCTACGAGATCTGGCGCCAGCTCAACAACTTCCCGCCCGAACTGACGGCACCGCCGTCAAGCGGGGGGTCGGCGAACTGACGATGGTGCGAAGTCCCGCCTTGCCGCGGCCGGGCGCGCTGCCCGGCCCCCGATTGATCGGCGCGGCGGCGCTGGCGCTGGCGCTCGCGCTTGTCCCTGTGCCGGTTACCGCGCAGGATATCGCGCCCGTCGGCGATCCGATCGAGGTGGCGATCACCACCGGACCGCTGCTGCCCGAGGAAGTGCTGCGCTCCTCCGCGCTGACCTTCCCGTCGATCCTCGAGGCCTTCGAGCGCGAGGCCGCGGCCCGCTCCGACCAGCTCGCCGCCGACGGGGCCTTCGACCTGATGCTGAAGGGCGAGTATTACGACCGCCTGACCGGCTTCTATTCCGGCGGCTTCGGCAAGGTCGAGGCGCGCCAGCCGCTCAGGCCCTATGGCGCGGAAGTCTACGGCTCGTACCGCGTCTCCAACGGCGATTTCCCGACCTACGAGAACTACAACTACACCAACGCTCTCGGCGAGGCGAAGGTCGGCGCGCTGTTCTCGCTGCTGCGCAACCGCGACATCGACAGCCGCCGCTTCGCGATCGAGGACACCCGCCTCGCCGCCGCCCAGGCGCAGATTGACGTGATGCTGGTGCGCCTCAACGTCCAGCACGAGGCGCTGCGCGCCTATTGGCGCTGGGTCGCAGCCGGCGAGGAGATCCGCGTCTTCGAGGAACTGCTCGAGATCGCCGAGGCGCGCCAGATCGGCCTCGCCCGCGAGGTCGGCGAAGGCGCGCGGGCGCGCATCGCCCTGACGGAGAACGAGCGCAACCTGCTCAACCGCCGCGCGCGGCTGGAGGAGGCCAAGCGCAACTTCGCGACCGCTGCCAACAGCCTTGCCTTCTATCTGCGCGGGTCGAACGGGCAGATGATCGTTCCGACCCGCGAGCAGCTGCCGGACCTGTCGCGGATGAACGGTATCGCCCCGGTCGATACGCTGGTGGCCAATCCGATGAGCGAGGTGATCCAGAGCCGGCCCGAACTCACCGTCTTCAAGGTCGCGATCGAGCGCGCCAACAACCGCATCGCGCTGCGCCGCAACGACCTGCAACCCTCGCTCAATGCCAGCGTCGAGCTGTCGCGCGATTTCGGCCAGCTCGGGCCGGGCGGACCGGGGTTCGATTCGACCGACACGGTGGTCGGCCTGACCTTTTCGGTGCCGCTCCAGCGTCGCGAAGCGCGCGGTCGCCTCCAGCGCGCCGAGGCCGAACTGCGCGAGACCGAGCTGCGCCAGCGTCGCATCGCCGACCAGATCACGATGGAGCTCGGCAATATCATCGAGAACCTCACCGCCGCGCTCAAGATCGCCGATCTGGCCGAGGCCGAGGTCAAGCAGGCCAACGCGATGGTCCAGGCCGAGCGCACGCGCTTCCGGCTCGGGGCAGGCGAGTTCTTCCTGGTCAACCAGCGCGAGGAGGACGCCGCCAACGCCCAGGTGAGCGCCATCCGCGCCGACCTCGCCGGCCGCCTCGCCGAGGCCAGCTACAACGCGGCGACGATGAACCTGAAGGCGCTGGGACTGGAGTAGCGGGCAGTCAGATCCGACCGCGCAAAGCCTGATAGGCCGCCGCCGAGACGGTGTTGGCGAGATTCAGCGAGCGGATCACCTCGGAGCGCATCGGCAGCTTGAACAGCCGGTCGGGGTGGCGCTCGATGATCGCCTTGGGGATGCCCTTCGTCTCCTGCCCGAAGACGAGGAAGGCATCCTCCGGATAATCGGGCTCGTAGAAGGACCGCGCACCGAATTCCTCGAAGAGGAACAGCTGATCGGGGCGGGGCTCGCGGACTGCGAGGAAGGCATCCCAGCTCGCATATTCGGTCAGCCGCACGTGCGGCCAGTAATCGAGGCCCGACCGCTTCACCCGCTTGTCGCTGATCTCGAAGCCCAAGGGGTGGATCAGGATCAGCTCCATGTCGAGCGCGACGCAGGTGCGCCCCACCGCCCCGGTGTTGCCGGGGATCTCGGGCTGGACGAGGACGATGGCGGTCATGGGCGATCGCGGCTCAGTAAATCGGCTCAAGGTCGAAGCCGGTCAGGCGGAGCATTGCGAGCCCCACCTCCCGGACTGCCCCTTTCTCCGGCGTCCAGCGGTCATAGAAGGCATAACGTCCGCCGTCGGCCAGTTCGACGATCCACTGCGCACCATCTGTGCCTAGCTCGCAGGTCCCCGCCGGTTCCGCTGCAAGGCTGAAGCGCTCCAGCGTATTCCGGATGGCTCGGATCTCTGCGGGGGAAAGCTCGCGGCGAAGGCTCCGGGCGACCTCGCCGACCTTGAACCCGCCTTCCCCTGACAGGAGCTTGGCTTCCAGCACCGCTTTCCCACTCGCCTCAGCTTCGATCCTCACGATCATCGGGTGGTGAAAGGTGCGAAGCCATAGGAGGCGGATGTGAAACCGCTCCGGCTCTGCCGCGGCAAGCTCCGCGAGCGGCCGCTCACCGGCTTGGGCGAGGGTGGAGGAATACCACTCGGTCTTCAGATCGTTTAGAACAGTCGAGGCTGGAGTATCCGGGAAGCCGCAGACCTCCTTCATTGTCGAGAGATAGGACGGGAAGTACTGGCCCGGCTCGACCGACGCTTCACCGAGCGGAACGCCGAGCGCGGCATCCTCTTTGGGAGGCACCGCGCCGCACCCGGCGGCATGCAGAATGGCCAACGCCAGCGCCGCCCGGCGGACAAGCCCTTGCCGACGGACAGGTCTGGTCACCGGACCGGACGTCAAGCCGGATTCACCCCAGCTTGCTCTTCAGAAGCTGGTTCACCAGCTGCGGATTGGCCTTGCCCTGCATCGCCTTCATCGTCTGGCCGACGAAGAAGCCGAACAGCGCTTCCTTGCCGGCGCGGTATTGTTCGACCTTGTCGGCATTGGCGGCGATGATCGCGTCCACGGCAGCCTCGATGGCGCCGGTGTCGGAGACCTGCTTCAGCCCCTCGGCTTCAGCGATTTCAGCGGGATCGCGGCCGGTCTTGAGGACGATCTCGAAGATTTCCTTGGCCTGCCCGCCGCTGATCTCGCCCTTGTCCTGCATGGCGAGGATGCTCGCCTGTGCGCTCGCCGTGGCGTTGGCGGGATCGGCCTCGTCGCCCAGCGCCTTCATCACCCCCGGCGCGACCGACAGCGACCAGTTGGCGACCTGCGTGGCGACCGCGGGTTCATCCTTGCCGATCGCCCGGGCGGTTTCGGCCAGCAGGGTTTCGAAGCGCGCGAAGGTCTCGACCTCGGCAGTCAGCTCGCGCGCGTTGTAGGGGGTGAGGCCCAGCACCTCGACATAACGCTTGCGCTTGGCATCCGGCAGCTCGGGCAGCGAGGCGCGGCATTCGGCGAGGAAGTCGTCCTCCAGCACCAGCGGCAGCAGGTCGGGATCGGGGAAGTAGCGGTAATCGTGCGCGTCTTCCTTGCTGCGCATCGTGCGCGTGGTGCCGGTGCCGGGATCGAACAGGCGGGTTTCCTGCACGACCGTGCCGCCTGCTTCCAGCACATCGACCTGGCGCATCGCCTCGTGCTCGATCGCCTGCATGACGAAGCGCACGGAGTTGACGTTCTTGGTCTCGGTACGGGTGCCGAAGGGCTCGCCCACCTTGCGCACGCTGACGTTGACGTCGGCGCGCATCGAGCCTTCTTCCATGTTCCCGTCGCACGAGCCGACATAGCGCAGGATCGCCCGCAGCTTCCTGAGGTAAGCCCCTGCTTCGGCTGGCGAACGCATGTCGGGCTTGGAGACGATCTCCATCAGCGCCACGCCGCTGCGGTTCAAGTCGACATAGGACATGGTCGGGTGCTGGTCGTGCATCAGCTTGCCCGCATCCTGCTCGATGTGGATGCGCTCGATGCCGATGATCTTGTCTTCCGCAATACCGGCCTTCTCGTCCGCCTCGATCAGGAGTGAACCTTCGCCCACAATCGGATGATAAAGCTGGCTGATCTGGTAGCCCTGCGGGAGGTCGGCATAGAAGTAGTTCTTGCGGTCGAACCGGCTCCACGCGTTGATCTCAGCCTCGATCGCCATGCCGGTGCGCACCGCCTGCCGGATGCATTCCTTGTTGGGCACGGGCAGCATCCCCGGCATCGCCGCGTCAACGAGGGAGACCTGCGCATTCGGCTCCGCGCCGAAGGCGGTCGCGGCGCCGCTGAACAGCTTGGCGTTGGAGGTGACCTGCGCGTGGACCTCGAGGCCGATCACGACCTCCCATTCGCCGGTTGCGCCCTGAATGCGGTAGTTGCTCATTTCCTGTCCTCGTCCTCGATCACCTTGCCATCCGGCCCGAAGCGCATCTCGCCGTGATCGACGTTCTTTCTCACCCAGTTGGCGACCATGAACGTCACCGGCACCGCTAGGGCGATGCCGATCCCGGCAAGCCACAGCGGAAGGTCGGGGGTCACCACCACTTCTCCGGCTTCGCAGTGAAGCCCGCGCGCTGCTGGATCGCGAGGCCGGCGTTCAGCACGCCCTGCTCGTCGAAGGGCTTGCCAACCAGCTGGAGGCCGAGCGGCAGGCCGTCGGCGTTGATCGTCGCGGGGACGCTCATCGCGGGCAGGCCGGCGAGGCTGGCGGGGACGGCGAAGACGTCGTTGAGATACATCGTCAGCGGGTCGTCGGTCATCGAACCCAGCGGGAAGCTCGCGGTCGGCGTGGTCGGCGCGAGGATCACGTCGCATTCGGCGAAGGCGCGCTCGAAGTCGCGGGCGACCAACGCGCGGACCTTCTGCGCCTGGGTGTAATAGGCGTCGTAGAAGCCGGCCGAGAGCACGTAGGTGCCGATCAGGATGCGGCGCTTGACCTCGTCGCCGAACCCGGCGGCGCGGGTGGCGGCGTACATGTCCTGAAGGCCCACGCCGTCCGGCAGGTCGCGCAACCCGTAGCGCACCCCGTCATAGCGGGCGAGGTTGGAGGAGGCTTCGGCGGGGGCGACGATGTAATAGGCGGGCAGCGCATATTTGGTGTGCGGCAGCGAGACGTCGACGATCTCGGCGCCCGCGTCCTTCAGCCACGCCTTGCCCTGCTCCCAGCTGTCGAGGATCGCCTGATCGGTGCCCTCCATGCGGTATTCGCGCGGGATGCCGACCTTCTTGCCCCTGAGGTCGCTGTTCAGCGCCGCTTCCCAGTCGGGCACGTCCATCTGGAGGCTGGTCGCGTCCTTGGGATCGAAGCCGGCCATCGCGCCGAGCATGATCGCGCAATCCTCGACCGAGCGGGCCATCGGGCCGGCCTGATCGAGGCTCGAGGCGAAGGCGACGATGCCCCAGCGCGAGCAACGGCCATAGGTCGGCTTGATCCCGCAGATGCCGGTGAAGGCGGCGGGCTGGCGGATAGAGCCGCCGGTGTCGGTGCCGGTCGCGGCAGGCGCGATGCGCGCGGCGACGGCGGCGGAGGAGCCGCCCGAGGAGCCGCCGGGGCTCATCGGCTGGTTCGACCCAGCCTTGCGCCACGGCGAGGACACGTTGCCGAAATAGGAGGTCTCGTTGGACGAGCCCATCGCGAACTGGTCGAGATTGAGCTTGCCGAGCATCCCCGCGCCCGCGTCCCACAGCTTCTGCGAGACGGTGCTTTCGTAGCGAGGCGTGAAACCTTCGAGGATGTGGCTGGCAGCGGTGGTCTGCACACCGTGGGTGGCGAAGAGGTCCTTCATGCCGATCGGCACGCCGGCCATCTTGCCCAGTTCCTCGCCCGCGGCGCGCGCAGCATCGACCTTGTCGGCGGCGGCGAGCGCGTGGTCGGGAGTGGTGACGATGAAGGCGTTGAGGCTGGCGGCCTCGGCCACGGCGGCGTTGAAGGCTTCGGCCACTTCACGCGCGGTGAAGTCGCCATTTGCCACGCCGTCGCGGATGTCCTTTACGCCGAGAGAGGTGAGGTCAGTCATTGTTTCCAACCGTTCGCCCTGAGCCTGTCGAAGGGCTGTCCTTCTTGAGGCGCAGGGAATGAAAAGAAAAGCGGGGCTTCGACAAGCTCAGCCCGAACGGAAATGGGCGTAACCCCTTCCCTACTCGATCACCTTCGGAACCCCGAAAAAGCCGTGCTCGGCCGCGGGCGCATTGGCGAGCACGTCGTCGCGCTTGCCGCCGCCGGTCAGCGGATCGGCATCGACCACGTCCTCGCGCAGGCGCAGCGTGTTGGGGATCACCGCCGCCATCGGCTCGATTCCCGTGACATCCACCTCGCCGAGCTGTTCGACCCACTGGAGGATGCCGTTGAGTTCCGGGACCATCCGCTCGAGCGCCGCGTCATCCATGCGGATGCGCGCGAGGCTGGCGATCTTGGCGACGGTTGCCTTGTCGACCGACATGCGCGCCCCCGCCCTTACTGGCCCGGAGTGCCCTGGGGCGCACCCTGCGGCGCCCCGCCCGGACCGCCCGGAGCCGCGCCGCCCATCTGCTGCTGCATGGTCTGCTGCAGGATCTGGAGATTGCGGTCGAAGGTCGCGCGGCTCATGATGTCGATCACCTCGATCTCGAAGATCAGGTCGGCGTTCGGCGGGATCGGGGCGCCCGGGGGCGGGGTCGCGCCATAAGCCAGGTCGGCGGGGATGAAGAGCGTGTACTTGCCCCCCTTCTGCATCTGCTGGAGGCCCTGGAAGAAGCCCGGAACGGTCGCCCCGTCCTCGAGCGGGAAGGGCGTGCCCTCGGGGAACAGGCCCTGCACCGGGAGGGGGATGTCCTGCGATTCGTCGAACACCGTGCCGTCCGAGGCGAGCTTGCCCTTGTACTTGACCCACACGACCTCGCCGACCTTGGGATTGGGGCCGGTGCCCGCCACCTCGGTGTCGACGTTGAGGCCGCGCGGCACGGCGGCCCAAGCGAGGCCTGCGCCCACCAGCACCGCAAGGATCACCCCGATCCACAGCTTGGTCAGCGAGCCCTTGGCGAGCGGCTTGATCGGAACGCGCGTAATCTCGGTCATTGTAACGATCCTGATGAGCGGCACCTTCGCGCCGCGTGACGACGGCAAAAGGGCGCGGGGATAAGCCGCGCCCTGATGGCTGATCGGAAAGGGGGTTTCAAGCGGTTCCGGTTGCCGAAGCGCGCCTGACGACGGGAATTACTTGCTCCCGTCGCGCTCCATCCGCTTGCGCTCCATCTTGCGAGCGCGGCGCACGGCGGCGGCCTTTTCGCGGGCGCGCTTTTCCGACGGCTTCTCGTAGTGGCGACGCAGCTTCATTTCGCGATAAACGCCTTCGCGCTGCAGCTTCTTCTTGAGCGCGCGCAGGGCCTGATCGACATTGTTATCGCGAACCATGATTTGCATAAACGACGACTACCTCATGTCCAAACGCCCAGAGCCCCGCATGTGATTCTGCGCGGGGTTGCGCGGTGAATTTCCAATGAAATGCGGACGATTCCCAAGGGGAGCCGCCCTCCAAACCGCGCCCCGATAGTCCAACACCGGCAAAATGGCAAGCCGCCAGAACGGATTCGCGTGCCGAGCCGAGCTAGGCAGAGCGCCAGTCGCCCGCTAAAGGCTCCCCATGGACGGTGTCATCTCCCCTCTCAAGGCCAGCCTGTTCGTCGCCGCCGGCGGCGCGGCGGGCTCGGTGCTGCGCTATCATGCGGGGCGCTGGGTCCGCGATCTTGCCGGAGCGGGCAACGCCTTCCCGTGGGGGACGCTGGCGGTCAATATCCTCGGCAGCCTTGCGATGGGCGCGCTGGTCGGGTGGTTCGCCCGCTCGGCTCCCGGCGAGCAAACCGCCGAGGTCGCGCGCCTGCTGCTGGGTGTCGGCCTGCTGGGCGGCTTCACCACCTTCAGCGCCTTTTCGTCCGAGCTGGTCACCATGGTCCATCGCGGACAGGCCGGGCTTGCGGCAGGCTATGCCGCCGCCTCGCTTATCGCCGGAATGGCGGCGATGATCGTCGGCCTCGTCGCAGCGCAGAACGTCCGATGACCGCTGCCCCCACCAACGACAACGTCCGCCAGTTCACCGTCGGCCCGGACGACGACGGCATCCGGCTCGACCGCTGGTTCAAGCGCAACCTGCCGCAGGTCGGCTTCGCCACGGTGTCGCGCTGGGCGCGGACCGGGCAGATCCGGGTCGACGGCAAGCGCGCCAAGCCCGAGGATCGCCTCACGGCAGGGCAGGTCCTGCGCGTGCCGCCGGGCGGGGAAGAACCCGCGCGCGAGGCAGCCAAGCCCCGCGCCCGCCCGCTCAGCCCCGAACAGATCGCCGAGGCGCGCGAGATGGTGATCCGCGAGACACCCACCGCGATCGTCCTCAACAAGCCTCCCGGCCTCGCCACGCAGGGCGGGAGCAAGACGACCAAGCATGTCGACGGGCTGCTCGATGCCTTCGTGGAAGGGAACGCGCCGCGCCCGCGCCTCGTCCACCGGCTCGACAAGGACACCTCGGGCGTCCTCCTGATCGCCCGCACCCCGGGCAGCGCCGCGAGCTTCTCCAAGCGGTTCGCCAGCCGCTCGGCGCGCAAGGTCTACTGGGCGCTGGTGGTCGGCGTGCCGCAGCTTGCCGAAGGCGTGATCGACGCCCCGCTCGGCAAGCAGCCGGGCACGGGCGGCGAGAAGATGCATATCGACGAGGAGAACGGCGCGGCGGCCAAGACCCGTTACCGCGTGGTCGACCGGGCGGGCCAGCGCGCGGCGTGGGTCGAGCTCGAACCGCTCACCGGCCGCACCCACCAGCTGCGCGTCCACATGGCCGCGATCGGGCACCCGATCGTGGGCGATGGCAAGTATGGCGGGCAGGACGCCTTCCTGACCGGCGCGGTGAGCCGCAAGATGCACCTCCACGCCCGCCGCCTCATCATCACCGAGCCCAAAGCGGGTGAAGGCAGCGGCGGCAAGCTCGACGTCACCGCCGAACTACCCCCGCACTTCGCCGCCAGCATGGAGGTGCTCGGCTTCGACCCGGCCCTTTCCGATGCCGCCCCCTTGCGCGAGGAGGTGCCCGAGAAGACGCCTGAGGAAAAGAAGCAGGCCGCCCGCCGCCACTTCAAGCAGGCGCGCAAGGAAGAGCGCGCCCCCCGCCGTGCGCGCGGGAGCGCCAACGCCAAGGCGAAACCCAAGCCCAAGGGCAAGGGCAAGGGCAAGCCCGCCAGACCGGCCAAGCCCAAGGGGCCCGGCAAGAGCCCGCGCCGCTGATGCACCCAAACCCGCTTTTCCGCAGCGACGACCATGCGCTCCTCGAAAGCCTAATCGCCGAGATCGGCTTCGGCATGGTCTTCGCCCAGACCCCCGACGGGCCGCGCGTGGCGCACACGCCGCTGCTCTCGACCGCGGACGGCGCAGTGCAGTTCCACCTCGCCCGGGGCAACGCCCTGACGCGGCACCTCGACGGCGGAACGGCACTGATCGTGGTCAACGGGCCCGACGCCTATGTCTCCCCCCGCTGGTACGACAACCGCGACACGGTGCCGACCTGGAACTACGTCGCGCTCGAGCTCGAGGGCCGGGTGCGGCGCATGGCGGACGAGGGGCTGGAGGCTTTCCTTCACGCCGCCATCGCCAAACACGAAGGGCGGCTGGAGGGCGAGCCGTGGCGCGCGGAGGAATCGTCCGAGAAGGTCTGGTCCGGCCTGTTCCGGGGGATCACAGGCTTCGAGATGGAGGTGCTGGCCTGGCGCCCCACACTCAAGCTCTCGCAGAACAAGTCGGCAAATGAACGCGCCCGGATCGCCGAGGGGCTGGAGGCTGCCGGCCATGCCGCCCTCGCCCATCTCGTGCGGGAGCTGCCCGAATGACCCGGCTCCCCAAGCGCTTGGCCGTGTTCGATTGCGACGGCACGCTGGTCGACGGGCAGGCGGACGTGTGCTGGGCAATGGAGCGCGCCTTCACTCGCGCCGGCCTTGAAGCGCCCGACAATCACGCCGTGCGCCGCATCGTCGGCCTGAGCCTGCCCGCCGCTGTCCGCGCCCTCGCACCGGCCCTGAGCGAGGACGAGAACCGCGCCGTCACCGAATTCTACCGATCAAGCTTTCGCGCCCGGCGCGAGGAAGGCCTGCTCGACGAACCGCTCTACGAGGGCATCGCCGACCTGCTGCGCGATCTGCACGCGGGCGGCTGGCAGCTCGCCGTCGCCACCGGCAAGTCCGACCGCGGGCTTGCCGCCTGCCTTGCGGGCCACGGCATCGCCGACCTCTTCATCTCGCTCCAGACCGCCGACCGCCACCCCTCCAAGCCCCATCCGGCGATGCTCGAGGCCGCCCTGTTCGAGGCCGGCGCGGCGCGCGAGGAGACAGTGATGATCGGCGACACCAGCTTCGACATGGTCATGGCGCGCAGCATCGGGGTCGCCGCGATCGGGGTTGGCTGGGGCTATCACGGCGCTGCCGAACTGCTCGCGAGCGGGGCTGCGCAGGTGGTCGAGACCGCCGCCGCGCTTGCCGTCGCACTGGAGGAGACCCTGCCATGAGCCGTTCGCAGCGGGAACTGGAGCACGCACGCGCGCGCACCGGCTTCATCATCATCACCGCCGTCCGGTTCGGCGGGGTGGCAATGGTGATGCTCGGCTTTGCCATCGTGCGCGGCATCATCGACCTGCCCTATGCGGTGGGCGCGGTGATCGCCGTGGCGGGCTTCATCGAGATGTTCTTCCTGCCGCGCTTCATCGCTCGCCGCTTCAAGGCCGGAGACGGACGCGAGAGATGATCCGGCGCTTCTACAAGGATGTCACGCTCGCGCAGCAACCGGGCGGGTCGCAGGTCATGCTCGACGCGCGCGGGGTGAAGACCGTGGGCGGCGCGCCCCAGATCGTGCCGACCGAGGCGCTCGGCGAGGCGCTGGCGGCGGAATGGGCGCGGCAGGGCGAGCGGATCGATCCCGCCAGCCTCCCTCTTCGCGACATGGCCGATTACGCGATCGACGTGGTCGCCGCCGATCCGGCCGCCGTGGCGCAGGGTCTCCTCGCCTATGCCGAGACCGACACCCTGTGCTACCGCGCCGACCCGGACGAGCCGCTCCATGCGCGCCAGCAGGCCGAATGGGAGCCGCTGCTCGCCGCCTTCGAGGCCGCGCATGGCATCACCTTCACAAGGGTGAGCGGCGTGCTCCACCGCCCGCAACCGCCCGAGACGCTCGCCGTGCTGAAGGCGCGGCTGCTCTCGCTCGATCCCTTCACTCTCGCCGGGGTGGAGGCGATGACGAAGCTCGCCGCCTCGCTCGTCACCGCCCTCGCCGCACTCGATGCGGCGCATGAGGACGAGCCGCTCGCGCTGTGGCGGGCGGTGTGTCTGGAGGAGGAATGGCAGGCGGAACTATGGGGCCGCGACGAGGAGGCCGAGGAGCGCCGGGCGCGGCGTGAGGCGGATTTCCTGCGCGCCTGTGCTTTCGCGCGGCTGGCGCGGGGCGCCTAGCCCCCCGTCACCCACGCGGCGACATCCGCCGCCACCCGGTTCGCCGCCGTGTTGAGCCCTGCGCCGACCGCGCGGGCCTCTGCCGGGATGCCTTCCTCGCGCGCCTCGAAGCGGCGGGTCGTGACCTTGCCCTCGCGGTCGATCCGCACCGCATCGAAGCGCACCACCGCCGACCTCGTCGCGACTTCGTAGCCCATGTCGATCAGCGTCCCGCGCATCGTCACCGTGGCGAGGGTTGCGGTGTCGTCACCGTCGACCACCATGGCGCCGCCGCGCGCGCGGATCGTCTCGCCCACCAGCCGCCGGAACAGGCGCGCGGGCTTTTCGACCCAGAAGGCTTCCTGAAGATAGGCCAGTTCGGTGTTCGACACCGCCACCGGCACGCGCAGCACGTCGAGCTTGGCGGGGGTGTCGAAACTCAGCACCGCGATCACCGGCTGTTCGCTGCCGCCCCCGCCGGCTCCGGGGCCTGCCGGGGCGCGCGCTTCGGCGCTCAGGGTCAGCAGGCTCTCGGGCGGCTCGCCGCCCAGGCTGATGCAGCCGGGGAGCGCCAGCAGGAGCGGCGCGGCGACAAGGAGGGGCCTGAGGCGGAGGGTCATGGCATGGGTCCTTCTACGCGGGCCGGATCATTCGGGCTTGTAATCGGGCAGCGACTTGCCGCCCACCAGCGCGCCCGCGCCCTCGCTTTCGAGCTTCTCGGTGACCGAGCGCAGCGCGCGGCTCGTGGCGCGCAGGTCCTCAAGCGTGGCTTCGGCGTTGGGCAGCGTGGTGGTACGCAGCTGGCGCGCGGCCGGGCGCGTGTCCTCGAGCGTGGCAGCGAGCGAGGCGAGCGCGGCATTGGCGCTCTTGAGCGTCGCGCGCAGTTCCTGCGCCAGCGGCTCGCCCTGCTTGTTGAGGAGACCGTCGGTGCTCAGCGCCAGCTTCTCGACCGCATCGAGGGTCTGGTTGAATTCCTGCATCGTGGTGCGGAATTCCTTGAGGTTCTGGGTCAGTTCGGGGGTCGCGTCGGCGAGCCCGCCCGTCAGGCGGTTGGAGTTCCTGAGGATGCCCGCCAGCTCCTCCTGGTTCTCCGGCCCGAGGATCTGGTTCAACTGTTCGGTAAGCGTCGCCAGCCGCTCCAGCAGCAGCGGCGCGTTGGCGACGATTTCGCCGAAGCCGCCGCGCCCCGGGGGGATCACCGGGCGGCCTTCGGGGCAGGCCGTGGTCTCGCAGGTGATCGGCGGGTTGTCCTTGCGCGCACCGTCAAGGAGGATCGTCGACACGCCCGTGAAGCTCGCCTGGATGGTCGCCTGGGTGCCCACTAGGATCGGCACGTCGTCCTTCACCTTGACGCGCACCCGCACGAATTCGGGATTGTCCTTGGCGAGCGCGATCTCGGTCACCTGGCCGACTGGCACGCCCGCGAAGGTAACCTGGCTGCCCTGCGCGAGACCCGAGACCGACTGGTTGTAGAAGATGTCGTATTCGTCCTGCGCGCCCTCGTTGAGCCGCGCGATCCAGACGATGAACGCCGCCAGCGCCGCCAGCAGCACCAGCGTCACCGCACCGACCCACAGATGATTGGCTCTGGTTTCCATGCGCGTTCCCTATGCGGCCCGTGCGGGCGGCTTGTCCAATATTCTCTCGCTCATGCCGGCTCACCCCTGAGGTGGGCGTCATGGGCGCTGCGGCCGCGCGGGCCGTTGAAATATTCCTCGATCCACGGATGCCCCGTCGCGATCAGTTCGGGGATGGTGCCGACCGCGATGATCTTCTTGTCGGCGATCACCGCCACGCGGTCGCAGATCTCGTAGAGCGTATCGAGATCATGGGTTATGAGAAACACCGTAAGGCCCAGCGTTTCCTGCAATTCGCGGGTCAGCCGGTCGAACTTGGCCGCGCCGATCGGGTCGAGCCCGGCGGTGGGCTCGTCGAGGAACAGCAGCTCCGGATCGAGCGCCAGCGCCCGCGCGAGCCCGGCGCGCTTCTTCATCCCGCCCGACAATTCGCTGGGATATTTCTGCACCGCATCCTCGGGCAGGCCGGTGAGCATCACCTTGTAGCGCGCGATCTCGGCGCGGAAGGCGGGATCGAGATCGGGGAAGAACTGCTTGATCGGCACCTCGACGTTCTCGCCCACCGTCAGGGTCGAGAACAGCGCGCCGCCCTGGAACAGCACCCCCCAGCGGCTGCGCACGGCAAGGTCGTTCTCGGCATCCTCGCCGCACAGGTTGTGGCCGAGCACCCGGATCCGCCCCTTGGCGGGGGACTGGAGCCCGATGATCGAGCGCATCAGCACCGACTTGCCCGTGCCCGACCCGCCGACCATACCGAGGATCTCGCCCCGCCGCACCGTCAGGTCGAGCCCGTCGTGAACGGCGAAGTCGCCGAACCGGTTGACCAGACCCTCGACCACGATCACCGGCTGGCCGTCATCGGGATGCGCGTTCATCTTCATCGCCTCATCCCCATCCGATCTCGGTGAAGAACACCGCGAAGAAGGCATCGAGCACGATCACCGCGAAGATCGCCGAGACCACCGCCATCGTGGTGCGGCGGCCGACTTCCTCGGAATTCCCGTGCACCTGCATCCCGTGATAGCACCCGGCGAGCGCGACGATCAGGCCGAACACCGGCGCCTTGATCAGGCCCACCCACAGGTCGTGCGTGGGGACCACCTCCTGGATGCGCAGCAGGAAGGTGAAGAACGGGATGCCGAGCGCGAACTGCCCGACCACCGCCCCGCCGATGATCGCCATCAGCGCGGCGAAGAATCCGAGCAGGATCATCATGAAGGTCGCCGCGACGATCCGGGGGATCACCAGCACCTCGATCGGCGAGATGCCGATGGTGCGCATCGCGTCGATCTCCTCGGTCAGCTTCATCGTGCCGAGCTGTGCGGCGAAGGCGCTGCCAGATCGGCCCGCCACCATGATCGCGGTCATCAGCACGCCCAGTTCGCGCAGGGTGATGCGCCCGACGAGGTTCACCGTCAGCGCCTCGGCCCCGAACTGTTCGAGCTGCACCGAGCCCTGCTGGGCGATGACGATGCCGATGAGAAAGCTCATCAGCCCGATGATCGGCAGGGCCGATACGCCCACCAGCTCCATCTGGTGCACCAGCGCGCGGATCGGGAAGCGGGTGGGATGGCGCAGCAGGCTGGCGATGCCGATCAGGATCTGCCCGAAGAAGCCGACCACGCCGTAGATGCCGCCGCGCGCGCCGAACACCTTCTCGCCCACCGCCAGCGGCACGCGCTCCCACACCGGCAGGCGGTGAGCATGGATGTGGCCGCCGGCGTCGATGTCGCGCATCGCCGCCAGCAGGCGCTGGGCCTCGGGGCTGGCGCCGGTGATCTCGCTGCCGTGCTCGCGCGCGAAGCGGCACACCACCCAGGCGCCGACGGTGTCGATTTCGTCCACCCCCGCCAGATCGACGCTGCCGACCGGGCCGGCGATGTGCTTGAGCTCGCGTTCGAGCGGGCCGATTTTGGAAAGGATGAGCTGCCCCGAAAGCACCAGCCGGGTGCCATCCGCGCCTGCTTCCTCCAGCGAATGTTGGGCGGCGCTCTGCATCGGCCTAGGCTATGGGGCGAATTTTCCCGCCTCGCAAGGCTCTCGCGGCGAAGCGCGGGTGCCTTGCATCATTGCATCGCAACATAGGTGCTGGCATGGCGCGCTGCATCATGAGCGAGACTTTGCCCACCACTTTCGACCCCGCCGACATCGAGGCGCGCTGGTATCAGCATTGGGAAGCGAACGGCTGCTTCCGCCCGGAGCGCCCCGACGCCGAGGCCTTCACCATCGTCAACCCGCCGCCGAACGTGACGGGGAGCCTCCACATCGGCCACGCGCTCGACAACACGCTGCAGGACGTGGTGATCCGGTATGAACGGCTACGCGGCAAGGACGCCTTGTGGGTGGTCGGCACCGACCATGCCGGGATCGCGACTCAGATGGTGGTCGAGCGCCAGATGGAGGCGCGGCAGGACAAGCGCACCAACTACTCGCGCGAGGATTTCGTGGCGAAGGTGTGGGAGTGGAAGGCCGAAAGCGGCGGCACCATCACCCACCAGCTGCGCCGCCTCGGCTGTTCGATGGACTGGAGCCGCGAGCAGTTCACGATGGACCCGCACTTCACCAAGGCGGTGATCAAGACCTTCGTCGATCTCTACAACGACGGGTTGATCTACCGCGACAAGCGGCTGGTGAACTGGGATCCCAAGCTCAAGACCGCGATTTCCGATCTCGAAGTCGAGACGCAGACGATTGCGGGGAGCTTCTGGCACCTCAAATATCCGCTCGCGGACGGTGTGACCCTGCCGGATGGCCGCGACTATCTCGAAGTCGCCACCACCCGTCCCGAAACCATGCTCGCGGATATGGCCGTAGCGGTGAACCCGGCGGACGAACGCTATGCCAGCGTGGTCGGCAAGCACGTGATCCTGCCGATCACCGGCCGCCGCATCCCCGTGATCGCCGACGAACACGCCGATCCCGAACTGGGGAGCGGCTGCGTCAAGATCACGCCGGGGCATGATTTCAACGACTTCGAGGTCGGCAAGCGCGCAGGCTTCGCTGCGGGCGAGATGCTCAACATGCTCGATGCCGAGGCGAACGTGTGCCAGACGGCGGACGGGCTGGTGCCGGAGGAGTTCCTCGGCCTCCACCGCTTCCGCCGCGACGGCGCGGACGGCGCCCGCGAGTTGGTCGTCAAGCGGATGAAGGAGCTCGGGCTGCTCATCCCGCACGTGACCAAGGACAAGGACGGCAACGAGATCGAACACGACGCCGAACCGCGCCAGATCGCCACCCCCTTCGGCGACCGCGGCGGCGTGGTGATCGAGCCGTGGCTGACCGACCAGTGGTATGTGAACGCCGCGGAACTGGCGAAGAAGCCGATCGAAGCCGTGCGTTCGGGCGACATCCAGATCGTGCCCAAGACCTGGGAAAAGACCTTCTTCAACTGGATGGAGAACATCCAGCCGTGGTGCGTCTCGCGCCAGCTGTGGTGGGGGCACCGCATTCCGGCGTGGTTTGCGGACGATGGCCGCTGCTTCGTGGCGGAAACCGCCGAGGCCGCGCAGGCGATGGCGGGAGAGGGCGTTGCCCTGACGCAGGACGAGGACGTGCTCGACACGTGGTTCTCCTCCGCCCTGTGGCCTTTCGCCACGCTGGGGTGGCCGGATGAAACCACCTCCGTTCGCCCTGAGCCTGTCGAAGGGCCGCACTTCTCTTCGGAAGTGAAGGACGGGGCTTCGACAAGCTCAGCCCGAACGGGTCTTTTGCAAAAGCACTTCCCCAACAGCCTCCTCATCTCCGGCTTCGACATCCTGTTCTTCTGGGATGCGCGGATGATGATGATGGGCTTCTACAACATGGGCCAGAAGCCCTGGGACAGGCTCTACCTCCACGGCCTCGTGCGCGCCGCGGACGGGGCGAAGATGTCGAAGTCCAAGGGCAACGTCGTCGATCCGCTCGGCCTGATCGACCAGTACGGTGCGGATGCGCTGCGCTTCTTCATGGCGGCGATGGAAAGCCAGGGCCGCGACATCAAGATGGACGAGAAGCGGGTGGAGGGATACCGCAACTTCGCCACGAAGCTGTGGAACGCCGCGCGCTTCTGCCAGTCGAACGGGATTGGCGCGTCGGACACGATCAAGGCCCCGATTGCGCGGCTTGCGGCCAACCAGTGGATCATCGGCGAGGTGCAGCAATGCGTTGCCGAGATCGACAAGGCGATGGCGGACCTGCGCTTCGACGCGGCCGCGAACGCGATCTACCAGTTCACCTGGTCGAAGTTCTGCGACTGGTATCTGGAGCTGATCAAGCCGGTCTTCGCCGGTGACGCCGACAGCCCGCCCGCGGTCGAGACCCGCGCCGTTGCCGGCTGGGCGCTCGACCAGATCCTCGTCATGCTCCACCCCTTCATGCCCTTCATCACCGAAGAGCTGTGGCACAAGCTGGGTGAGCGTCCCTACGAGCTGATCCTCGCGCAGTGGCCGAACCCGGAAGCCGAGGTCAGCAAGGAAGCGACCGACGCCATCGACTGGGTGATCGACCTCACCACCAACACCCGCAGCGCGAAGAACGAACTCGGCATCGCGCCCGGCGCAAAGCTGGCGGCGTGGCTGGCGGCCCCGTCTGACGTTGCCGCGCGCACCATCGAGCGCTCCAGCGCCGCGATCGAACGCCTCGCGCGGCTCACCCCTGTCACCATCGGCAAGGCACCCGCAGGCCCGGCGATGCAGGTGACCGCGGGCGAGGACGTATTCGTCATCCCGCTCGAAGGGATCGTCGACATCGCGGCGGAGAAAGCCCGGCTCGAAAAGGCGCTGGCGACCAGCACCAAGGAAGCCAAGAGCCTCGAAGGCCGCCTCGCCAACCCCGCCTTTGCCGAGAAGGCCAAGCCCGAAGCGGTCGAGAAGGCCCGCGCCGATCTCGCCCACCACGCGGGTGAGGTCGAGCGGCTGACGGCGGCGCTGGCGCGGCTCGGCTAGGCTCTGCACGGAGGGGCGAAGCGGCGAAGCGTGGCTCCGGGGCCGCGAGCGGTTGCCGACCTGCCCTTCCGGAACATTGCCGAAAGAAGCGAAGTCCCTAAGGTCTGATCGATGAACCACCCCGCCAATGCCGCAACCGCCTCCCGCAGATCACGCAAGGCGGCCACCGGCTTCGCCCGTGCCGCTGCCGTCTTCTTCCGGGGGTTCCTCGATCACCCGCGCATGGTGGCCTCGATCGTCCCGTCCTCGCGCAGCACGATCAATGCCCTGCTCGAACGGCTCGACTGGGACAGCTGCCGCCTTTTCGTCGAATATGGCCCGGGCGTCGGCACCTTCTCGGCTGCCATTCTCGAGCGGCTGCACCCCGAGGGGACGTACCTCGCGATCGACACCAATCCCCGCTTCATCGACTTCCTCGAGCAATCGATCGACGACAAGCGGTTCCAGGCGGTGCTCGGCTCGGCCGCCGATGTCGATGTCTTCATCCGTGCGGCCGGGCACGAGAAGGCCGACTACATCCTGTCGGGTCTGCCCTTTTCCGCCTTGCCGGACGAACAGGGCCGACAGATCGTCGATGCCTCCTACCGGATGCTGCGCGAAGGCGGGGCCTTCCTCACCTACCAGTTCCGCGCGACCGCACGCCGACTGACAGCGCAGCGTTTCGGAACGGTGGATACGGGCCTTGCGCTCCTGAACGTCCCGCCCTGCCTGCTGACCTGGGGCTGGAAGGTGGCCTAAGGCAGGTTGCATTTGCGAGGGGCCGCATTCGTGGCATAGGCGCGCCATGAACCTCACCCTCGCCACCGACGACACCGGCGGGCCCGAGATCTTCGCCTCGCTTCAGGGCGAAGGGCCTTCCGCCGGAATGCCGGTCGCCTTCGTGCGCCTGTCGCGTTGCAATCTTGCCTGCCAGTGGTGCGACACGGCCTATACGTGGCGGTTCGAGGGCGACAACCGGCCCCACCGTGACGGCATTGCCTTCAAGCGCAAGGCCAATCAGGTGACGCTCTCGCCGGCCGACACGGCGGAGCGGATCGCGGCGCTGGGCCAGAAGCGCCTCGTCATCACCGGCGGCGAGCCATTGCTTCAGGCTCCTGCGCTCGCCGAGATGCTGGGGCATCTGCCCGACATCGCGGTCGAGATCGAGACCAACGGCACCGTCGCGCCCCTCGTGCGGCTCGATGTCCGGGTCGATCAGTACAATGTCAGCCCCAAGCTCGCGCACAGTGGCAACCCGGCCGACCGCGCGCTGATCCCCGAACGGCTCGACGCATGGGCGAGCGACCCGCGCGCCTTCCTCAAGTTCGTGGTGGCCTCACCCGAGGATGTGGACGAGGTGCTGGCGCTCCACGGCCGCCACCGCTTCCGCCCCGAGCGGGTATTCCTGATGGCCGAAGGCACCGACAGCGCGACCCTGCGCGCGCGGCAGGTGTGGCTGTCTGAGCTGTGCCTGAAGCACGGCTTCCGGATGAGCGACCGGATGCACATCCATCTCTATGGGGATACGCGGGGTACGTAGCTTCTCGTCATTGCGAGGAGCCGAAGGCGACGCGACAATCCATGGTGTGCCGCCGCGTCCTCCGCTAGCTCTGTTCACGGATTGCTTCGCTTCGCTCGCGATGACGAAGCCGAACTTCTATCCTTGGCTCCGCCAGCGCATCACCACGCGCTCGACCAGTTCTTCCTCGCCGCCGTCCGTGTTCCACAGTTCGACGAAGCTCGGGTCTTCCGAGGCCGGGCGCTTGTGTTCCTCGAGCGCGTCGAAGCAGACGCGGATCGGGATCGCTACGCCCTCGCCGCAGATGATGCATTCGCGGTTGCGCAGCGCCGGGATCGAATCGAGGAACCCGCGCGCCCCTTCGGGCATGGCCGCCTTGACGAAGGCCTGGTCGCGGTCGTTGTTGAGGCGCATTGAGATGATCGTGCCGCACTGCGACAGCACGCCTTCGGCAAGGTCCGAGGGGCGCTGGGTGATGAGGCCGAGCGAAATGCCGTACTTGCGGCCTTCCTTGGCGATGCGGCTCAGGATCTTGCCCACCGACGAGCCATCGGCGTTCTTCTCGTTGGGCACGTAGCGGTGGGCTTCCTCGCACACCAGCAGCACGGGCCGGGTCTTTTCCTCGCGGCCCCAGATTGCGAAGTCGAACACGAGCCGGCTCAGCACCGCGACCACGGTCGAGGTGATGTCGGACGGCACGCCCGAGACGTCGATGATCGAGATTGGCTTGCCGTTGCCCGGCATGCGGAAGATCTTGCCGATGAAGTCGGCCATCGTGTCGCCGACCAGCATTCCCGAGAACATGAACTGGTAGCGCGGATCGGCCTTGATCTCGTCGAGCTTGCCCTTGATGCGCATGTAGGGCGCGCTCGAGGTTGCCTTGTCGAGCTTGCCCATCTCGTCCTGGAGTATGTTGCCGAAGTCCGACAGCAGATAGGGGATGGGCGAATCCACCGTGATCTTGCCCATCGTCTGGGCCAGCCGGTTCTTCTGACGCGCGCCCAGCAGGCACTTGGCGAGAATGTCGGCATCGACCTGGCGTTCGTTGCCGCTGCTGGTGAGCAGAACCTCGCAATGTTCCTCGAAGTTCATCAGCCAGTAGGGCATCTGCAGGTTCGAGACGTCGAGGATCTGCCCCGTGGTGCGGAAGGCGGCGGAATATTCGCCGTGCGGGTCGATCATCACGATGTGACCCTTGGGCGCGGCCTCGCAGATGCGGTGGAGGATCAGCGCGGCGCTGGTCGACTTGCCGGTACCGGTCGAGCCGAGCAGCGCAAAGTGCTTGCCGAGCATGGCGTCGATGTAGAGGCCGGCACGGATGTCCTTGGTGGGGAAAACCTTGCCGATGGTGATGCTGGCCCGGCCGTCGCTGGCGTAGATCTGTTCGAGGTCGCGGGTGGTAGCGGGATAGATCATCGCGCCGGGGATCGGATAGCGGGTGACGCCGCGCTTGAAGCCGTGGATGCGGCCCGTCAGCTTCTCCTCGCCGCTCTCGCCGAGAAAGTCGATATGGGAGATGATCCCGCCTTCGGTGCGGCGGTCCTTGCGTTGGTCGCGGACGTTGGCGAGCAGCCAGGCATCGCCGACGCGGATCTTGATCTGGCTGCCGACCTGCCCTGCCATCTGCACCGAAGGATCGGCGTCCTTCATGCATTCGTTGATGCGTTGCAGGTCGAGCGCGATCTGCGAGCCCGAGCCCGAGATTTCCAGCACCACGCCGATCGGCAGGCGCGAATTCTCGTGCGTGCCGCGGGCATAGACGGTCGCCACTTCCTCGGCGCCGACCGGGTCGGGCCCGGTGAAACGCTCGAAATCCTGTCTCGGGTGATCGGTCATTGGCGCCCTTCCCTCGCGCGGCCCTAAGCCATGGGGAAATAGGGCCGACGAGGTTAAGATCGCGTCAACGCAAACCTTTTCGGGCCGCGGGCTTCAGGCCCGCGCGAACAGCCGTCCGGCGAGCCAGCCCATGCCGAGCGAGAGCGCGATCGCGCCGAGGCCGTAGAAGAACGACCATCGCTGGGCGGCGGTGACCACCTGCCCCTCGAGGCCTGCCTTGACCACCTCGATCCGCGCGGTCGCGCTCGCCAGCACCCGGCCGCGGGCGATGGCGAAGGTCTCGGCGGTGTAACGCCCGGTGGTGACGTTGGAGGGCAGGTCGATGCGCGCCTGGTAGAGCACTTTCTCGGCGATCCGCACCCCGCGCGGGTTCTCCTGATAGAGCCCCTGCCCGCGGCGCAGCGCAACCAGCCCCTGCGCGAAACGGGCCTGTTCCTCGGGATCGATCTGGCCCGAGGGGGAGAGCTGGATGAAGTCCGTGCCTAGTTCGTAGATGGCCGCCGTCCGCTCGTCGACGATATCGGCTACGGGGCGCGAGGAGGCGACCGCAAAGAAGGCCGGGGCGGAGCGGAAGTCGCTCGATCCGGCGTTCATCCAGATGCCGGCGATGCGCTCCTTCTCGCGGATCCGCACCGGCTCGGTCGGGCCCTTGAGCACCACCACGATATCGTAATCGGTGCCGCGCCCGCCCGTGCCCTCGGGGTCGATCACCGCGCCGTAGAGCAGCAGCCGCGCCCCGGTGAAGCCCTGCCGCACCTCGATCCGCGACTGGCTGACGGCGGGCACGAGGACGGGTTCGCGCTGGGCGAGCGCGGGGGTGGCTGTCAGCGCCCCCCACACGAGCAGCAGGCAGGCGAGTCGCCCGGCGAGCCTCAAAGCGGCACCACGGTGTAGATCTCGTCGGGCTGGACGCCGAGGCCGTAGAGCATCCGGAGCGCGATCACGAGCACCAGCGCGGCGAGAGCGAGGCGCAGGTATTCGGGCCGCGCCTTGAGGGCGATCTGCGTTCCGAACTGCGCTCCCAGCACCGATCCCAGCAGCAGCAGCGCCGCCAGCACCAGATCGACCGCCTTGGTCGTGAGCGCGTGGGTCATGGTCGTCACCATCGTCACGAACAGGATCTGGAACAGTGAGGTGCCGACCACCACGTTGCCGCTCATGCCGAGGATGTAGAGCATCGCCGGCACGAGGAGGAACCCGCCGCCCACCCCCATCAGCATGGTCAGCACGCCCACCGCCATGCCGAGGATCATCGGCGCGAGCGGCGAGATATAGAGCCCCGAGGCGTAGAAGCGCCAGCGGTAGGGCAGGCTGGCGACGAGCGGATGGTGGCGGCGCTTTCTGACCTGCGGCCCGCTCTTGCCGAACAGGCCGGGGCGCAGCGCCTCGATCGCCTCGCGCATCATCAGCGTCCCGATCGAGCCGAGCATCACCACGTAGAGGATCGAGATCACCACATCGATCTGGCCGACCGCCTGAAGCGCGCTGAACAGCGCCGCGCCGATCAGCGCGCCGATCATCCCGCCGCCGACCATCACCGCACCCATGCGGTAGTCCACCCCCTTGCGCCGCGAATGGGCGAGCACGCCCGAAACGCTCGCGCCCGTCACCTGCGTGGCGGCAGAGGCGGCGGCGACCGTGGGCGGGATGCCGTAGAAGATCAGCAGCGGGGTCGTCAGGAACCCGCCGCCCACGCCGAACAGCCCCGACAGGATGCCCGTCAGCCCGCCCAGAAGGACGATGTAGAGCCCGTTGACCGACAGATTCGCGATGGGCAGGTAGACGTCCATGCGCGGCAGGCTAGCCGAGGCCGCGGGGCGTTGAAAGCCGCGCCGGGCACTTGTTCCATGATCGCGCCGACGTCTTGTTGAAGACCGGCCGCCCGGCCTTCGGAAACCCGCCGAAAGCGTCGCTGCGACGCCCGACCCGGGGGAGGCATCCCCTGCCACCCGCGCGCGCCAGTCGACCGTGAGGCGCGCCGGCACCTCGCCGATGCGGTTGTCGAGCCTGGGGGTCGGGCCCATGTCGAGCCGCTCCGCATCGCGCTGCGCCCCGCCCCATGCGGCAAGGCCGAGGCTGACGCGCAGGGCCGTGTCGCCGAGCCGCGCCGTCTTGGGCACCTCGCGGGTGATGGCGGCGAAGCCGTCGGCAATGGGGTCGCGCCCCGACCGCCGACCCAGCCCACCTGCCCGCAGGCCTCGAGCCGCGCGCCGAGCGGCAGGGGCAGCGGGGGGAACTCGGTCACGGCATAGGCGGCCGGCGCAGATCCTCGAAAAAGGCGGAGTCGGTGTAGCGCAGCTCGCCCGCCACCCGTACCGGCACGCGCGGCCGCGGGCGAAGCGAGGCGCCGGCCGCGACTTCGCTCTCCCCCCGCCGCACCCGCGTGCGGTAGGCGCGGGTCGCGCGGGCTGGATGGGGCGAGGCGGTATTGCAGCACCGCGCCCGTCTGGCTCGCACGGTAGATCGGCACGCGCCCCTGGCTGACCGGAGCCGCGTCGGAGCCCTGCCGCCAGAAGGTTCAGGCATCGAGCGACCAGCGTCCCGGCCTTGCGGCGGTGGGGCGGCGACGGCGCCTCGGCGCGCGGGCGGGGGAAGAAAGGGCGCGGATGCAGGCGCGGGCAGCGGGGCGGATCCGGGCGGTCGCAGGCCTGCCGCCGCGGCGTTTGGCGGGCCCCCGGCGGCAGCGGGTGCGCGCGGGGTGGAGTGCGCGGGCGCGGCGACGGCGCGGGGCTCCCGCCGCTCGCGGGGCGGGTCTCCGGCTCCCGGGATGCCGGTCTAGGTCTCCCGCGACGTCAGGGGCGACACCAAGCCGTCCCATGCCGCCGCAGGGCGCCGCCTCGCGACCGGGATGGCAACCGCGCCTGCGTCCGGCACGAAGGGGTGCTCCCACCACATCACGCGCGCCGCGCCCCAGCCGCCGATCAGCAGCGTGAGCATCACCAGCGGCCCGGAGCGCGGCGGGCCGCCCCCGGTCATCGACGGACCGGGCCGATCAGCCGCGCCTCGGTCGGGTGATAGTCGTGCTCGGTTTTGTCCGAGGCCGCCGCCGCTCCGCGCAGCGTGCGGATGTAGGCCATCACCGCGCGCCGCCCGGCGATGATCGAAATGACGTTGACGAGCGGCAGGCGCAGCACCGCCCGCAGCCCCTCGCCGAACCCGTATTCGCGCGCGGTGAAGGCAAAGCGCATCGCGAGCCGCCAGCCGAAGGCGAGCCCGTTGGCGACCAGCACCGTCGCCAGCAGCGGGATCAGCGGCAGCGGCTCGGCAAGGCCCGTCACCACCATCAGCCCCATCGCGCCGGTGAGCACCACCATCGCATAGCCCACCAGCAGCACCAGCGCCGTCATCGGCCCGCGCCGGTCTCGCGCGCGCATCCAGTATTCGCTCACCCCCCATCTCAGCCGACGCAGTCCCAGCCCTGCAAGGCGATGCCGAGCACCCAGCGGCTCTTTTGCCGCACCACGGTGTCGAAGCAGTGGGGAAAGAAGGCGCGGGTGGCGATCAGCCGCCCGTCATCGCCGCGCCCAGGGCATCGCGCACCACCAGCGCCTTTCCATGCGCCTCATCGCACTCGCCATTACCGCACCGAGAGCGGTAGCCGAGTTTTTGGCTGCGTAGGATCAGTCGTCAGTTTAATCTGAAGATTTTGCGCGTAACACGACCTGGAGACGTCGAGCGCGCGTCAGGCAGCGTCCCGCAGCGGTTGGTCAGATCCTCCTTGACGGCCTCGAGAGCCAGAGAGAGATGAGCGCCCGCTATGGAACTTCCGCACGTGTCGAGGGCAGCGAGCTGCTCGCGGAGCACCGCTTCGATCTTCTGCAAGCGCCGGCAATCGCCATTGTCGTTGGTGCCCCGTCCCATAGATCCTGATCCCTCAGATCCCTAAGATTAGTCGCTGCCAACGCTTTGCGGAGGCAACCGTTCCGCGACAACGAGCGAAAACGCGTCGAGTCGTGTTTTCCTATCATACTTTAGTATTGCACAGGGGGAGGTTCACGCTACGAACTTGGTGCTCAAAATGGGGGAGACCTAGCATGGGACACCAGGAAAGGGCATCCGAAAATCATGATCTCTCTGCAGGTATGATCAACGATCTGCACCGGGCAGCACAAAGCTCTGGCTCCTACGCGGCCGTAAACGATTCTAGCTACGCCGACGACGCCTGCCTCGAGGCGGCCAAAATGCTACAGGCGCAGCGGCAGAAGCGGTTCAGCTACTTCTCGAATAGAGCGATGTTCACCGATCTATGTTGGGACATCCTGCTGTGCCTGTTCATCGGTGATGCCGAAGCTCGCTCCGCATCTCTCGGCGAGCTGTCCGGCGCGGCGAACTGCTCGCCGAGCACAGCGCTGCGATGGCTGAACGTCCTTGTCGAAGAAGGCATCGTCAGGATTGTCAATCACAGTGAACACGTTCCGGAAATCGGCGTTGCCTTGTCTGCACAAGGACACTCCACGATGCGTCGGTATCTCATCGATGTGGCCACCGATTCAGCGCCTGCGATGCAGCCATAGCGTGTTTGGCGGAGGAGACAGGATGTCCACTCCCGTTACTTGGGCGGAGCTGCCTCCATCATTGTGACGGGCGGTCTGGCTGGTAAGCAGATCGCGGCGCTTCGGCGAATTCTTCGCAGTAATGCGCGCCGATGTGCCGCGCGAGCCACGGGCGATGGCGCGGCACCAGCGGCTCGACCGGGAGCTGCACGAGATCCGCGCCCGCCGCCACGCTCTCGTCAAGCAGGCCGAGCGCGCCGGGGTCGACCATGTCCTCGGCATCGTGCAAGACGACCATCGCGAAGCTGCGGCCGCTGCGCGCCTCGTCGAGCGCCATCGCGGCGTGAAGGCGGTTGAGGCAATCGGCCTTGGTGGTCGGCCCGTCATGCCCGTGGATCACGAGCCGCAGGCGCACGTCGCCGCGCGCGCCGGCGATCGCCGCGCCGAGTGTGGCGGGATCGTTGCGGTAGCAGCCGACGAAGAGGCGCAGCTCGGGCTGCGGCCAAGTTTCGAGCAGATGGCGGATGGTCTGGCCGATCACCGCGGATTCCTGCCAGGCCGGGATCAGCACCGCGACCGGCCCCGACAGCGGGCGGCGCAGCAACGCCCCGTGACTGCGGCGCGGCGTCACCGCACGTACCGTCATTCTGAGCCAGAGGTAAGCGGCATCGACCGCCAGATCGTCGAGCGCCCCGATCAGGAAGAACAGGCCTGCGAAAAGCAGAAGTTCGTGCTGCAGCAGGGCAAGCCCCTGCCACAGACCAGGCTCTGTGATGGACTAGGCGACCCCTTTCCCCAGGTAAGGCGTCAACCTACGTTCACACGGCGTTTAGTCCAATACTCTTGATTCTTTTAGTGGTTTAAATCGTTTTAATTGCGGGCGCCCAGTAAAGCTGATGGGGTGGACGCCCCCGACGGCATCGATGTGCCATAGTGGAGGTGTTGTAACACCTCTGAGGGAGGCGTCCGTCTCGAAGGTTATCACGATTGGTCTGGATATCGCAAAGAACGTTTTTCATGCGCACGGCGCTGATGAGCGCGGCGCGATGGTGTTCAGTCGCAAGCTGACCAGGGGCAAGTTGCTCGAGTTCTTCGCCGGTCAGCCGCCGTGCACGGTGGCACTCGAAGCCTGCGGCGGCGCGCATCACTGGGCACGCCAGCTGCAGGCATTGGGGCATGATGTCCGGCTGATCCCGCCAGCTTACGTGAAGCCGTTCGTGAAGCGGAACAAGAATGATGCGGTCGATGCCGAGGCGATCTGCGAGGCAGCACAGCGCCCCGGCATGCGCTTCGTTGCGGTAAAGACCGAGGAGCAGCAGGCTGCAGGCCTCGTGTTCCGCACCCGCGATCTGGTGGTGCGCCAGCGCACCCAGCTGATCAATGCGATCCGTGGGCACCTCGCCGAGTATGGCTGGGTCGCGCCGCGAGGCACCGCGTCCATGGCGATGCTGGCGGATCTTCTGGAAGACGGCGACATGGCATCAAGCTTGCCGGAAGCTGCGCGGCCGATGTTCAAGCTGATGATCGACCTGCTGGCTGAGCTCGACGAGCAGATCGCCACGCTCGACCGCGAGATCGCGCGGCGGGCCAAGGAAGACGAGGCTGCCCGGCGGTTGATGGCGATCCCCGGCATCGGTCCGATCGCAGCCACTGCCATCATCGCCTTGGCGCCGCCGATCGAGACGTTCCGCAAAGGCCGCGACTTCGCTGCATGGCTTGGCCTTGCGCCGCGCCAGCACTCAACCGGCGGCAAGCAGCGGCTCGGCAGCATCACCAAGATGGGCGAGCGGACCATCAGGCGGCTGCTCATCATGGGGGCAAGCTCGGTGGTGCTGCAGGCCAGCAGGCGCGGCGCTCCGGGTGGCTCATGGCTGGAGCGGATGCTGGCGAGGAAGCCGCGAATACTCGTCTCGGTCGCGCTCGCCAACAAGATGGCACGGATGGTCTGGGCGCTGCTGACCAAGAGAGAAGATTACAGAGCTCCGGCCGCGGTCTCGGCGTAAGCTGAGAAAGCGGTCAGAGGCGTCGGGGATGTAGGCGGTCGAAGGAGGGTATGGCACAACAGTCGGCGAGACGGGGTCGGAAGAACCAGGGAACGTCTGAGCGCTAGCCAAGCGCGCAAAGCTGAAATGAATCCGATCCGCGAACTCCCATACTGGCCCGCAGCTATGGCGCTGCTCATCGAGGCCGGACAGATGACAGCATCCGACTACGTGCCAAAATATCCGAAATTACCGCTTGCATCCAAAGAGGCGTTCTCTAATCGCGCCTCCCTCGTCAAGCCTGCTTCTTCGTCGCTTTCCGGGTCATGGTTCTCTCCGCGGTCGGCAAGAGCCGCCGCAACATCTGGTCCGGTTGGAAAAGCGCGAGTGCTGCAAGGTCCACAACGGGCTGACATCACAAGACATGCCCATGGCCCCTAGCGCGCAGTCACCCGCACCTCGCCCGAGGCGACGAGTTCATCCGTCTGGTGGGATGATCTGATAAACTACTGCGCGGCGGTCTCAGGTGCCCAGCGGAACGGCTCGCCCGATCGCCAAATGCTGTGCAGGATCACCGATAGCTTGCGTGCGAGAGCTATGCGCGCCTTGCCTGACCCCGAGCGCTCGGCGATCGCCAGTGCCCAGTCCTTCAACGGCAACGATCGCTTGACCCGGTGCAGGATCACGACCGCTGCCTCATACATGAGCGTTCGCGCCAGAGCATCGCCGCAGCCGGAGATCCGCCCACTGCGGTCGATCTCTCCCGACTGGTAACGTCTGGGCGTCAGTCCGAGGTGAGCACCGACAGCCCGAGAACGCGAGAACCGTGCCGGGTCTTCGATGGTGCTGACGAAGGCGAGCGCCGACAGGGGCCCGATGCCCGGAACGCTCATCAGCAGTCGGCAGGTCGGGTCTGCCTTGACGCGGCGCTGGATCGCGACGTCGAAGCCGGCAATCTGCTCACGTATATGCCTCCACGTCACAAGCAACGGATGCACGATCGCCGCTACATCGGGAGAATCTACCATGGCGCGTTCAACGCGCCGATCGAACCGCATGCCTCGCTCACTCCCGGGCAAGATGCCGAAGGTCTTCAGAACGCCGCGTATCATGTTGGCAAGCCGCGTTCGCATCCCGACCAGTTGCGCTCTGGCGCCGAGCAACGATCGAGCCTGATGAGCCTCGAGTGACTTGACGTGCACCGCCCGATACCAGCCCGTTCGCACCACCTGCGCCAGGCCTTCGGCATCGTTGTGGTCTGTCTTGTTCAAGCGCATCTGCAGCGCTGACTTCACTCGGCGCGCATCAAGGCACTCGACCCGGAGACCCGCGGCTTGCAGGCCATGCACGAGCCAGGGCGTCATCGCACCGGTCTCCACACCCACCTTCGCATCAGACCCGGCGTGCCTCGAAACCAGCGCAGCGATCTTGTCCGGCTGCGTCGGGCAATCGCCCCTCCAGATGCGCCTGCCTTCAGCGTTCACCACGCAAATGGCGGTCGACTTCTGCGAAACGTCCAATCCTACAGAATGCGGCATCGGAACCTCCAATGTTGCTCACCACCGGGCAAAAAGCCCGGATCGCAACACTAGCGGTAATCCGACTCGATGCCGCGATTACCCGAGGTCCACAGATGACGCCTACCAGCTGCCGACATTGGGCATGCTGGTCCACGGCTCGGCCGGTTCGAGATAGCCTTCCTGGAGCAGTTCGATCGAAATGCCGTCAGGTGACTTGACGAAAGCCATGTGACCGTCGCGCGGGGGGCGATGGATCGTGTGGCCGGCGTCCATCAGCCGCTGGCAGGTCTCGTAGACATTGGCGACACGGTAGGCGAGGTGGCCGAAATTGCGCCCGCCGGTGTATTCCTCGGGCGCGCTGCCATCGGCAGGGGGCCAGTTGTAGGTGAGTTCGACCTCGGCGAGGCCCTCCTGCCCCGGTGCAGCGAGGAAGATCAGCGTGAAGCGCCCCTGCTCGCTGTCAAAGCGGCGCACCTCCTCCAGCCCGATGAGCTTGAAGAAGGCGACCGTTGCCTCCGAATCGGCGACGCGGATCATGCTGTGCAGATACTTGACCATCGGGCTTTCCATCCAAAAACGGTTCATCGACGCTGGCGCACAACTCGCTGCACCAACTCGAACGGGGGACAATGGGATGAGCGGTGACGAGATGCAACCTGCGACTGCGCCAGGCGGTGCCCTTGGCTGGCCGGCCAACCAGCGCTGGTTCGGCACGGCGGCTATCCTCGCGGTCGGAATGGTCGCGGGCGGATACCTGCTGGGCGACGGGCTGCTGCGCGCCAAGGATGCCGAGCGCGCAGTCACCGTGCGCGGGCTGGCCGAACGCGACGTGACCGCCGATCTCGCGACCTGGACGATCTCCTACTCCGCCACCTCCACCAGCCTCGCCGAGGCGCAGGACAAGGTGCGGCGCGACACCGCCAGCATCGAGGCCTTCTTCCGGGAGCTCGGCTTCCCCGCCGATGCGCTCCAGCCGACCGGGGCCAACGTCACCAGCTACACCAGCGAAGGGATCACCACCTACACCGTCCGCCAGCGCCTTGCGCTGCGCACCACCGACATCGCCCGCGCGCAGAAGGCGGTTGCCCGCCAGTTCGATCTGGTCGAGCGCGGGGTGTTCCTCGAGGAAGGCTCGGGCATGGCCTACACCTTCACCAAATTGAACGACATCAAGCCCGAGATGGTCGCCGCCGCCACCCGCGACGCGCGCGCTGCCGCCGAGCAGTTCGCCAAGGATTCGGATTCGGGCGTCGGCAAGATCCGCGACGCCACGCAGGGCTATTTCGCAATCGAGGCGCGCGACGGCGAGGCGGGCGGCTGGGGTTCGGCAGACAGCCCCTACAAGAAGGTGCGGGTTGTCACGACGGTCAGTTTCACGCTCGATTGACGCCTGGCGTGCGATGACTGTTGGACGCCAATTTCGCACCGTCCATCGCGCACGCCGGAGGGCCAGTTGCGCACCCGCGTCGTGCGGAGTATGCGCGCCCCTCTGCCGAAGCGGCGCGCGCTTCCCCGCCCCCCGGCAGAACCGGCCGGGGTCGCACAACCGGACAGCCTGATCGATCATGCTTCAGAAACTGCGCGAGTTTTTCCGTCCCCCGCCGCCGGCCAAGCTGCCGGAAGTGCCGGCGGGCACGCGCTATTACGCGGTCGGCGACATCCACGGGCGGCTTGATCTGTTCAACGCGATGATCGCCGCGATCGAGGAGGAGATCGTCGCTGCGCCGGGGCTCGACCACCGCATCATCCTGCTCGGCGACCTCGTCGACCGCGGGCCGGACAGCGCAGGCGTGGTCGAGCGCGCCCGCGCCTGGCAACAGACCCGCAAGGTGCGCATTCTCGCCGGCAATCACGAGGAGATGTTCCTCGCCGCCTTCACCAAGCCCGAAGCGCTGCGCCACTTCCTCAAGCACGGCGGGCACGAGACGGTGCTGAGCTACGGCTTTTCCAGCAAGCAGCTGGCCAAGCTCGAGCTCGAGGAAATTTTCGAGCGCCTGCCGCAGGTCGTTTCGCAGGAGACGCGCGATTACATCGCCTCCTTCGAGACGATGATCCGGGCAGGCGACTATGTCTTCGTCCATGCCGGGATCGACCCAACGCGCCCGCTGGCCGAACAGAAGCGCAGCGACCTCCTCTGGATCCGCGAGCGTTTCCTCAACCATGAAGGTCCGCTCGAGAAGGTGGTGGTCCACGGGCACACGATCTTCGACCAGGTGATGGACTGCGGCAACCGCATCGGCATCGACACTGGCGCTTTCCGCTCCGGTGTGCTTACAGCCCTCGTGCTTGAGGGCGACCAGCGGCGGATCCTCCAGGCCTGCACGGACGAAGCAGGATCCATCGCGATTTTCCATGGCGAGCGCCCGCATTAATCGCGGTGCGGCGCGCGAGCCGGTTCACAGACAGCGTATCAGGGAAAGCCGGAAATGAAGATTGCGATGGTGGGTTCGGGCTATGTCGGGCTCGTGTCGGGCGCGTGTTTTGCCGATTTCGGGCACGACGTGGTCTGCATCGACAAGGATCAGGGCAAGATCGACCGGTTGCACGCCGGGATCATGCCGATCTACGAGCCGGGCCTCGATGCACTGGTCGAAAGCAACGTGAAGGCCGGGCGCCTCAGCTTCACCACCGATCTGGGCGAAGGCATTGCCGGGGCCGACGCGATCTTCATCGCGGTTGGCACGCCCAGCCGCCGGGGTGACGGCCATGCCGACCTCACCTTCGTCTACGAGGTCGCGCGCGAAGTGGGCGAGAAGCTGTCGGGCGATGCGGTGGTCGTGACCAAGTCGACCGTCCCGGTCGGCACCGGCGACGAGGTGGAGCGGATCATCCGCGAGACCGGCACGGCACACAAGGTTGCGGTCGTTTCCAACCCCGAATTCCTGCGCGAGGGCGCGGCGATCGGCGATTTCAAGCGCCCGGACCGCATCGTCATCGGCGCCGAGGACGATTTCGGCCGCGAGGTGATGCGCGAGGTCTACCGCCCGCTGTTCCTCAACGAAAGCCCGATTCTGTTCACCTCGCGCCGCACAAGCGAGCTGATCAAGTATGCGGCGAACGCATTCCTCGCAACGAAGATCACCTTCATTAACGAGATGGCGGACCTGTGTGAGAAGGTCGGCGCGAATGTGCAGGACGTCTCCCGCGGGATCGGGATGGACAACCGCATCGGCTCCAAGTTCCTACACGCCGGCCCCGGCTATGGCGGGAGCTGCTTCCCCAAGGACACGCTCGCCCTGCTCAAGACCGCCGAGGATTACGACAGCCCGACGCGGATCGTGGAGGCCGTGGTCAAGGTCAACGACACCCGCAAGCGCGCGATGGGCCGCAAGGTCGTCGATGCGCTGGGCGGGCTCGAGGAAGCGCGCGGCAAGAAGGCGGCGCTGCTCGGCCTGACCTTCAAGCCCAACACCGACGACATGCGCGACAGCCCGGCGATTGCGGTGGCGCAGACGCTGATGGACGCGGGGGTGGCGGTGGCCGCCTACGACCCGGAGGGGATGGAACAGGCCCGCCCGCTGCTCCCCAAGGTGACGATGTGCGGCAACCCCTACGAGGCGATCGAGGGCGCCGACGTGGTGGTGATCGTGACCGAATGGGACGCTTTCCGCGCGCTCGATTTCCGCCGCATCAAGCAGATCGCCAAGGCGCCGGTGCTGGTGGACCTCAGGAACATCTACAAGCCCGAGGACATGCGCGCCGCCGGCTTCACCTATGTGAGCGTAGGCCGGGGGTAGTTTGTCTGCGTGCCCGCCTCCGTGGGCACATCCTCGGCGCTATTCCTTCGCTGCGCTCAGGGCGCCTGCGGCTCGCACGCTTGCGCTCGCGGCCCGTTCTTCGGGGGGCCGGATTGTCTTCAACCCGCAAGTTTCGCCATGATTTCGGTCGCGCAGCGACCGGGAGGCCAAGCGGCCGAACCGCAGGCGCTCGAACCCGCCGGGCTCGAAACCGCGCCGAGCACGAACCCGCGGAGGCGGGTTCGCAACGAAAACAACGTCAGGAGGCCGTCATAAGCCGGGTTCTGTCTCCGCGGGCGGTATCCTGACGGACCGGCCCCGCGGCGGCAGCCATTCATCTGGGCCGACGATCGCTCGACGGCTCTAGCAGCCAACCCGGGTCTCTCGGCGCGAAACACGCCTGCCTCCTTGCGGAAGGCGCGAGACCCCTATTCGGCCTTGCTCCGGGTGGGGTTTGCCATGCGGTTGCCGTTGCCGGCCCCCCGGTGCGCTCTTGCCGCACCCTTTCACCCTTGCCTGTGCCCGCGCTCCCGAAGGATGGCGGGCCATCGGCGGTCTGCTCTCTGTGGCACTTTCCCTTGCCCCGCCCGAAGGCGGGACCGGCGGGCGTTACCCGCCACCCTCGTTTCGTGGAGCCCGGACTTTCCTCGCGACCCGAAGGTCACGCGGCTGCCTCAGGCCCCCTGACGGGTCGGCCTATAGGGTCGGGACGGCGCAAATGCAAAAATCCCTTTCGTGCTGAGCTTGTCGAAGCACTGCACTTTTTCGGAACCGACATCGAAAAAGAAAGACAGCCCTTCAACAAGCTCAGGGCGAACGGGGAATCTGCTAGCGCGTGCGCCCCTGGTCGCGGTCGAGCAGCAGCTGCCACAATATCGCCGCCACCTCCCCGTCGGGCACGCCGGTGATCCGCTCGGGCCGCCAACGGCGCTCGAAGGCCTCGACCGCCTTGGCAGGGTCGGTGATGTCGTAGCCGAAGCGCTCCAGCGCGAGGAAGAAGCTGCCCTCGTTGTGGAACGGGTTGCCCGCCGCAAGGCATTGCGGACGCGGCAGGCAGAGCTTGTATTGGGCAAGGCGCTCCCACGGGAACAGCTCGCCCGGATCGGTCTTGCGCATTGGCGCGACATCGGAATGGCCCACCACATTGGCGCGCGGGATGTCGTAGTGCTTCACGATCCGCGCGAGCAGCGGGATCAGCGCGTCAATCTGCGCCTCGGCAAAGCCGCGATAGCCGCCGTTTTCGGGCAGGTGGCCGGGGTGGTCCAGTTCGATGCCGATACTCGCCGAATTGACGTCCGGAATGCCGCGCCAATAACTCGCCCCGGCGTGCCAGGCGCGGCGGTGTTCGGGCACCAGCCGGATCACCTCGCCCTCCTCGGTGATGCAGTAATGCGCGCTGACCGAGGCGGCGGGGTCACACATGCGCTGCAATGCCGTCTCGACGGGCTTCATCTCGGTGTAGTGCAGCACCACCATGCTGATCGGCAGCGTCCGTTCGCCGTGATTGGGCGAGGGCACCTCGCGATGGACCAGCTCGTCGTCTTCCATGCCCCCCAAACCCCGGACGCCCTATCCGATCATGCCTTCGGGCTCGGGCAGCACCGCGCCCAGCACCAGCGCGCCGTCGCCGAGCTTGTACTGGAGGCCGCCCTCCATCTCCTCGGCGAGCACCGCGATCATGTGCGCCGCCGCCGTGCGGCTGGTGATCTCGCCCTCGTCGAGATCGCCCTGCAGCGCGCGGCCGATTGTCTCGTCGAAGGCGATCCTGTCGCCCCGCGCGCGGGCGACGATCTCCACCGCCCCGTCGCGCCGCTCCGCCCCGATGTCGAGCGATCCGCCACGCACCAGCGCTTCCAGCGCAATCTGGGCAAGGTTGAGCAGCACCTTGACCGCAGGCTTGGGCAGGCTCGGTTCGGCAATCGCCCAGTTGACCTCGACCCGCTTGGCATCGGCGGCAAGCGCATCGATCACGGCGCGCGCCTCGTCCACCGGGATCGCCTCGCCGAAGCCCCCCGCCGCCCCGAAGGCGAGGCGGAAGAACTTGAGCTTGTCGGTGCTGATCCGCGCCGACTGCTCGAGCAGCTCGACCACCTTGGCCCGCATCTGGGGGTCCTGCTCGTCGGCGAGCAGCTCCAGCCCGTTGGCGAGCGCGCCGACCGGCGAGAGCATGTCGTGGCACAGGCGCGAGCACAGCATCGCGGCTAGATCGGTCCGGGAAATCATGCGCCTTTCCTAACCATCGATCATGGTAAAGGAAAGAGCGGTGAAACCCGCTTCCCCGTCCCGCCAGAACCTTACGTCCTCTCCCGCAAGGATCGCCCAGATCCGGCCGTCCCCGGCAGCGCAGGCACGGTCGGTGGCGGAGGGGGCGGCGTCCCCGCTCGGGTGGGAATGGAAATAGCCCGCCACCGCCGCCGCCCCGGCACGGGCGGCGCGGTGGGCATCGATCAGCGCCTGCGGGTCGATCTCGAAATGGGTCTCGGGCGAGGGATGGACATTGGCTGCGAGGCGCGCCTCGAGGATGCGGGCCCCTTCGCCGAGCAGGATCCCGCAGGCCTCGCGCGGATGCGCCGCGTCGGCGGCGGCGCGCATGGCGGCGAGAGCCTGAGCGGAAAGCTCTATCTCCGTTCGCCCTGAGCTTGTCGAAGGGCCGCTTTTCCCCTTTGCCAACTGCGAAATCGCCTCCCCGTCCCCACGGACAAGGGCCATCTTCTTTGCTCGCGACCAGCCGTTGATCTGCCGTTCGGCAGCAAGTGCCTCGTAGCGGGTCGGAAAATCGTGCGACCACACCAGTTCGACGGGAAGCTTATCGCTGGTAAAGCCCTTCACCAGACCCGAATTGTGCTGCGCTATGCGGTTATCCAGATCATCGGTATGACCGGTGTAGAACGCGCCGCCGCGGCAATGGAGCATGTAGGCCCAGAACGCCATGCGGAACGGCTAAGAGAAAGACGGCCCTTCGACAAGCTCAGGGCGAACGGAGTTGGGTCGGGTGGTGACAGGTTCAGAGCAGGTCGAAGTGCTGGAGGGGTCAGTCATCGCCCCCGGCCGCCTCGACAAGGCGCTGGCCGAGGCGAGCGGGCTGTCGCGCGCGCGGGTGCAGGCGCTGATCGAGGAAGGGCGGGTCGCGATCGCGGGCCGGCCTGCCGTCTCGGCCTCGGTGAAGGTCGCCGCCGGAACGCCCTTCCGCATCGACATCCCCCCGGCCGCCCCCGCCGAGGCCGCGCCGGAGGACATCCCGCTCGCCATCGCCTTCGAGGACGAGCACCTGATCGTCGTCGACAAGCCCGCGGGGCTCGTCGTCCACCCGGCGGCCGGGAACCTCTCGGGCACGCTGGTCAACGCCCTGCTGCACCATTGCCGGGGGCAGCTCTCCGGCATTGGCGGGGTCGCGCGGCCCGGGATCGTGCACCGGATCGACAAGGACACCTCGGGGCTGCTGGTCGCCGCCAAGACCGACGCCGCGCACGAGGGCCTCGCCGCGCAGTTTGCCGCGCACTCCGTCCACCGCCGCTACATCGCGGTGGTCGCCGGGCACCCCTCCCCTGCCGAGGGCACCATCGACGCGCGCATCGGGCGATCCGATGCCGACCGAAAGAAAATGACGGTGCTCCCCAACAATTCCTCGCGCGGCAAGAGCGCCATCACCCATTACAAGGTGATCCACAGGCTCGAATCGTCCGCGCAGATCGAATGCCGGCTGGAAACCGGGCGCACCCACCAGGTGCGCGTTCACTGTGCGTCAATCGGCCATCCGCTATTGGGAGACCCTGCCTATGGCCGCACCCCGAAACCCCTGCGCCCCGTTCTCGAGCGACTCGGTTTCGCGCGGCAGGCGCTGCACGCGGCGGAACTGGGCTTCCGGCACCCCGTGACCGGCCAGATGGTGCAATTCCGGAGCAATCTGCCGCAAGACATGATGGAACTGATCGACCAACTTGGCCGTATTGATCGATGAAACGCGCATACATCTGACCGGTTTTCACGTATATAAGTAACCCGTGGCCCAGTTCGCGGGATGCCCATTAGGGGTCCCGTGCAGAGCGGTCGACGCCAGAAAGGTTAGGTAAACCAGTGTCCAAGTCCAAGACCATGTCGGTCCCGGCGCTGAGCGGCGAGCAGTCGCTCAACCGCTATCTCGCCGAGATCCGCAAGTTCCCGGTGCTCACCGCCGAGCAGGAATACATGCTCGCCAAGCGGTATCAGGAGCACGAGGATCCCGAAGCTGCCGCCCAGCTCGTCTCCAGCCACCTGCGGCTCGTCGCGAAGATCGCGATGGGTTACCGCGGCTATGGCCTGCCGGTCGCCGACCTGATCTCGGAAGGCAACGTGGGCCTGATGCAGGGCGTCAAGAAGTTCGAACCCGATCGCGGCTTCCGCCTCGCGACCTACGCGATGTGGTGGATCAAGGCCTCGATCCAGGAATACATCCTGCGCTCGTGGAGCCTCGTGAAGATGGGGACCACGGCGGCGCAAAAGAAGCTGTTCTTCAACCTTCGCCGGATGAAGAAGAACCTCGACGCCTACGAGGACAGCGACCTGCGTCCGGACGATCTTACCAAGATCGCGACCGATCTCGGCGTGCCGGAGCAGGAAGTCGTCAACATGAACCGGCGCATGATGATGGGCGGCGATGCCTCGCTCAACGTCAGCTTGCGCGGGGCCGAGGAAGGCTCGGGCGAATGGCAGGACTGGCTGGCGGATGACCGCCCCCTGCAGGACGAGACCGTCGCCGAGAACCAGGAAGCGCAGATGCGCATGGAGATGCTCAGCGAGGCGATGAACAGCCTCAACGATCGCGAGCGCCACATCCTGACCGAACGCCGCCTGACCGAGAAGCCCCAGACGCTCGAGGAGCTGTCGCAGGAATACGACGTCAGCCGCGAACGCATCCGCCAGATCGAGGTGCGCGCCTTCGAGAAGCTCCAGAAGGCGATGCAGCGGATCGCGGGTGAAAGGCTGCTGCAGGGCGTCGCGTAAGCGCGCTGCCGTCGCCCGGCCGTTGCGCGATCATCGCGCGGTCGTTGCCGGGTCGTTGCATGATGTCGAAAGGGCGCTGCGAGCGATCGCAGCGCCCTTTTCGCTTTGTGGCTCCGTCAATGTTTCACGTGGAACCTTTGGCGAACACCTACTTCCTCTTCGCCGGGGCGAGGTCCAGCACCGCCGCCACCATCGCCCGGGTGCCGAGCACGACGCTCTCCCGCGGTGCGACCTTGAACAGCGGGGAGTGGTGCCCCGCCACCGCCGGGCCGCCGTTCTTGGCCGCGTCGATATCGGCCTGCGGGGTGCCGCCAACCGCGAAGTAGTAGCCCGGAACGCCGAGGCCCGCGCTCACGAAATAGGTGAAGTCCTCGGCACCCATGTTCTGCTGCTCGAAGGGCACCACCGCCGCCTCGCCCAGCTCGCGCTTCATCACAGCGTTGAGCCGCCGCGCCAGGGCGGCGTCGTTGACCGTCGTCGGCGTCCCCGCGCCGCGCACCACCTCGACCGGCATGGAGTCCGGCAGCCCGTGCGCCTTGCCGATATTGACCGCGATCCGCCCGATCGCCGCGATCACCTGTTCGCGGGTCTCCTCGTCATTGGCGCGCACCGTCACCTGCAGCTTCGCCTCGTCGGAGATGATGTTGTGCTTGGAGCCGGCATGGAACGAGCCGACCGTCACCACCACCGGCTTCACCGGCGAAATCTCGCGCGAGTCGATCGATTGCAGCGCGCTCACGATCTGCGAGGCGATGTAGACCGGGTCCTTGCCGAGGTGCGGCGAGGCGCCGTGGGTGCCGATGCCCGGCACGCGGATGTCGATCGAATCCGAGGAGGAATACTGGATCCCCTCGGCCGCCGAGACGATCCCGATCGGCAGCTGGGCGGCGACATGGAAGGCGAGCGCGTAATCGGGCTTGCCGAAACGCTGGTAGAGCCCGTCGTCCATCATCGCCTTGGCCCCCGAGACGAGTTCCTCGGCGGGCTGGACGACGAACATCAGCGTGCCCTTCCACTTGTCCTTCATCGCCGCCAGCCGCCGCGCGGTGCCGATCATGGAGGTGATGTGGGTATCGTGCCCGCAGGCGTGCATCACCGGGTATTCCTTCCCGTCGAGGCCGGTCTGCACCGCCTTCGAGGCATGTGCGAGGCCGGTCTTCTCCTCGACCGGAAGGCCGTCCATGTCGGCGCGCAGCAGGATCGTCGGGCCATCGCCGTTCCTGAGGATCCCGACCACCCCCGTCTTGCCGACGCCCGTCGTCACCTCGAGCCCGGCCGCCTTCAGCTCCGCCGCCATCTTCGCCGCGGTGCGGTTCTCGAGGAAGGAGAGTTCGGGATTGGCGTGGAAATCGAGGAACAGCGGGGCGAGGTAGCTGTCGTAATCCGCCTCGATCGCCTTACGCGTCTCGGGCGCTTCGGCATGGGCAGGCGCGGCGGCGACAGCCAGCGCAAGCGCGCTCGCGGCGAGGTGGAACAGGCGCATTCTTCGGTCTCCCCTTCGTGTGTGCCCGCTAGCTAACCGCCACCGGCCCCGCCCTGCAAGCGGCGATGCTTCCCACGTCCCCCGGCCTGCGCTAGGGGCCTTGCATGGTTGCCACCATTCTCCGCCTCGCGGCCAAGGCCTTTGCCGGCTTCATCGGCCTCACCCTGGTTCTGGTGATCGCCTTCAAGTGGCTCCCCGTGCCCGTCACCGCGACCATGCTGATGGACGGAAACGGCATCACCAAGGACTGGGAGAGCCTCGACAATATCGACCGCAATCTGGTGAGCGCGGTGATCGCCTCGGAGGATCAGCGGTTCTGCCAGCATTCGGGCTTCGACACCGAGGCGATCGAGCAGGCGATGCGCGAGAACCTCGAAGGCGGAAAGATCCGCGGCGGCTCCTCGATCAGCCAGCAGACCGCCAAGAACGTCTTCCTGTGGCAGGGCGGCGGCTATTTCCGCAAAGGTCTGGAGGCGTGGTTCACCTTCTGGATCGAGATGGTCTGGGGCAAGCGGCGGATCATGGAAGTCTATCTCAACGTGGCCGAGACCGGGATCGGAACCTACGGCGCCGAGGCCGGGGCGCAGCGCTATTTCGGCCATTCCGCCGCGCGCCTCAGCCGCGACGAGGCGAGCCGCATGGCCGCTGCCCTCCCCAGCCCCAAGAAACGCTCGGTGAAGAACCCCGGCGGGTGGCTCGCGCGCCACGGCAACCGGATCGAAAAGCGGATCGGCATCGTCAGGCGTGACGGCCTCGATGCTTGCGTCTACAACTGACCCGCCATGGCTCACGCGCACGCCCATCATCACGACCATCACGGCCATGAGCACGGGCACGGGCACGGGCATGGGCACGGGCATCACCACCATGCGCCCGCCGATTTCGGCCGCGCCTTCCTGATCGGCATCATCCTCAACACCGGTTTCGTGGTGATCGAGGCCGTCGCGGGTCTGGTCTACGGCTCGATGGCGCTGATCGCCGATGCCGGGCACAACCTGTCGGACGTGCTCGCCCTCGCGCTCGCCTGGATCGCCAGCATCGCCGCGCGCCAGCCGGCCTCGGGGCGGTTCACCTATGGCTACAAGTCCTCGACAATTCTCGCCGCGCTCGCCAATGCGCTGCTGCTGGCGGTGGCGATCGGGGCGATCCTGTTCGAGACCCTTCACCGCATGATGAACCCCGCCGAGCCGCAGGGCATGGCCATGGCGGTGGTCGCCGGGATCGGGATCGCGATCAACGCGTTCACGGCCATGCTGTTTCTGAAAGGTCAGGAGGATCTCAACATCCGCGGAGCCTATCTCCACATGGCGGCCGATGCGCTGGTCTCGGTGGGCGTGGTGGTGGCGGGCCTTGCGATCCTCGTCACCGGCATCGCCTGGATCGATCCGCTGGTGAGCCTCGCGATCGTCGCCATGATCGCCTGGGGCACCTGGGGCCTTGCGCGCGACAGCGTGGCGATGGGCCTCAATGCCGCGCCCGAGGGGATCGATCTTGCCGAAGTCCGCCAGCACCTCGCCTCCTTCGCGGGGGTTGCCGCGGTGCACGATCTCCACGTCTGGCCGATGTCGACCACCGAGGTCGCGCTCACCGCGCACCTCGTGATGCCCGGCCGCCCGGCCTCGGACAGCTTCCTGCACGAGGTCTCCGCGACGCTCGCAGCGCGCTTCGGGGTGGACCACACCACGCTCCAGGTCGAAAGCGGCGAAGCCCCGTGCGAGGCGTGCGACTGATGGCCGCCCGACCCCGTCCGACCGCCGACGAGGCGCGCGAGGCGCTGCGCGATGCGATGGCGCGGCTCGCCGCCGGGGACCAGTCTGCGCTCGAGGAAATCTATCGCGCCACGCGGGTGAAGCTGTTCGGCATCACCCTGCGTATCTTGGGCGACAAAAAGGAAGCCGAGGACGCCTTGCAGGACGTCTATGTCAATCTCTGGCAGCGGGCCGACCGCTACGACCCGACCCGCGCGAGCCCGATCGCGTGGCTGGCGGCGTTCGCGCGCAACCGGGCGGTCGATCGGCTGCGCACCGGCAAGGTGCGCGCCGGCGCCGTCCCGGTCGAGGAGGCCGCGCCGCTTCCCGACGAGGCGCCGCTCGCCGATGCGCTGCTGGTCGATGCCGAGCAGGCTGCGCAGATCCACAAGTGCCTCGGCGCGCTGGATTCGAGGACGCAGGGCCACATTCGCGCGGCCTTCTTCGAGGGCAAGACCTATGCCCAGCTGGCCGAGGCCGCCGACGTGCCGCTCGGCACGATGAAGAGCTGGATCCGCCGCGGGCTGCAACGACTGCGCGCCTGTCTCGAAGCGAGCGAAGCGGCATGAGCGGCGTGGAAGAAACCGGCCCCGAAGTGACCCGCGACGATCCGATGATCGCCGCCGAGTGGGCGCTCGGTCTGCTCGAGGGCGAGGAACTGCTCGCCGCGCGCGGGAAGTACGCGACCGACCCGCAATTCGCGTGGCGCAAGGAATGGTGGGACGGCTGGTTCGCGCCGCTGACCGACGCCATGCCGGGCGCCGAGCCGGGCGATCACGTGTGGGACGGCATCGCCGCGCGCGTGGCGGCGGCGCAGCAGGCGGCTTCGACCGCCTCCCCAGAGGCTGCCGGTGCCAACGTGATCGCGCTGGAAGCGAAGGTACGACGCTGGCAGTGGCTGGCGGGGCTTTCGAGCGCAGCGGCGGCCATCGCGCTGGCTTGGCTCGCCCTCGCCCCCGGCAGTCACCCCGTGCAGGCGCCCCCGGCACAGGTCGCCGCCGCCGCCCCGCTGGTCGCCACCGTGCCCATTGGCGAGACCGGTCTCCGGCTCGATGTCACCTACATTCCGGAAAGTGAGCGCATGGTCGTCGGCGCGGTCGGCCTCAAGCCCGATGGCGTCCACGATCACGAGTTGTGGCTGGTGCCCACCGACGGCTCGGCGCCGCAGTCGCTGGGCGTGGTCGCACCCGGCAAGGTGCGCAGCATGGCCCTGCCCGCTGCCGTAACCGCAAAGCTCGGCGAGGGGGCGGGACTTGCCCTCACGCGCGAGCCGATCGGCGGCAAGCCCGAGGGGCAGGACGCCGGGCCGGTGGTCGCCAAGGGCGCCTTTACCCGCGCCTGAGCGCCCTTCGCTTCGCCGCGCGTCAGCGGTGATTCATCCGCATTAGCAAATTCGGTGCATCTGCCGCACGGCGGCTTGCGTAGCTTTTCACGCAAGCGGGAGGGGCTTGCAGACGTGACCACCCCATTTGCGGAGATCCCGAAGTGACCCCCAAGACCACCCTCATCGCCGCCGTCGCGGCCGCGCTTGCTGCCACCACCACTCTCGTGACGCCCCCCGTCCTCGCCGACAACCACATGGCGAAGAAGGCGGAATCGAACATCGTCCAGACCGCCATGAGCACCGGCATGCACAATACGCTGGTCGCCGCGGTCAAGGCCGCCGGCCTCGTCGACACCCTCTCGAGCCCCGGCCCGTTCACGGTTTTCGCCCCGACCGACGCCGCCTTCGCCAAGCTGCCCGCCGGCACCGTCGAAACGCTGGTGAAGCCCGAGAACAAGGGCACGCTGACCACCATCCTCACCTACCATGCCGTTCCCGGCAAGGTGACCGCGGGCGACCTCGTCAAGCTGATCAACGCGAACGGTGGCAAGGCGACGATCACCACCGTTCAGGGCGGCACGCTGACCGCGATGCTCGAAGGCGGCAATGTCGTGATCACCGATGCCAAGGGCGGCAAGACCACCGTCGTGAAGGCCGACGTCATGACCTCGAACGGCGTCGTGCACGTGACCGACGGCGTGTTCCTGCCCGCGTGACCTAACAGACAAGCTGGCGCTGCCCTTCATTCCCCCAATCCCCTCCCGAGAGGGGCGGCGCTTTCTCCGACCCCGTCCGGTCCACCTCCAGGGCCGGGCGGGGTTTCGCTTTCAGGGTGCCGGATGCACAGCGCCGCCGGAGCCCGGGAAGGCTCCGGCGGCGCGTCGTTTTCGCCTTGTTTTTCTGGGGCCGAGACTTAGGCCGCCTCTTCCTTCTTCGCCTCGCCACCGTGAACGCGGATCGGTTCCTTCTTGCCCGCGACCACATCGGCGTCGATCACGATTTCGGTGACGCCTTCCATGTCGGGCAGGTCGAACATCGTGTCGAGCAGCAGGCCCTCGACGATCGAACGCAGGCCGCGCGCGCCGGTCTTGCGCTTGATCGCGCGCTCGGCGATCGCTTGGAGGGCGTCGTCGGTGAAAGTCAGCTCGACGTCCTCGAGCTCGAAGAGCTTGCGGTACTGCTTGACCAGCGCGTTCTTCGGCTCCTTGAGGATCGTCACCAGCGCCGGCACGTCGAGATCGTGCAGCGTGGCGATGACCGGCAGGCGCCCAACGAATTCGGGGATCAGGCCGAACTTGAGTAGATCCTCAGGCTCGGACTTCTCGAGCAGCTCGCCCACGCGTCGCTTGTCGGGATCGGCGACGTGTGCGCCGAAGCCGATCGAGCGCTTCTGCAACCGGTCGGCAATGATCTTATCGAGGCCCGCGAAGGCCCCGCCGCAGATGAACAGGATGTTGGTCGTGTCGACCTGCAGGAACTCCTGCTGCGGATGCTTGCGCCCGCCCTGCGGCGGAACGGAGGCGGTGGTGCCTTCCATCAGCTTCAGGAGCGCCTGCTGCACGCCCTCACCCGAAACATCGCGCGTGATCGAGGGGTTCTCGGCCTTGCGGGTGATCTTGTCGATCTCGTCGATGTAGACGATCCCGTGCTGGGCCTTCTCGACATTGTAGTCGGAGGCCTGGAGCAGCTTGAGAATGATGTTCTCGACGTCCTCGCCAACGTAACCGGCCTCGGTCAGCGTGGTCGCATCGGCCATGGTGAAGGGCACGTCGAACGTGCGCGCCAGGGTCTGGGCGAGCAGGGTCTTGCCCGAACCGGTCGGGCCGACGAGCAGGATGTTCGACTTCGCCAGCTCGACGTCGCCCGCCTTGCCGGAGTGCTTGAGGCGTTTGTAGTGGTTGTGCACCGCGACCGAGAGCACGCGCTTCGCCCGGTCCTGTCCGATCACGTAGTCGTTCAGGGTGGTGAAGATGTCCATTGGCGTGGGGATCTCGCCGTCCTTCTTGCCGGCGATCCCTGACTTGGTTTCCTCGCGGATGATGTCGTTGCACAGCTCGACGCATTCATCGCAGATGAACACCGTGGGGCCGGCGATAAGCTTGCGCACCTCGTGCTGCGACTTCCCGCAGAAGCTGCAGTAGAGGGTACTCTTGCTGTCGGATCCGCTCAATTTGGTCATTCCTGTGTCCTCGAATCCGCTTGTGCAGGCGCCGGAACGTCGCGCACGGATTCGTCAAGTGTATCGCGTGGCCCCCATGAATCAACACATGGCGCGTGAATTCGTGGTGTTACCATGGCTGCCGCCCTCGACATGGCGTGGAAAAGCCACGTCTGGCGGCGCTCTGTCCCGCCGTGGTGCAGGTCGGGGCGGGAAGCTTATTCAGGTGCCCCGCCCGAACCGTCCTCGATGCCGGTTTCCTCGCTGTCGGGCCGGGTCTCGAACACCTTGTCGACCAGACCGAAGGCCTTGGCTTCCTCGGCCTCGAGGAAGGTGTCGCGGTCCATCGCCTTCTCGATTTCCTCGAGGCTGCGGCCGGTGAACCGAACATAGAGATCGTTCATGCGGCTGCGGATGCGCAGGATCTCGCGCGCCTGGATCTCGATGTCCGACGCCATCCCGCGCGCCCCGCCCGAGGGCTGGTGGATCATGATCCGCGCGTTCGGGAGCGCGATGCGCATTCCCGGCTCGCCCGCGGCGAGAAGGAAGCTGCCCATCGAGGCGGCCTGCCCGATGCACACGGTCGACACGCGCGGCTTGATGTACTGCATGGTGTCGTAGATCGCGAGACCGGCGGTCACGACGCCCCCGGGCGAGTTGATGTACATCGAGATCGGCTTCGAGGGGTTCTCGCTCTCGAGGAACAGCAGCTGGGCGACGATCAGCGAGGCCATGCCGTCTTCCACCTGCCCGGTGACGAAGACGATGCGCTCGCGCAGCAGACGCGAGAAGATGTCGAAGCTGCGTTCGCCCCGGCTGGTCTGCTCGACCACGACGGGCACCAGCGCGCCGGTAACCGGATCGCGGGTGAACTGGCCCTGGGTTCCGTAAGCTTCGCCGGTATTGCCGAACAGATCGATCATTGAAGGGCCCTTGTCCATTTTGGGTTCCGGATGGCTATGTCGGCAGGCGGGGGGCAATTTCAAGGGCGTTTACCTTGTCCCTGTGAATTGACGGGGAGGCGGCAAGGCGCGCGCCCGGCGTTTTCCCTCTTGTCGCGGGGCGGATGCGTGGCAAACCCTGTCACGATGACGACCACCGCCCTCGGCCGCCCGGCCCTCGCCCTGCTCCTCGCCACCACCGCCGTCCCGGCCTTCGCCCAGTCGGCGAGCCCGCCGGTCGCCACGGCATCCGATCGGGCGGCCGTGAACGAGCTGCTCGCGGTGGACGAATATATCCTGCGCATCCAGGCGCTCGACGATGCGGGCCCGCGCATCAACGCGGTGATCGACTATGATCCCGCCGCTTCGGTCAAGGCGCGTCAGCAGTTCGCGACCGGGCCGCTCAAGGGCCGCACCGTGCTGGTGAAGGACAATGTCGAGATCGCCGAGTGGCCGACGACCGCGGGCAGCCTTGCGCTGAAAGACAATGCCACAGGCCGCGATGCGCCGCTGATCGCGCTGCTGCGCAAGAACGGCGGCGTGGTGCTGGGCAAGACCAACCTCAGCGAATGGGCCAATATCCGGTCCGACAACTCCACCAGCGGGTGGAGCGCGGTCGGCGGGCTGACGCGCAACCCCCACGCCATCGACCGCAACACCTGCGGTTCCTCGAGCGGCAGCGGGGCGGCGATCGCGGCGGGCCTCGCATGGGGCGCGATCGGGACCGAGACCAACGGCTCGATCACCTGCCCGGCGAGCGTGGGCGGCATCGTCGGCTTCAAGCCCAGCGTCGGCATCGTCAGCCGCACCCATGTGGTGCCAATCTCGAGCACGCAGGACACCGCCGGGCCGATGACGAAGACGGTCTATGATGCCGCCCTGCTGCTGACCGCGATCGCCGGCGAGGACCGGTCCGATCCGGCGACGCTCGAGGCGAAGCGCGTGCCCGATTACACCGCCGGGCTCGACACCGCCTCGCTCGCGGGCGTGCGCATCGGCGTGCTGCGCAGCGCGGTCGGCAGCCGCGCGGACGTCAAGGCGCTGTTCGAGACCGCGCTCGCCGACCTGACGCGCGCGGGCGCTGTGCTGGTGGACATCGAGTTCACCCCCTCGGGCGAGCTGTGGGGCGCCTCGCTGCCGGTGCTGATGTACGAGCTCAGGGTCGAGATGGACAAGTATCTCGCCGCCCGTCCCGGCACCGGCGGACCGCGCAGCCTAGCCGATGTGGTCGCCTTCAACACCGCCAACGCCGCGGCCGAAATGCGCTGGTTCGGGCAGGACCTGTTCGAGCGGGCGCTCGAAACCACCGACGCCGAGGCCTATGCGAAGAACCTCGCCACGCTCCGCCGCCTGACCCGCGCCGAGGGGATCGACAAGCTGCTCGCCGACAACCAGGTGCGCTTCCTCGTCGCGCCCACCACGGGGCCGGCGTGGAGCACCGATCTGGTCAACGGCGACAATTTCGGCGGGCGCATCGGCGCTGGCTATCTCGCCGCGATCGCGGGCTATCCGCACCTCACCGTGCCGATGGGCGCGGTCGAGGGCCTGCCGGTGGGCTTCAGCATCATGGGCGGCCAGTGGCAGGACCACGAGGTGCTGAAGGCGGGCGCAGTCTACGAAAAGGCGCGGACAGCCAGGCTGCCCGCGCCTTCGTTCCGGGTGTGGCGACCGGCGGGGGAGTAAGCGCCCCGCCGCTCACCTGATCACTTCTTGGCCGCAGCCTTCTTGGCCGGGGCCTTCTTGGCAGGCTTGGCTTCGCCTTCCTCGGCCGGGGCAGCTTCCTTCTTGGGAGCGGCCTTCTTGGCCGGAGCCTTCTTCGCGGCCGGCTTTTCTTCGGCAGCAGGCGCTTCCTCGGCGGCGGCTTCCTTCTTGGCCGGGGCCTTCTTCTTGGCCGGAGCCTTCTTGGCAGCCGGCGCCGCTTCGGCGGTTTCTTCCGCCTCGATCGCGGCCTGAAGTTCCTCGACGGTCACTTCGCGTTCGGTAACTTCCGCCTTGTCGAACAGGAAGTCGACGACCTTGTCCTCATACAGCGGCGCGCGCAGCTGGGCGGCAACCATCGGCTCGGACTGGACGTACTGGACGAAGCGCTCGCGGTCCTCGGCGCGATACTGCATCGCGGCCTGCTGGATCAGCATCCCCATTTCCTGCTGGGTCACTTCCACGCCGTTGGCCTGGCCGATTTCCGAGAGCAGCAGGCCGAGACGCACGCGGCGTTCGGCGATCGAGCGGTATTCGTCCTTCTCGTCCTCGATCTGCTTGAGTGCGGCGGCCGCATCTTCCTCGCGGGCGGCTTCCTGCTGGAGCTGGGCCCAGATCTGCTGGAACTCGGCCTCGACCATGGTGCCCGGCACCTCGAAGCTGTGGCCCGCAGCGAGCTGGTCGAGCAGCGCGCGCTTCATCTGGGTGCGGGTCAGACCGGCGGTCTGCTGTTCCAGCTGGCCCTTCATGATCTCGCGCAGCTTGTCGAGGCTGTCGAGCCCGAGGCTCTTGGCGAAGTCCTCGTCCACCGTGGTCTCGGTCTCGACCTTCACCGCCTTCACGGTGACGTCGAAGGTCGCTTCCTTGCCGGCGAGGTGTTCGGCCTGGTAGTTTTCGGGGAAGGTGACGGTGATCGTCTTTTCCTGACCGGTCTTCACGCCGACCAGCTGGTCCTCGAAGCCGGGGATGAAGGTGCCCGAACCGAGCACGAGCGCCGCGTCTTCAGCCTTGCCGCCCTCGAACTCGACGCCGTCGAGCTTGCCGACGAAGTCGATGATCAGCTGGTCGCCCTCGTCCGCCTTCTTGGTCTTGGCGGCGTCCTTGTAGCTCTTGTTCTGCGCGGCGATATTGCCGAGCGCCTCGTCGATCTGCGCGTCGGTCACGGGGACCACCAGCTTCTCGAGCTTCAGGCACTCGATGCTCGGCGCCTCGATCGTCGGCAGCACTTCGAGGCTGACGGTGACGGCGGCGTCCTTGCCTTCTTCATAGTCCTCGTTGAGGCCCACTTCCGGCTGCATAGCGGGGCGCAGCGCCTCGTCGCGGATCAGCTTGTCGACCGATTCGCGGATCGTGTCGTTGACGACCTGACCGTGCAGGGCCTCGCCGTGCATCTTCCTGACGAGGTTTGCGGGCACCTTGCCGGGGCGGAAGCCGGGCATCCGCACCTGCGGCGCGATCTTCTTGATCTCGGCATCGATCTTGGCGGCCAGTTCGGCCGCGGTGATCGTGATCAGATAGGCGCGCTTGAGCCCTTCGTTGACAGTCTGCTTGGTCTGCATGGGAACTGGTCTGAAGCCTTCTTGACTAGAAATCCGTAAGGCCGGGCCGGTGAGGGGCGAACTTGGTGCGGGCGAAGGGACTCGAACCCCCACATCTTGCGATGCCAGAACCTAAATCTGGTGCGTCTACCAATTTCGCCACGCCCGCATGCCCGAACGAAGCCGCGCGGGAAGCGTGTGGCTCCCCGCGCGTATCAGCGGGTGCCCTTATCCGCCTCGCGCCAAAAGGGCAAGCGCAACACGCTTGAAGCTGGCGCAAAGCCCCGATAAGGGCGCGGGCCATGAGCGAAGACACCCCCGAAACCGCCCCCGCCGCCTCTGCCGGCGCGGATGTGCCGCCCGATCACCTGTCGGTCAACCCGCGCAGCCCCTTCTTCGATGCGGAGAAGCTGCAGCGCGGAGTCGGCATCCGGTTCAAGGACCGGGTGCGCACCGATATCGAGGAATACTCGATCTCAGAAGGCTGGGTGCGGGTGCAGGCGGGCAAGGCGGTCGACCGCAAGGGCCAGCCGCTGACGATCAAGCTCACCGGCCCGGTCGAGGCCTGGTACGAGGATCTGGGCGAGAACCCGCCGGTCGCCAAGAAGGGCTGACCCCAGCCAAACCTTGCCAAAAGCGGCATTTGCGCCCACTTGGCGCGGGTCATGTCCCTCCCCGCCAAGCCCGAAGTCGTCATCATCGGCCGACCCAACGTCGGCAAGTCCACGCTGTTCAACCGGCTCGTGGGCAAGAAACTCGCGCTGGTCGATGACCAGCCCGGGGTGACGCGCGACCGCAGGATGGGCGATGCGGTGATCGCCGGCCTGCACTTCACCGTGGTCGACACCGCCGGGTGGGAGGACGAGGACGAACTCAGCCTCCCCGGCCGGATGAGGAAGCAGACCGAGGCGAGCCTTGCAGGCGCGGACGCGGCGTTGTTCGTGGTCGACGCGCGCGCGGGCCTGACCCCGCTCGACGAGGAAATCGCCCGCTACCTGCGCGAACAGGAAGTGCCGGTGGTGGTGGTCGCCAACAAGGCCGAGGGCGCCGCTGCCGAAGCCGGGGTGATGGAGGCCTATGCTCTCGGCCTCGGCGAGCCGCTCGCGGTCTCGGCCGAGCACGGCGAGGGCGTCGCCGAGCTGTTCGGCGGGCTGTGGCCGATCATCGGCGCCAAGGCCGAGGCCTGGGAAGAGGCGAACGACGCCGAACGTGCGGCCTTGCGCGACATGGACGAGGAGGATCGCCCCTCCGGCCCCCTGAAACTCGCCATCGTCGGGCGGCCCAACGCGGGCAAGTCGACGCTCATCAACCGCCTGCTCGGCGAAGACCGCCTGCTGACCGGCCCCGAAGCCGGGATCACCCGCGATTCGATCGCGATCGACTGGGAATGGACCGACCCCAAGACCGACGAGACCCGCGAGATCCGGCTCATCGACACGGCGGGGATGCGCAAGAAGAAAAATGTCACCGAGAAGCTCGAAAAGCTCTCCGTGGCCGACGCGCGGCGGGCGGTGGATTTTGCCGAGGTCGTGGTGCTGCTGCTCGATGCGACGCAGGGGCTGGAGCATCAGGATTTGAAGATCGCCAGCCTCGTCCTCGAAGAAGGCCGCGCGCTGATGATCGCGATCAACAAGTGGGACGTGGCCGAGGACGCGAGCAAGCTGTTCAACGGCATCCGCGCGGCGCTCGACGACGGCCTTGCGCAGGTGCGCGGCCTGCCGCTGTTCGCCGTCTCCGCCAAGACCGGGAAGGGCCTCGACCAGATGCTCGCCGGGGCGTTCGAGCTGCGCGAGGCGTGGTCGAAGCGCGTCAGCACCTCGGCATTGAACCGCTGGTTCGACGACGCGATGGAAGCGAACCCGCCTCCGGCCCCTGGCGGCAAGCGGATCAAGCTGCGTTACATCACTCAGGCCGGCACCCGCCCGCCGCGCTTCGTGATCTTCGGCACGCGGCTCGACCTGCTCCCCAAGAGCTACGAGCGCTATCTGGTGAACGGCATCCGGGCCAAGCTCGGCTTCGACGCCGTGCCGGTGCGCGTCACGCTCAAGACCAACAAGAACCCCTACGCCAAGGACTAGCGGGCCATGCTCCCCGACCTCCTCGCCGCTGCGGCGGTGCACTCGCCCTTCGCCTTCGAAATCATCGAGCGCACCGCCTCCACCCCGCGGGTGCAGCAGGTGGTGCAGCTGAGCCTTGCGCCAGCGTTCCTGCTCTCGGGGATCGGTGCGGTGATGAACGTCATCATGAGCCGCATGATCTGGATCGCCAAGCGCATCGAGATCATCGAGGACAGGATGGAGGAACATCGCACCCCGCGCCAGACACGCGAGGTGGGCTGGCTGATGCGCCGCCGGCGGCTGATGCAAGGCGCGATCATGTTCTCGACCGCGGCGGCGGTGATGATCAGCCTCGTGATCGGCCTCTTGTTCATCAGCGCCTATATCACCGCCCAGATCGGCACGGTGATCGCGGGGCTGTGGGTGCTGACGATGGCACTGCTGGTGACGGGGCTCGGCTTCTTCCTGCTGGAAACCCGGCTGGCGGCGATAGGGGCGGTGGAGCCGAAGGAGTAGCGGCAAGGCGAAAGAAGGGACAGAGCCTCTCGCGGCCCTGCCCCCTCGCGGTTCAGTTCGCGAAGTTCACCTTGCGCAGCAGGTAGGTGCCCTGGATCTCGCGGATCTTGTTGTAGAGCTCGATCTGGGTCTTGTTGCCAGCGTCGATATTGGCCTTCCCGTAGGCCTCGAGGAACGCCATGTAGCGTTCCTTGCTCGGACCCAGCGCCTCGGTATTGGGAAATACGACGATCAGCACGACGTTGAACTCGCCATCGCCATAGGGCACGCCGTAGATGGCGTAGTCCTTGATATGGCCGAGCTTCTTCTGGATCTCGTTGGCAGCGATCCAGGTCTTGCGCAGGCCGCCGAGGTAGGTGTCGGCGTGGCCTTCGTCGACCTTGACGAGGGTCATCTCGATCACCTCGTCGGCCGGGGTGTAGTCCTTGTAGACCTCGGCAGGCTGGGCATAGGCCGGTGCCGCCAGAGCAAGCGAGCCTGCCGCGATGCCGCAGCCGATCAGTTTGGCAAGTGTCTTCATGATGTCCTCCAATGCGTGATGCTATTGGAGGGTTTGCACGCGATGATGCTGCGGTTGTCCCCTCACCCTAACGCGCGCTGGCGTGCCCGCAGCATGCCCGCGCTTCTCCCCCCGGCAGGAAAGTGCGCCTCGGCGCCGGATCAGTCAAGTGGGTTGCCCGAGACGACATAACGCCGGCTGACTTCGCCTTGGCCGTAACGCAAAAAGGGCAGAGCCTCGCCCGGCCCTGCCCCTGTGCGGCAATCGTGCCTCCGCCGCCCCCGCAGGAGCGCGCGAATTGATCCGTCAGCTGTCGCCGGCCGGCGCGCTCTGCAGTTGGCAGTAGTTGTGCAGGCCCATGCGCTCGATCATCTCGAATTGCTGTTCGATGAAGTCGACATGCTCTTCCTCGTTCTTGAGGATGTAAGCGAACAGCTCGCGGCTCACGTAGTCGCGCACGCTCTCGCAATATTCGATCGCGTCGCGCAGCAGCGGGATCGCCTCGTTCTCGAGCGCGAGATCGGCGCGCAGGATCTCCTCGACGTTCTCGCCGACCTTGAGCTTGTGGATCGCCTGGAAGTTGGGCAGCGCCTCGAGGAACAGGATGCGCTCCGCCAGCTTGTCGGCGTGCTCCATTTCCTCGATCGATTCGTGGCGCTCGTAGGCGGCGAGCTTCTTGAGACCCCAGTTGTCGAGCACGCGATAGTGCAGCCAGTACTGGTTGATCGCGGTCAGCTCGTTGGTGAGCGCCTGGTTGAGATAGTCGATGACCTTCTGGTCGCCCTTCATGGGGAAAGCTCCTTGCGTAATGTCAAAGCCGCGTGCCGGCATTGCCGTCATTGTAGACGGTGCCGGGGCCTATCCGCAAGGGTCGGGCGAGAAAAATCTTTGCGAATCAGTCGCTTGCGAGCCGTTCGCAATCGCGGCTCAGGCGGCCTCTACTGCGAGGAAATCGCACTTGGCGGCGGCGCGCTCGGCGTCGATGATTTCCTGCGCTTCATCAAGGCACTGGCCGCAATTGGGGCGCTTGCCGAGGCAAGCGTAGGTCGCTTCTGCGTCACCCTCGCAGGAGAGCGCGGCTTTCCGCAAGTCGGTCTCGCGGATGGCATTGCAGATGCAGATGTACATGGGCGTGCGAATCTTTCCTGCGAGGCGTTTGCAGGAGCGAATGTATGCGAACCATTCTTAATAACAAGTGGGAAAATCACTTCCTCAAGGGAAAGACCGTCCGGTAGGTGAGACACCGCCACAGCCATTCGAGCGGGCCGTAACGGTAGCGATCGAGCCACGGCTTCGACCATGCGAGCATCAGCACCCAGGCCAGCACCACCACGACATAAAGCTGCGGGCGGTTCAGCTGCCCGAACAGGCCCAGCGCCCAGCCGTGGAACAGGAACATCATCACCACCGAGGTGCCGAGATAGTTGGTGAAGGCCGCCCGCCCGGCTGCGCGCACGCGATCGCCGAGCCAGCCGGTGGCCGAGGGCGCATAGGCGACCAGCAGCGCGACGAGACCGATCACCATCCACAGGCGCGGCAGGGCGCTCATGCCGAGGAAGGCGGCCTGGGTGCCGAACGGGCTGAAACCGTCAGCCTGCATCAGCAGGCCGATCGCGAGGTGCGCCAGCCCTCCGGCGATCATTCCGGTCCAGCCCCAGAGCACCAGCTTCTCCCGCGCGATCGCACCCGAGAAGAACCCGATGCGGTAGAGCGCGATGCCGATCAGCATCAGCGGCAGCGTCTCGAAGCCGAACAGGAAGACATTGGTGAAGGGCTCCAGCCCCTGCTCGCCGATCCGGTGCGCCACCAGCGCGGCATAATCGCCCGAGGCGATCGCCTCGTTGACCGGCGCCTGCTCGGCGATCTGGGACTGCATCTCGGCCCTCATCCCGTCGCGCATCTCGGCCATCTCGGGCGAGCTGTCGCCCAAGGCGGTGCCCGTCACCAGCCAGGGGAAGACCGTGAAGGCATAGAACACCACACCCAGCATGTAGCCGGCAAGGCCCACCCAGAGCTGCGTCTTGATGCTCCATTTGAGGCAGGCCAGCACAATCAGGCCGACCAGGGCATAAAGCGAAAGGATGTCGCCGAACCAGATGAAATAGAAATGGAAAAGCCCGAAGCCCAGCAGGATGACCAGGCGCCATGCCTGAAGCCACCGGGTCGCGCCGCGCGCCCACGCCTTCTCCATGAACAGGTACATCCCCGCCCCGAACAGCAGGGTGAACAGCCCGCGCATCTTGCCGTCGACGAGGATGAACTGCGCGATCCACATCCAGCCATCGGGATCGCCGGCGGGGACGAGAAACTTGCCGGGCGTGAAGTAGGCCATCATCGGCTGCCCGAAGGCGACGATGTTGGCGGCAAGGATGCCCATCACCGCCAGCCCGCGGATGAAATCGAGCGTGTCGATGCGCTCGGCGGCGCCCACCGGGGCGATCGCGGACGCGGGAACCGCGGCGGCGTTGTCGTCGATGCTCGGCGCAATCGTGTCGTTCATGGCTGATCCCCCGGCCCTTGAATGGCGGGAGACTAGCAGAGCGCGGCTCTTTGAAAAGAGCGGGTTGTCGAAATCGCTCGGCGGTTGGTCCGCGTTCAGCCCTGCCCGGCGACGACGCAGGCCTTGCCCTCGCGCTTGAGGCTTGCGCAGGCGCGGCTCGCCTCGCTCTCGCTGGCAAAGCCGGTGGCGAGCAGGCGGGTCAGGCTACCGCTAGGCACGAGGGTCTTCCTGGTTCCGGCGAGCGCGGCGTGGCCGGAAAGCTGGCCCCACAGGCGGTCGGCATTGGCGGCGACGCCGAAAGCGCCGAGCTGGACGCGCCAGTTGCCCTGCCGGCGCGGGGCGGCGGCAGGCGCGGGGACGGGCGTCGCGGCGGCGGGCTTGGGCGCGGCAGCAGCAGCGGCGGCGGCGACCGGCACAGGCGTGACCGTTCGCGGCGCGGGCGGCAGGCCGGCGGCCTTGGGTGCGGGCTGGGTCACGGCAGCGACGGCCGGGCGCTTGGCCGCTGCGCCTGCCGCAGCCGGAACCGGAGCCGGAGCCGGAGCGGCAGCCAGGCGCGTGCCCAGTTCCACTGCCGCCAGCTCTGCGGAACGCTGGGCCTTGGCCCCCGCCTCCAGCTCGCGGGCGAGCGACTGAGCCTGGGCCCGCTGGGCCTGCGGCACATACTTGTCCATCTGCGCCAACGCGTCGCGCGCCTGCGGCAGACCCGAACCGTTCGCCAGCGTCATCAGCGCATAGGCGCGCACCCAGTCGCGCGGGGCGTAGTCGGCGTTGAAGTGCGAAAGGCCGAGCACGTATTGCGCGCGCGGATCACCGCGGTCGGCGGCAGCCTTGATCAGCGGCATGGCCTTTTCCTGCTCGCCTTCCTGGAACAGCATCAGCCCGTAATTGTCGGCCGCCTTCACATGGCCGAGCCGCGCCGCCTCTTCATAGAGCTTGCGCGCGCGGGCGTTGTCGACCTCGACCCCGCGCCCGAGGCGGTAGGCCTGGGCGAGGTTGAACAGCGCGTCGGGATCGCCCGCCGCCGCCGGACCCTGCCATTCGACCACCGCGCGGGTGAAATCGCCCGCGCTCCACGCGTCGACCCCGGCCTTGACGTCGGCCAGAGCCGGAACGGCCAGCATCGCCAGCACCGTGCCCGCAGCGACCACGCCGCGCTTTGCCATCGTCTTCGTCACCATGATCCTTGCCATCGCCTGTCTGCCTCGCGGTGTGCCGGTGGATGTCTCGCAGGGCAGCATAGGCAAACACGGTTAGCAAATGGTTGCCTGCCACCCCGGCACCATGCTGCGGCAGAGGGTGCGGCAAAGGTCGCGAGGGCGATCAGGACCTTCTTGCACGCGGCAGCCCGTTGTTAACTCTAAATTAGGGGTATCCTGCGATCCCGTGTCCATCCAGCCGTTGTCGCAGGGTCGCAATAGGGCGGCCTGCCAGCGGTTCAATCCATGGGGGACCCAGGCGTTGCGTGTACTCGCTTTGGCATCGCAGAAAGGTGGATCGGGCAAGACCACCCTGTCCGGACATCTCGCCGTCCAGGCCCAGCGCGCCGGCGCCGGGCCGGTCGTGCTGATCGACATCGACCCGCAAGGGTCGCTCGCCGACTGGTGGAACGAGCGCGAGGCGGAATATCCTGCCTTCGCCCAGACCACCGTGGCGCGTCTCGCCAACGACCTCCAGGTGCTGCGCCAGCAGGGCTTCAAGCTCGCGGTGATCGACACCCCGCCGGCGATCACGATGGCGATCCAGTCGGTCATCTCGGTGGCGGAGCTGATCGTCGTGCCGACCCGCCCCTCCCCGCACGACCTGCGCGCCGTGGGCGCCACGGTCGACCTGTGCGAGCGCGCGGGCAAGCCGCTGGTGTTCGTCGTCAACGCCGCCACCCCAAAGGCCAAGATCACCTCGGAAGCCGCGGTCGCGCTCTCGCAGCACGGCACCGTCGCCCCGATCACGCTGCACCACCGCACCGACTTCGCCGCCTCGATGATCGACGGCCGCACGGTGATGGAAGTCGATCCCGAAAGCCGCTCCGCCGCCGAGATCGCCGCGCTGTGGCGCTACATCGCCGACCGGCTCGAAAAGAACTTCCGCCGCACCGTCTTCGCTGCCGCCCCCAATGGCGCGGGTCAGCACATGGGCGGCGTGCCGCGTCCGGCCGGCGGCTTCGGTCGCCGGGTCGCGCAGTAAGCGGGAAGGCGGACAGGCCCATGTCGGATTCCGGTTTCGCCTCGCTCGGCCCCTCGCTGCTGGCCCGCAAGGGCGGCGCCAAGCCCGCGATGCGTCCGCAGGTCGCGCCGCTGGTGACGGGCGAGACCCCGGTCGCCGAGGAGCAGCTCGAGGATCTCGGCTGGAACGACATGGGCGATTCGGACCATGAGGGCGGCGCCGAGATCGTGCCGATCAACGCCGACATCGCGCCTGACGGCATCCCCGCGCACCCCGGCCCGATCGTGCGGCGCCAGCAGCGTCGGCTCGAGGAGCGCGTGCTCGCCGATGCGGCGATGACCGGTCCCGAGGACCGCGAACCCGAATATGACGAGGACGGCGAGGCTCTCTACGGCGAGGCCGAGGACGAGGATTACGGCTACGAGGACGAGGACGAGGACGAGGAGGCGGACACCGCGCTCTACGCCCCGCTCGCACCCGAACCCGTCGCCGCACCCGCACCCGCGCCGCGCGCACCCGCCAAGCCGCGCGTGCCCGCCGTGCAGTCCGGCCGCCGCGCCGCCTTCACGCTGCGGCTCGATGCCGACCGCCATCTCAAGCTGCGTCTCGCCGCGACGATGCAGGGCGTCAGCGCCCAGGCGCTCGTGACCGAGGCGCTCGACCGCCTGCTCGCCGAGTATGGCGAGCTCGACGTCATCGCCAACCACCTCAAGCGTCACTGATCCGGCGCGCGACCGACCACCACCACGAAACGTGAACAGCCAGGACCGAACGGGGGAAATGACAATGGACCGTAAGCTCAAGACCGGCATCGCCACGCCGCGCCTCGCGCTCGCCGTCACCACTGCGATCGCCGGACTGGCGATGGCCGGGTGCATGGCCTCCGCCGCGCCGCGTGCCGACGTGTCCTTCGGCAGCGCCCAGACCGCGCTCGCCAAGGGCCAGGTCGACAAGGCGATCATGCACGCCGAGGCGGCCGTTCTCGCCGAGCCGCGCAACCCCGGCTTCCGCGCGCTGTTGGGCGCGGCCTACCTCGAGGCAGGCCGCTTCGAATCGGCGGCGACCAGCTTCGGCGACGCGCTCGATCTGGGTGACGAGAACCCGCGCACCGTGCTGAGCTTCGCTCTCGCCAAGATCGCCACCGGCGATTCGCGCGCGGCAGTGACCGTCCTCGACGAATATGCGCAGAGCCTCGATGCCGCCGATCTCGGTCTCGCCCTCGCGCTCGCCGGGCAGCCGGAACGCGGCGTCCACGTGCTGATCAACGCCGTGCGCAGCGCCGAGCAAGCCACGCCCAAGCTGCGCCAGAACCTCGCTTACACCTATGCCCTCGCCGGCAACTGGCGCGCGGCGCGGGTGATGGCGGCCGAGGACGTGCCCGCCGACCAGCTCGAGGCGCGCCTTTCCCAGTGGGCCTCGCGCTCGGCGCCCGAACTGTTCCAGGAACGCATCGCCGCCATGCTCGACGTGACCCCGCGGGCCGACGCCGGCCAACCGCAGCGTCTCGCGCTCGCCAATTTCCCGGCGCAGGAGGTGATGGTCGCCGAAGCCGCCGCCCAGGGCGCAAGCGAACTCGCCTATGCCGAGCCGGTGAAGGTGGCCGATCCGGCTCCCTCGGCGACCTTCACGGCCGCCTTTGCCCCCGCCGCCGCAGCGCCCGAGCCGGGAGTCGCGACGGTCGCTCCGGCCACTGCCGGCCCGCGTTTCGTCTCGGTCCCGGTGGTGCAGGAACTGCCCGCCGCTGCCGCCCAGTCGCGCCGCGCGCCGGGCGCGCCGCGGGTCGCGGGCAATGCCTCACAGCGCCGCATGGCCGCCCCCGCCGCCGCCCCCGCGCCTGCGCCGGTGGCGAGCGACAAGGCCGCCGCCTCGCACCTCGTCCAGCTCGGCTCCTACAACAGCAAGATCGAGGCCGAGCGCGGCTGGAACGCCCTCAAGGCGAAGTTCCCGCAGCTCAAGGATCACCAGCCGGTGATCACCGAGGCGCTGGTGAACGGCCGCACCTTCTGGCGCGTCGCCGCAGACGGCTTCGGTCCGAACAGCGCCAAGGCTATGTGCGGCACGGTCAAGTCGGCCGGTCGCGGATGCTTCGCCTATGCCGCCACCACCCCGCCCGCCGGCGCCGTCAAGCGCGACGTTCGGATGGCCGCGCGCACCCGCTGACACGATTTCCTGTCACAGGAATGAGCAAGCCTTGCTCCCGGACAGCCCCGCGCTGTCCGGGAGTTGTTTTTCGGCACCTGCCGGAACTCAGAGCGCCAGCCGCACCCCGCCCTTCCACAGGCCCAGCACCCGCCCCTGCGCACCCTGCCGGTCGAAGGGAGTATTGTCGGCGGTGGCCTCCATCTTGCGCCGGTCGATGATCCACGGCGCGTCCGGATCGATCAAGGCAAGGTCGGCCTCCAGCCCCGCCGCCAGCGCCCCGGCAGGGACGCCGAGGATGCGGGCGGGATTGGTCGCCAGCAGGTCGAAGGCGCGGGGGGTGTCGACCACGCCATCCCGCACCAGCCCCAGGGTCATGGCGAGCAACGTTTCGGCCCCCGCCATGCCGGGCAGCGCATCGGCGAAGGGCAGGCGCTTGTCCTCGGGCCCGCGCGGGTCATGGCCGCTGGCGATCACGTCCACGGTGCCGTCGGCGATGGCGGCGAGCGCCGCCTGACGGTCGGCCTCGCTCCTGAGCGGGGGCGAGAGACGGGTGAAGGTGCGGAAGTCGGCCGTGGCGAGGTCGGAGAGCATGAAATGCGCCGGCGTGATCCCGCAGGTCACCGGCAGGCCCCGCGCCTTGGCCTCGCGCACCAGCTCGAAGCCCCGCGCTGTCGTCACCTGCCGGATGTGGAGCCGCGCCCCCGCGAGTTCGGCCAGCGCGATATCGCGGGCGATGGCGAGCGCCTCGGCCTCAGCGGGGGCAGCGGGCAGGCCTAGCCGGGTCGCGATCTCGCCTGCCGTGGCAGCCGCCTCTCCGGCCAGCCCGCCGTCTTCGGCATGGGCGACGACCACCAGATCGAGCATCGCGGCATATTGCAGCAGCCGCAGCATCACGCCGCTGTCGGCGATCCAGCGCCGCCCGGTGGCGATGCCCCGCGCCCCCGCATCCTGCATCAGCGCCAGCTCCGCGAGTTCCCACCCCTCAAGGCCCCGCGTCGCGGCGGCGAGGGGATGGACCCACAGGTCGGGCTTGCCGCTCTTGGCGATGAAGCCCACCCGGCTCGGCAGGTCGAGCGGGGGCGACTGATCCGGCATCAGCGCCGCACGGGTGATCCCGCCGAAGTGGAAGGCGGGCTTGTCGACCGCGAAGACCCCGAGATCGACCAGCCCGGGGGCGAGCAGACGCCCGCGGGCATCGACCACCGCGTCGCCATCCTGCGGTGCGACATCAGCCCCGATCGCGTCGATGACCCCGCAACAACACCGCAACGCACCGGCAACCACCCCCGCATGAGTGACCAGCTGCGCGTTTACGATGGTGAGCGGCTCCGCCTGTCTCATGCCCAGCCCTCCAGCCCGCGTGCGCCGCGCGTCAGCACGTCGAGACAGGCCATGCGGATCGCCACGCCCATCTCGACCTGCCGGGTGATCAGCGAGCGACCCGCAAGGTCCGCGACCTCGCTGTCGATCTCTACCCCGCGGTTCATCGGCCCCGGGTGCATGACCAGCGCATCGGGCCGGGCGAGCGCGAGGCGTTTCGTCGTCAGCCCGTAGAGGTGGCGGTATTCGCGCGGGGACGGCACGAACTGGCCGCTCATCCGCTCGGATTGCAGGCGCAGCATCATCACCACCTCCGCGCCCTCGAGCGCCGCATCGAAGCGGTGGTGCACCTCCACCCCCATTGCCTCGATCCCGGCAGGCATCAGCGCGGGCGGCGCGCAGACCCGCACCTTGGCACCGAGCGCCGTCAGACACAGGATGTTCGATCGCGCGACCCGGCTGTGCAGGATGTCGCCGCAGATGGTGACGGTGAGGCCGGTGAAGTCCTCGGCCCCCTCCCCGCGCTCGGCCAGCGCATGGCGCAGCGTCAAGGCATCGAGCAGGGCCTGCGTCGGGTGTTCGTGCTGTCCGTCGCCAGCATTGAGCACCGGGCAATCGACCTTGTCCGCGATCAGCCGCGTCGCGCCCGAGGAACCGTGGCGGATCACGATCGCATCGGCGCGCATCGCGTTGAGCGTGATCGCGGTGTCGATCAGCGTCTCGCCCTTCTTCACGCTCGAGGTGGCGGCGTGCATGTTGACCACGTCCGCCCCCAGCCGCTTGCCCGCGATCTCGAAGGACAGCAGCGTGCGGGTGGAGTTCTCGAAGAAGGCGTTGATGATCGTCAGCCCGGCCAGCCGGTCGCTGTGCTTCGCGCTCTGCCGGTTGAGCGCGACCCACTGCTCGGCCTCGCTCAGCAGGTAGAGGATCTCGTGGCGCTGGAGGTGCCCGATTCCGGTGAGATCGCGGTGCGGGAAGGCGAGCCTTCCGGGCGGAAAGCGGCCCGCTGAGGGCGAAGGATCGGTCGTGGCCATTAAAGCCACGCCCTTAGTCGAGCCGCATCCGCCGCTCAACCCCGCCGCGTAAGCTTTCCGATAGAAGTTGCCGGCCAAAGACCCTAGATCGGGAGGGCCAAGGCAAAAGGGACATCGGATGAGCTTCGTCGGCAAGGTTTGGAAGATCCTCGTGGGGATCAAGGACGGGCTTGTCCTGGTGTTCATGCTGCTGTTCTTCGTGGCGCTGTTCGGGGTGCTCTCGGCCCGGCCCAATCCCGGGCAGGTGCGCGACGGGGCGCTGCTGATCGACCTCGACGGGATCGTGGTCGAGGAAAAGACCGCGCTCGATCCGATCGAGGCCCTGCTCTCGCGCAGCGCGCCGCTGGGCGAGACTCGCGCGCGCGATATCGTCCGCGCGCTCGATGCCGCCGCGACCGACACACGGGTGAAGGCGGTCGTGCTGGACATGACCACCTTCCTCGGCGGGGGGCAGGTGCACCTGAAACAAATCGGCGCGAGCATGGACCGCGTGCGCAAGGCCGGAAAGCCGGTGCTGACCTACGCGATGGGCTATGCCGACGATCACATGCTGCTGGCTGCCCATGCCAGCGAGGTGTGGCTCGACCCGCAGGGCGTGGCGGTGATCGCCGGGCCGGGGGGCAGCAATCTCTACTATGCCGGGCTGCTGGAAAAGCTGAGCGTCAATGCGCGGGTCTATCGCGTGGGCGAGTTCAAGTCGGCGGTCGAACCGTGGTCGCGCACCTCGATGTCGGACGAAGCGCGGGCGAACATCGGCGGGCTCTACGGGGCGCTCTGGGAGGAATACCGCGCAAATGTCACAAAGGCGCGGCCCCGGCTCCAGCTGGCGCGGGTGACGGGCGATCCGGGCGCGTGGATCGAAAGTTCGGGCGGCGATCTGGCCGAGGCGGCGGTGGCGGCCGGGCTGGTCGACAAGCTCGGCGACCGCGTGCAGTTCGGCGCGCGGGTGGCCGAACTGGCGGGCAAGGACCCTTGGAGCGAACTGCCCGGCAGCTTCGCCGCGAGCGAGCTTCCCGCCTATCTCGCCGATCTCGGGCAGGAGCGGAAGGGCAAGAAAATCGGCGTCGTCACCATCGCGGGCGAGATCGTCGACGGCGATGCCGGCCCGGGCGTCGCGGGGGCGAAGCGCATCGCCGACCTGCTCGACGAGGCGCTCGACGATGATCTTGCCGCGCTGGTGGTGCGGGTGGATTCGCCCGGCGGCTCGGTGACCGGCTCGGAAGAGATCCGCCGCGCGATCCAGCGGTACCGCGACCGCAAGATCCCCGTCGCCGTGTCCTTCGCCAATGTCGCCGCGAGCGGGGGCTACTGGGTGGCGATGGCGGGCGACAGGATCTATGCCGAGCCCGAGACCGTCACCGGCTCGATCGGGGTCTTCGCCGTGATCCCGACCTTCGAAGGGGCCGCCGCACAGCTCGGCGTCACCTCCGACGGCTATCGCACCACGCCGCTGTCGGGTCAGCCCGACCTGATCGGCGGCTTCACCCCGGCAATGGACAGCCTGTTCCAGACCTCGATCGGCGGCACATACAAGGATTTCCTCGCGCTTGTTGCAAAGTCGCGGCGGATGCCGGTGGACCGGGTCGATGCCGCAGCACAGGGGCAGGTATGGGATGGCGGCACCGCGCGCCAGCTCGGGCTGGTGGACGAGTTCGGCGGCCTTCCCGACGCGCTCGGCTGGGCGGCGGGCAAGGCCGGGGCCAAAGAGGGCGAATGGCACGCAGTCCACCTCGGCGAACGCGGTGCCAATTACGATTCGCTGATCCGCCAGCTGATCGTCGGCGACGATGCCCGGCAGGGCGCGTCGGCCGGGGGCGGCGACATCTTCGCGATGACGGCGCTGCGCCGCGAGCACCTCGGCGCCCGCATCGCCCGCGATGCCGAACGGCTGCTGGGAACCCGCGGAATCCAGGCCTTCTGCCTCGCCTGCCCCGCCGGAATCGTCGCTCCCGCCGCCACGCAGCGCAGCGCCGCGCCGCCGGGCGAGGGCGTGCTGGCGCTGCTCGGCTGGCTCGCCGGCAGCTAATTCGCGCAGGCGGCGCACGGGCGCTTGCCAAGCGCGCGAGGCCGCATTAAAGGCGCCCCCCTGTCCGGGCATCCGAGCCCATCGGACGGGCGCGTAGCTCAGCGGTAGAGCACACCCTTCACACGGGTGGGGTCACAGGTTCAATCCCTGTCGCGCCCACCATCCTTCCCACGATCTGGAAGAGATGGTGCCGGCTCTCATGGAAAAAGTATGAAAAGCGTGGGTCGGAATTGGCCCGCGACCGATCGGCCGCGCGGCATCACGGGCAGGCTGTCTCGCGCAGGAAGACCGCGTCCTCGTCGCCAAATTCGAATGCGAACCCGCGCTCGATCGCCGTGCAGCGCAGCAGGATCGCCTCGTCGCTCGACATCAGCGCGTGCTCGCAACCGATGCCCACAACGTCGTCCATCGTGAGCAGATCGAGCGCGATATCGTAGTCCATGCCTTCGACATCGAGGATGAAGAATTTCGGAACGCCCGGGGTTCCGAGGCTCCGCACCGGGGTGAGGGCCACCGGATAGGATACCCGGTGTGCCGATATGAACGCGCGATCGCTCCCGCTGCCCGAACGCAGGTTCTGCGCATTGCTTTCCGGGCGCAGCGACGAAATGCCCCTGATCCAGTCCGCGGGCGGCGTTTCGAAGGTGTCGATCTCGAAGAAGGAGATGATGCCCGCGTGATTGTGGACCACGGCCCGGGTGACCCCGTTGCCCGGCTTCGCCAGCGCATTGCACCCGTGGCGGGAATACGCCAGTGCGCGGAACCGGCTTGGTCGTTCACGCCGACAAGGATCACCTCGCACGCGCTCTGCCCGGCATCCATCGCGGCGATGGCATCGTGCATCCGGGTGTAGATCGAGGTCATGACAGCCACCATTGGCTTGCTGTCCCCTCAAGGACCCTTGCGGACAATTCGCGATCGAACCAGTCGGGCCAGCCGCTGGAGACCTTGCGCAGGTCCGGCTCGCTTATCGCATCCGTTCCGATCCAGGCCCCCAAGGCCGCCCGGTTGGCCGCGGCCTCGGGGCACGAGAAGAGGGCCTCGTAATCGACCCGGAAAAGATTGCGGTGGGCCCGCAGGTGCCCCTCGACGGACTGCAGGTCGGCTTTGGTTTCGAGCGCCGTGCGGATCGCCTCGATGGTGAGGTGCAGAAATTCTGCCGCGTGCTGCGCAGATTCTCGTTTCCGAAAGACTAGATCCTGTAGCCCAGCGGGGCGAGTCCGCTCACCACGCCTGCGACATAGGCCGCGCCCTTGTTCGGACTGCCGTTGAACTGCGACCCCGGCCAAGGGCTTCCGCTCGCCGGTTCCTGCCCGCTTGACCCGGGCGGGGTTGTCGCGGCAAGGCTCGCACTCTTTCCGCCGGCGTCCGGCGGACTTGCGAGGTTATCCGATGCGAAAGATGTTCCGGGGCCGCTGGCTCGTCGTGCTCGCCGCCCTTGCCGGCGCGGCCCTGCCTGCCTCCGCGCAGTCCTTCATCGAGGGGCAGTTCGATCCCGCCATCCCGACCCTGACCGCAACGGTCGGCCATGCGCCCGGCACGCGCATCACCTCGCCCGACCAGACCTATGCCTACATCAAGGCGCTGGCCGAGGCGGCGCCGGATCGCGTCCGGCTGGTGCAATATGCGACGAGCTGGGAGGGGCGGCCGCTCTACTACCTCGTGATGTCCGCGCCGCAGAACATGGCGCGGCTCGACGCGATCCGCGCCGACATGGCGAACATCGCCGCGGGACGACCGGGCAACGGCACCGCGATGCCCGTGACATGGCTGGCCTACGGCGTGCACGGCAACGAGATCTCCTCGACCGATGCCGCGCTGATGACCGCCTACCACCTGCTCGCCGCCCAGGGCGACGATCGCGCCGCGAAGATCATGGCCGAGACCATCGTCGTGATCGACCCGATGCAGAACCCCGACGGGCGGGCGCGGTTCGTGAACAACTTCCTCGCCTCGACCGGCATCGCGCCGGCAGCCGACCGTCAGGCCGCCGAGCACGACGAGCCCTGGCCGAGCGGGCGGGTGAACCACTACATGTTCGATCTCAACCGCGACTGGTTCACCCTCTCCCAGCCCGAGACCCGCGGCAAGGTCGCCGCGATCCGGCAGTGGAACCCGGTGGTGGTGATCGACCTGCACGAGATGGGCGGGGACGAGACCTATTTCTTCTCGCCCGCCGCCCAGCCTTTCAGCCCCAACCTCACGCCCGCGCAGATCCGCGCCTACGAGCTGATCGGCCGCTACAACGCCGCCGCCTTCGATGCGCGCGGCGAGCCCTATTTCACCCGCGAGGTCTACGACCTGTTCTACCCCGGCTACGGCGACACCTGGAATGCACACCAGGGGGCGATCGGTTCGACCTACGAACAGGGGTCGGCGCGCGGGCTGGTGTGGAAGCGGCGCGACGGGACCGAGCTGACCTATGCCGACACCGTCGCCAACCACTTCACCGCCAGCCTCGCGACCGCAGCGGCGGTGGCCGACAATCCGCAGAAGTTCCTCTCGGACTTCGCCGCCTACCGCGCGGCCAATGCCGGCGGGGGCGCGGGGCGCGGCACCTATGTGATCGACTTGGCCAAGCGCCGCTGGCACGCCGAGCGGCTGGGCCGCCGCCTCGCCGAACAGGGCATCACCGTTCTGCGCCGCGAGGGCAGCACGACGATCTGCGGCAAGTCCTACCCCCAGGGCTACCTCGCCGTGTCGCAGGCACAGCCCGCCGCGCGGCTGATCCGCAGCCTGCTCGACCGCGACACCCCGCTGCCGCCCGACTTCCTCGCCGAGCAGGAGCGCCGCCGCTCGGTCGACCTGCCGCACGAGCTCTACGATGTGACCGCATGGTCGGTGGGGCCGATGGCCGGGGTCGACGTCCAGCTGTGCAACGCCGCCGCCAGCGGCGAGCCGCTGCGCGCCGATGCGCCGATCGCCCCCAAGACCGAAGGCAGCGGCAGCTTCGCGGTCGCGGTGCCATGGACCGATGGCGGACAGGCGCGGCTCGTCACCCTCGCCCTGCGCGAAGGCATCGAGGGCCGCGTCACCGACAAGGCCTTCACCGCCGCAGGCCGCGCCTATCCGCGCGGCACGGTGGTCTTCCCCGCCGGGAGCAACACGCCCGAGAAGATGGCCCGCCTCACCGCGCTCGCCCGCGAGGTCGGCGCGCACACCGTCGCGCTCGAGAGCGGCTGGGTCGAGAGCGGCCCCAATCTCGGCAGCGAACGCTTCGTGCGGCTCACCCTGCCGCGCGTCGCGGTGGCGTGGGACGACGGGATCTCGCAGCTCTCCGCCGGCAGCCTGCGCTATGTGCTCGAACAGCGCATCGGCCTGCCCGTCACGCCGATCCGCACCAGCCGCCTCGCCCGCGCCGATCTCGGCAACTACGACGTGGTGCTGGTGCCCGAGGGCGATCCCTCGAGCGTGCTCGGCGAGGGCGGCCAGCGCAACTTGCGCGAATTCGTGCGCCGCGGCGGCGTGCTGGTGGCGATCGGCGACAGCCTCGAGACTTTCAGCGGCGGCGACAATCCGCTGCTGGCGGTGAAGCGCGAGGCGGCCCTCGGCCGTGACCCTGCCGAGGCAGGGGACGAGGGCAAGGGCGCGCTCGCCGAGGCGGTCGAGATCGCCAGCGACGCCGATTACCGCGACGCGATCAAGGACCAGGCCGCGCTTCCAGACACCCTGCCGGGCGCGCTGCTCAACGTGGTGGGCGAGCCCGACCACTTTCTGTCGGCAGGTTATGACGACGGCGCGGTGGTGCTGGCGACGGGGACGCAGATCTTCACCCCGCTGGGCCGCGACAAGGGCGTCAACGTGCTGCGCTTCGCCGCCCCGGGCAACCTCATTGCCAGCGGCTATGTGTGGGACGAGAACCGGCGGCAGCTGGCCTACAAGCCCTACCTGATGGCGCAGCAGCAGGGCCGCGGGCTGGTGATCGGCTTCGCGCACGACCCCTCGACCCGGGCCTATCTCGAAGGGCTCGACCTGATGATCGCTAACGCCGTGCTGGTTGCGCCCTCACGGGTGCTCTGACCGGAACTGGCGCGCGATAGTGATCTAGGAAGTTGACACAGGTTGTGTCATGCTCGCGGGCATGGCGCTGTTCGAGGCCCTTGTCGTCGCCCACGTCGCCACCGGTGCGGTGGGGCTGACGGCGTTCTGGGGCCCGATCGCCACCAAGAAGGGTGCCGCGCGGCATCGCAAGTGGGGCCGCGCCGCGTGCTACGGCTTCCTCGGCGCGGGGACGCTTGCCATCTGCATGGCGCTGCTCTCGCTCTACGGGCCGGAAGCCCGCCACCCGGAGATCGAGGACCGCACCCTGTTCGAAGGGCTGTTCGGGTGGATGATGCTCTATCTCGGCATCCTCACCATCGGCTTCGTTGATTACGGCCTCGCCGTGGTGAAGCACAGCCGCGACCGGCGGATGCTGCGGTCCCCGCGCTATCAGACGGTGATCGCGGCGGTGGTAGTCTCGGGCGCGTGGTGCGGCTATTTCGGCTGGCAGGTGGGCCATCCGCTGATGGTGCTGGTGGCCTTCATCGGCATCCTGTCGATGGGCATCCAGCAGCTCTACATCTGGCGCACGGTCGATCCACCCCGTCAGACCTATGTGGGCGAGCACTTCCGGGCGCTGATCGGCATGGGCATCTCGGCCTATACCGCGTTCCTCTCGGTGGGCCTGATCCGCTATGTGCCAGAGCACGTCTTCAACCCCGCCGTCTGGGCGGGGCCGAGCGTGATCGGGGTGAGCCTGATCATCTGGTTTACCCTCAAGGGCAAGAAAGCCGCAGGCCCGTGCGCTTCAGGGGTGCGCCCACATCCGCAGTAGATTGGCGATGGACTTGTCGAGCGTGAGCAGCTCGGCCGACTGCGCCGGGAGCTGCCCGCGCAGCGATGCGCGCAGGTTCTCGAGGTCGAACAGCAGCTCGCGCCGTGCCGGATCGGCGATCATGCTCTCGATCCACCCCACGCACACGATCCGCGTGCCCCGCGTGACGGGGCACACCTCGTGGAGCGCGCCCGAGGGGTAGAGCACCATGCTCCCTGCCTCGCCCTTGATGGTCTGGGTCATGCCTGCGGCATGGATCACCAGTTCCCCGCCCTCGTAATCGCCGGGCGGGGTTAGGAAGAGGGTGAAGGAGAGGTCGGTGCGCAGGCGGGATGCGCCCTTCCCCATCAGCGCATTGTCGACATGGGGACCATAGTGGCCGCCCTCGCCCGTACGGCTGATCAGCAGCGGCGACAGGCGCCGCGGCTGGGCGGCGGCCCTGACGACCGGATGATCGCCGACGATCCGCCCCAGTTCCTCCTTCAGCGCCCGGCCAGCCGGGCCGTCGAGCACCGCCTGTTCGTTGCGCTTCACCGCGCGCGCGACCGCGCCCGCCGTCTCGCGCCCGTCGCGCCACTCCAGCAGGGCGATCCGCTCGGCGATGGCGGCAAGGTCGGCCGGGTCGGGGATGGCGTCGATGACGAGGATCATGGGCGCCCAGCTCTAGCGGTGCGGCGGCGGCGATGCAAAGGGGCCGGCGGGAGAGAGGACACTTCCCCCGCCGGCAGGGTCAAGGAGGGGCCGCTTACCCCCCCTTGCGGGAAGTGCCTTCCTCGATCAGCGCCAGCGCCTTCTCGCTGGCGACGGCGGGGTCTTCCTTGCCGTCCTTGATCTTGTCGGCGAGGATCATCAGCTCATTGGCGATGGTGGTGCCGGCGCTTGCCTCCTGCGCGATGCGGATGCCGCCATTGGCTTCGGCGACCTCGTCCCACTTGCCGCGCACCGCGTCCCAGTAGCCTTTGGTCTTCTCCCAATAGGTCTCGGCCGCAGCGACATTGTAGCCGTTGAACCGCTCATAGGTGTTGAGCACGTATTCCTGCACCACCGGCTTCGCTTCGCCCGCGCCCTCTGCCGGAGTCTGCATCTTGGTGTTGTCCTGCCAGTGGATCCACCCGGTCGGGGTCAGCTGGTGACGGTTGATGCCCATGTAGTGATCGTAGACGGGGCCCCGGATCGCATCGCGCCGGGCAAGCGGCCGCGCGGTCCAGTTGGAGCGCCAGCGGCGGATGCCCTGGCTCGTCTCCCACTCGCCCCACCCGGCATAGCGCGGGCTGTCGTCGACCTGCCACACGGTCTGCGACCAGCGCCCGGCGCGCATCTTCTCGGGCACCGCCTGCCATTCCCACGTGTCCCCGCCCTTGTAGGCGAGGATCTTCTCCGGCTGGTATTCCCAGTCCTGCCGCCAGTGCTTGACGACATAGGGGTTGGCCTCGTCCCCGGTGACGAGCAGGTGCTGGAGCACGATGCGCGTGCCGGTGTCCTCGATCACCCGCACGCTCTCGTAGCCGCCCGAGATCTTGCGCTCGAGCGGGGTGTAGCCCTCCATCCAGGGAGTCGATTCCTGCATGTCGAAGGTCACCTTGAAGTCGCCCGCCATCGCGAGGATGGTCTTGCGGTCCTCCTCGAAGGCGGCCTTGGCGGCTTCGGCGGTCTGGACGATCGGGCCGTCGGCGAGCGCCGGGGCAGGCGCGGCGGCGAGCGCGAGGGCGGCGAGGCCGGTCGAAAGGAACAGCTTGGTCAGTCGGGTCATGGGTCGTCCTCCATGGTTGGTCAGAAGCGGTAGCTGGCCGAGACGCTGAGATTGCGGCCCGGGCGGGTGAAGGCGTCGAGAATCCCCGCGTCCGCCACGCGCAGCCCGCGCACGTCGGACCACAGGGCGTAGGTCTCGTTCGTCAGGTTGAAGAGGCCCGCGCGCAGCTTGAGCGCGTCGGTGACGGCCACGAAGGCGGTGAGATCGAGGATCGTCGAGGCGCCGGGCCGCACGAACAGATCGGTGCCGTCGCCTGCGCGTTCGAGTTCGCCCGCTTCCTTGCGGGCATTGTGGGTAAGGATCAGCTCGCCCCCGAAGCGGCGTTGCGGATCGCGGTAGCCGAGGCTGGCGACGAGGTTGAAGGGATCGATCGTGTCGAGCGGCAGGCGCGTGCCCGCCGCATCGAAGGTGTCGCCATCGGCATAGGCCATCGCGAAGCGCCCGGTGATGCCGTTGTCGAGCTTCATCTCGGCCCGCGCCTCGATCCCCTCGATCCGCGCGCCCGGGAAATTGACGAACTGGAAGATCGCCGGGTCCTGCGGGGTGAAGGCGCCGCGGATCACCTGCTGGCTGATGAAGTTGTCGTAGTCGCCGCGGAAGGCGGTGAGCTGGAGCGAGAAGACATCGCCGACATAGCGCGCGCCTGCCTCGAAGCTCTCGCTGGTCTCGGGCCGCAGGTCGGGGTTGGGGATCGAGGTGTAGCCCCCGGCGATGAATTCGAAGAAGTTGTTCACCTGGGAAGGCGTGGGCGCGAGAAAGCCTTGCGCGTAATTGCCGAAAAGGAACACCTCGGGCGCGAGTTTCAGCGTGGCGCCGAACTTCGGCGAGAGGCGGCTGTCGCTCTGGCCTTGCGGCACGAAGGTGGTGAGCAGCGGATCGTCGGTGGGGTTCAGGTCGTAGAAATCGAAGCGCAGTGCCGGGAACAGGGTCAGCGCGCCGTCGAAGAGCGTGATCTCGTCCGAGACGAACAGCCCGCCCAGCGTGAAGTCGGTGACGGGGAAGGCACGGGTCGGGAAGCTTTCGCCGCGGCCCGGGAAGGTCCCGTCGCGCAGGCCCTGCTGGCGGGTCCAGCTGATGTCCCCGCCGATGGCGACGCGGTGCTTCGTCCCGCCGAGGTCGAAGCCGCTGCGCAGCTCCCCGACCGCGCCGTAGACGCGGTTTTCAAAAGTGTTCAGCCGCTCGCGGTCGGGCGCGGGGGTGGCGGTGAGGGTGGTGCGCTCCTCGAAAGCGAACTGGCGGTCCTCGGCGTCCTGCCAATAGGCGGAGAGGAAGGCGTATTCGACCTCGTCCCCGGGGCTGCCGTCATAGGTCCAGTCGAGCGAAGCGCGCGCGCGCGCGGTGGTGTCGCGGGCGTTCAGGGCATCGACGGTCCACACCGGACGCGGGCCGAAGGTGAAGGCCGGGCCGAGGCCGGTCAGCACCTCGGTCTCCACCGCGCTTTCGAGCCACTCGCCCGTCAGACGGATGCGGTGCGCGCCCCTCTCCCACACCAGCTTGCCGAGCACCGCGTTGCTCTCGCCATCCTGCGGGTTGGGCGCGGTGCGCAAGGGGCCGGTGCCGGTGTTGGTGCCGCGGTTTTCCAGCTCGGCGAAGTCGCGCCGGGTGTAGGCGATCATCGCCGAGAGGTCGCCGGTGCGGCCGGCGAGGGTCGCGGTCTGGCCGAATTCATTGTCGTCCGAGGAATATTGCCAAGTCACGAAGCCGCCGAGGCTCTCGCCCCTGATGAGGTCGACCGGATCGGCGGTGACGAAGCTGACGGCGCCCGCCAGCCCGTCCGAGCCGTAGAGCGCGCTGGCGGGCCCGCGCAGGATCTCGACCTGCTTGACGAGGCTGACATCGGCAAACCCGCCGCGCCCGGCGTCCTGCGGGCCGAAGCTGAAGCCCTGCGGGCTGCGGATGCCGTCGACCTGGATCAGCACGCGGTTGCCGCCGATCCCGCGGATCGCGATGTCCTCGTTGCGCCCGCGCCCGGTGGACCCGATCGCCGCCCCGAAGCGCGCGGGCGCACGGCGGACGGTGACGCCCGGCTCGAAGCGCACCAGGTCCTTGATGTCGGTGGCGAGCTGGTCGGCGATTTCCTCGTCGGTGATGATGGTGACGGTCGCGGGCGCCTCTTCCTGGAGCACCGGGGTGCGGGTGGCGGTGACGGTGATGCGCCCGGTCTGCTGCTGGGCCTCGGCTTCGGCTTCGGCGGAGGCAATGGCGGCATTTTCGGCGATCGCCGGAGCAGCGGCGAGGAGAGCGAAAGGCGACACGCAAAGGGCAAGAGATTTCGTCGAAGACACGCGGTGGGGCATCCTGCTGGAGAGGGAGGAACGCCGCGTGTCTGACCTTATTGCGAATGAGAGTCAATACGAAATGCTAATAGGAATCGTTCGCATAAACGGCGCGCAGACGGACGGAGATCGGCCGCATCGTCGACCGCCCTCCGACAGACCCGCGTTTTTCGTGAGACGCCTGCGCGCCGGCGCCCTCAGCGCCGCAGCAGGCCCTCGGCCAGCAGACGGTTGACCCCCGCGGCCACTTCGTCCGGACCCATCTCGGCCTCGCCCCACACGATGTAGCGCAGGCCAACGAAGACGTTCATGCCCATCATCGCCCAAGCCTCGAGCTCGCCCAGCCCCTCGCGGAACTCGCCTGCCGCCGCGCCCTTGCGCAGGCGGTCGGCGATGCGCGCGGCGATGGTCTCGTAATGCTGGCGGTAGCTTGCCGGATCGACGAACTCGGCCTCGTCGATGATCCGGTAGATCTCCTTGTGCTCCGCCGCGAAGCGCAGGAAGGCCGCGAGCGCCGCGCGCTCGATCTCGAGCGCGCCCATGTCGTCGGTCAGCGCCGAGCGCGCGCTGGTGCGCACCTTCTCGCTCATGTCGGCGACCAGCGCCCGGAACAGCGCGTCCTTGCTGTCGAAATAGGTATAGAAGCTGCCCAGCGCCACGCCCGCACGCCGCGTGATCGAGCTGACCGAGGCCTCGTGGAAGCCCTTCTCGCCGAATTCCTCCGCCGCCGCGTCGAGCAGCTTGCGCAGGGTCCGCCGCCCGCGCTCGGTACGCGGCGTCTTGGCGTCGCCGCAAGCGGCGTCTTCGACTCCAGATGCGATCGGCGTCGCGGTGCCCGGACTGTTGCCCATCAGCTACTCCCTCCACGCTTTCGGTAGGCCGCGCAAGGGTCAGGCACAAGTCTAAACTTGAAAGGTGGTTCAACTTTCAATACGGTCGCCGCCAGAACGAGGGCCAGGAGAGGAAACACCCCATGACCAAGACGCTTTACGTCCGCGCCGCACTGCTTGCCGGCTGCGCCGGCATCGCCACCTTCGCCGCACCCGCCATGGCGCAGGACGCTTCCGCCGAGGTTGCCGACGAGGCGCAGACCGCCGAGGAGGACGGCACGATCTACGTCACCGCGCGCCGCCGCGAGGAACGCCTGATCGACGTGCCGCTGTCCGTCACCGCGTTGTCGGGCGACGACCTGATCAAGCAGGGCGTGCAGGATATCGTCGCGGTCGCCCAGCAGGTGCCCAACGTTACGCTCGAAGTGAGCCGCGGCACCAACACCACCCTCACCGCCTTCATCCGCGGCATCGGCCAGCAGGACCCGGTCGGCGGCTTCGAGGCCGGCGTCGGCCTCTATGTCGACGATGTCTATCTCAACCGTCCGCAGGCCGCGGTGCTCGACATCTACGAGGTCGAGCGCATCGAGGTGCTGCGCGGGCCGCAGGGCACGCTCTACGGGCGCAACACCATCGGCGGCGCGATCAAGTATGTCACCGCCAAGCTCCCCGACGAGACCAGCGTCAAGATCCGCGGCACCTACGGCTCCTATGACCAGGCCGACCTGATCGTCAGCGCCGCCACCCCGATCTCCGACAGCTTCAAGATCGGCGTCGCCGGTGCGCGCCTGTCGCGCGGCGGCTTCGGCGACAACCTGACGCTCGGCACCGAGAACTACAACCGCGACGCCTGGGCCGCACGCGGCACGATCGAGTTCGACAGCGGGCCGGTATTCGTCCGCCTGTCGGGCGACTACATCAAGGACAATTCCGAGGCCCGCCAGGGCCATCGCTTGATCCCCGGACGCCTGACCGGCGCGCCGGTGCTGAATGACGTATTCGACACCCGCGCAGGGCTCAACATCGTCGACCAGGAGGTCGAGGCCTGGGGCGGCGCGCTCAACATCGCGATCGAGCTGTCGGACACGATCACCCTGAAGTCGATCACCGGCTACCGCGAGGATGCCTCGACCACCCCGATCGATTTCGACAGCCTGCCGTCCGCCGACCTCGACGTGCCGGCGATCTACGAGAACGACCAGTTCAGCCAGGAATTCCAGCTGCTCTACGAGAGCGACAACCTCTCGGGCGTGCTCGGCTTCTACTATCTCGACGCCAACGCCTTCACCGCCTTCGACGTGGCGCTGTTCACCACCGTCGCGGGCCTGACCGCGCAGACGCTGGGCGACGTCAACACCAAGACCTGGTCGGTGTTCGGCGACTTCACCTACGACCTGTCGGACACGATCAGCGTCTCGGTCGGCGGGCGCTACACCCATGACGAGCGCACCAGCCGGGTGCTGCGCACGACCTTCCTCGGCGGGTTCTCGAACCTGTTCGGCGGCTCGGGCGTCGCGGCCGCGGTGACCAGCAACTTCAACGGCAGCGCGACCTTCAAGGATTTCAACCCGCGCGCCTCGATCAGCTGGCAGCCGAATGCGGACCACAACGTCTACTTCACCTATTCGCAGGGCTTCAAGGGCGGCGGCTTCGACCCGCGTGGCCAGACCACCGCGTGCCGCAACCCGCGCGGCGGCGCCTGCACCCCGCAGGAGGTGTTCGACTTCATGGCCTTCGACCCCGAAACGGTCGACAGCTTCGAGCTCGGGTGGAAGGCCTCGCTGCTCGACAACCGCCTTAACATCAGCCTCGCCGGCTTCCTCGCCCAGTACACCGACGTGCAGATCCCCGGATCGGTCGGCTTCGACGCCAACGGCGACGGGGTGAACGAGAGCTTCATCGGCATCACCTCGAACGCAGCCGATGCCGACGTCAACGGGATCGAGTTCGAGGGCACTGCGCTCGTCGGCAAGGACTTCGCGGGCGATGGCAGCCGCTTCAGCGTCAACTGGTCGCTGGGCGTGCTCGACGCCAAGTTCAACACCTTCATCGACGCCTTCGGCCGCGACGTGGCCGACCAGCGGGTGTTCCAGAACACGCCCGAGATCACCGCGCACATGGGCTTCAACATGGGCCTGCCGGTGGGCGGGGGCATGATGGATTTCATCGGCCTCGCCTCGCTCCGTTCGGACGCGAGCCAGTTCGAAACGCCCAACCCCTTCCTCGACCAGGACGGCTTCGTGCTGGTGGATGCGAGCGTGGTTTACACCGCCGACAGCGGTCTGTGGTCGCTGGGCGTCCACGGCAAGAACCTGTTCGACAAGGAATACATCGTCGCCGGCTACAACTTCGTGGCGGGCGGCACCCCGCCGGGCACGCCTTTCGTCCCGACGCTGGGCCGCGAGGGCACGTTGACCGGCTTCTACGGCGATCCGCGCCGGATCTTCGTGACTGCGCAGATCAACTTCTGACGCGAAACTCCCGGGGGGGCGGCGGCCTCTGGCAAACCACCGCCGCTCCCTTCTCCTTTTCGCTTACGGCTGGACGGGAGCCGACGGCGGGGGCAGCGCAGGCGCCGCCTGCGGCCCCCGCCGTTCCATGTAACGCTTGGCGGCATAGCCACCCACGCCCAGCGCCACCATCGCCGGCAGGCTGATGCGGGTGAGCACGAACGGCACCGCGCTCGCCAGCACCGCGCCGGTCACGCCGCCTGCCGCCGGGTTCCGCTTCGCGACGCTCGCGCCGATCGCGGCGCCGATGATCTTCTTCAGCATGGGTCTTTCTCCTTTACCCATCAACCGGCGGGAGGGGCCCGCTGTTCCGCCGCAGGTCGCACCTGCCGCGCGCTCCGGCGCGTTGGCCAAGCCCCCTTCCCTTGCCCCGCCCGAGCGGGCATAGGCGCGAGCCATGCACGATATCCGTCTGATCCGAGAGAACCCGGAAGGCTTCGACGCCGGCCTCGCCCGCCGCGGGCTGCCCGCCCAGGCCTCCGCCCTGATCGCGCTCGACGAGGAGCGCCGCGCCGCGACCACCGCGGTGCAGATCGCCCAGAGCCGCCGCAACGAGGCCTCGAAGCTGATCGGCGCGGCCATGGCCAAGGGCGACAAGGAAGGGGCCGAGGCGATCAAGGCCGAGGTTGCCGCATTGAAGGAGCAGATGCCCGCGCTCGAAGCCCGCGCCGAGGAGCTGGCGGGGCAGCTCAAGGCGGCGCTGGAGATCATCCCCAACCTCCCCGCCGCCGACGTGCCCGACGGTGCGGACGAGGCCGACAACCGGGTCGAGAAGGAATGGGGCGAGAAGCGCACCTTCGACTTCACGCCCAGGGAACACGCCGACATCGCCCCTGCGCTGGGCATGGATTTCGAGACCGGCGCAAGGCTCTCGGGCGCACGCTTCACCTTTCTGCGCGGGGGAATGGCAAGGCTCCACCGCGCGCTCGGCCAGTTCATGCTCGATGTGCAGACCGGTGAGCACGGCTATGCCGAATGCAACCCGCCGGTGCTGGTGGGCGACGATGCCATGTACGGCACCGACAAGCTGCCCAAGTTCGCCGAGGACAGCTTCTGCACCACCAACGGCCGCTGGCTCATCCCCACCAGCGAAGTCTCCCTCACCGCCAGCGTCATGGGCGAGCTGCTCGACGAGGCCGCCCTGCCGATGCGCCTCACCGCGCTCACCCTGTGCTTCCGCTCGGAAGCCGGGGCAGCGGGGCGCGACACGCGCGGGTTCATCCGCCAGCACCAGTTCGAGAAGTGCGAGCTGGTCAGCATCGTGCGCCCGGAGGACAGCGAAGAAGAACACCAGCGCATGACCCGCGCTGCCGAGACCATCCTCGAGCGCCTCGCCCTCCCCTACCGCAAGCTCCTGCTGTGCACCGGCGACATGGGCTTCGGTGCGCGCAAGACCTATGATCTCGAGGTGTGGCTCCCCGGACAGGGCGCCTATCGCGAGATCAGCTCGTGTTCCAACACCGGCGATTTCCAGGCCCGCCGCATGAACACCCGCTATCGCGTGGCGGGCGAGAAGCGGACCGAGTTCGTCCACACCCTCAACGGCTCCGGCCTTGCCGTGGGCCGCACGCTGGTCGCGGTGATCGAGAACTACCAGAACGCCGACGGCTCGGTGACCGTGCCCGAGGCGCTCAGGCCCTACATGGGCGGGCTGGAAGTCATCCGGCCCAGCTAGATTCCCGTTCGCCCTGAGCTTGTCCAAGGGCCGCACTTTCTTCATCCTGACCAGAGACAAAGGAAATACGGTGCTTCGACAGGCTCAGCACGAACGGACCGGGGGCATGGCCTGATGCGCATCCTCCTCACCAATGACGACGGCATCCACGCCCCCGGCCTCAAGGTGCTGGAGGAAATCGCGCGCCAGTTCTCGGACGATATCTGGGTCTGCGCGCCCAGCGAGGAGCAGTCGGGCGCGGGTCACTCGCTCACCCTGACCCGGCCCGTGCGGCTCCAGAAGCACGGCGAGCGGCGCTTTGCCGTCACCGGGACGCCGACCGATTCCGTGATGATGGCGCTGCGCGAGGTCATGCCCGATGCGCCCGACATCATCCTCTCCGGCGTCAACCGCGGTGCCAACCTCGCCGACGACATCACCTATTCGGGCACGGTCTCGGCCGCGATCGAGGGTGCGCTGGCGGGGGTCCGGTCGGTCGCCTTCAGCCAGGTCTACGCCCGCGAGGGGATGGGCGACGAGGTGCCCTTCGGCGCGGCGCGCGAATGGGGGGCGAAGGTGCTGGAGAAGCTGATTGACGTGCCGCTCGCCGACCGCACGCTCGTCAACGTCAATTTTCCCGCCCTGCCGCCGGAAGAGGTCAAGGGCATCCGCGTCGTGCGCCAGGGCTTCCACGATTATTCGCGCGGCACCATCGTCGAGGGCCGCGACCCGCGCGGCTACCGCTATTTCTGGTTCGGGCTCGACCCGATCGAGCACACGCTGGATCACGGCACCGATCTCGAGGCGATCGAGGACGGCTTCATCGCCGTCACCCCGCTCCAGCTCGACCTCACCCACTATTCCACCATCGGCATCCTCGCCGAGAGGTTTGCCGACTGATGGCGCGCGGGACGGGTCAGCCGGCAAGCCGCAACCCGTTCAAGCGCAAGGCGCTGCTGGCCGAGTTCCGGCCGCTGCGGCGGCAGGTGAAGATCCCGGTCTGGGGCGATCTCGGCCTTCGCGCAGGGCTGGCGCTGTTCCTGCTCGGCATGGTCATCATGATCCACTGGTGGGACCGCGAGGGGCTGGTCGACAATGTCGACGGGCAGATCAGCTTCCTCGACGTGGTCTATTTCACCATGATCAGCGTCACCACCACCGGCTTCGGCGACATCGCCCCGGTGTCCGACCGCGCGCGGCTGATCGAGGCGGTGATCGTCACCCCCGTGCGCATCGCGGTGCTGTTCATCTTCGTGGGCGCGGCCTACGATTTCGTCATCAAGCGCAGCTGGGAGAAATGGCGCATGGCCCGCATTCAGGAACAGCTGACCGATCACGTCGTGGTGCTGGGTTACGGCGTGTCGGGCTCGCAGAGCGTAGGCGAGCTGATCGAGCGCGGGGTCGATCCGCGCTGCATCGTCGTGATCGACCCCTTCGAGGAGCGCCTCGCCGAGGCCGAGAAGCTCGGCGTCAACGTCATGGCCGGCGATGCGACGCGCGACGAGACGCTGAAGGCGGTGCGGATCGCCGAGGCATCGAGCGTGCTGGTCAGCGCCGGGCGCGACGACACCTCGATCCTGATCGTGCTGACCGTGCGCCACCTTGCGCCCAAGGTGCCGATCAGCGTGGTGGTGCGCGCCGAGGACAACGAGCTGCTGGCGCATCAGGCGGGAGCGAACAACGTCATCAACCCGGTGCGCTTCACCGGCCTGCTGCTGGCGGGCAGCGTCAAGGGCGCGCACATCGCCGATTACCTCGCCGACCTCGCCAGCGTGGAAGGGCGGGTGCAGCTGGTCGAGCGGGTGGTCACGCCCGAGGAATGCGGGCGCTCGATCACCGACCTCTCCAGCGGCGGACAGGGCCTGCGCGTATATCGCAACGGCCGCCCGATCGGCTTCTGGGAACCCGAGTGCCAGACCCTCCAGCCCGGCGACGTGGTGGTCGAGATCGTGCCCACCGCCCCACGCGAGGCGGAGTAGGCGGGGGGCCAGTCCGGGCGTGCGGGCCGTCAGCAAAAAGCTGCCTCTTCGGCTGTCAGCCCTAGATCGGTAATCTGGCGCGCCTTACGGGAGGACCATTCGGAAGACGGTTCCCCGGCCTTCGCGCGCACCGACACGGCCGAGGGTGCCGCTGGTCAGCGTGACGCCATAGAAGGACCCGTCAGGCGCTTGGACCAGCCCGCCGTGGGGCTCTGCCGGATTGACGTCCACGGGGCCGAATGAAAAGAGCGTAGTCTTCACCCCGGCAGGCGTGATGCGGAAGATCGTTCCGGTTCTCACTGTCGGAGCGCCCGTTTCAGATGCCGTGACACCGTAGAAGTTACCGTCACGCGCGCGCAGCAGGTAGGCCCCCGGGCTATAGCCGTCGGGAGTGGGGCTGGAGCCGACGGGGGGCGGGGGCACGAATGCGTAAAGGACGTTGACCGTTCCCGCCGCGCTCATCCTGAATACGGTGCCGCAGCCTGCCATCTCGGCGCACCCGCCGAACCGGCCTCCCGCGATGGTTGTCCCGTAGAAGAAACCGTCTCCGCCCGGGGTCAGCGGCCCTTCGGGCTGCGCCCCGTCACCGGCCACCGTCCCGCCGAACGCATATAGCACCGTCACTACGCCGCCAGGCGTCATGCGGAACACGGTGCCGCAACCGAAAATGCCCGGAACATTGCTGCAGTTTCGGACCCCACCGCCGGCGCTGGTTCCGAGAAGATTGCCGTCGGCAGTCTGGATGAAGGCGCCGTTCGGACGTTCCGCGTCGCCTTCGAAGGCGCCGAATGAATAGAGCTGGCGATAGTCGTTGCCGCTCTTCGAGATGCGAAAGGCAGTCCCGCAATCATCGCGGGTAAGCGGGCACGGGCCGGTGCCGCCCGCCAGGGTTGCCCCGTAAAGGTTGCCGTCTCGACCCTCGAGAAGCGCACCGCGCGGCAGTTTGCCGTCGCCCGGCGACATGCCGAACGAGTGGAGCTGGGAGTAGGCACCGTCGAGAGTGATCCGGAAGACCGTGCCAAAGCCGCCTCGTCCACCGCTGGTCGTGACGCCGTAAATTGCACCATCGCTCGCTTGGATCAGTGGTGCTGACGGCACAAACCCGTCCGTGGGCGAGGCTCCGAACGCATGGAGGAGGGTAACCGTGCCCTGTGGTGTCATTCTGAAGATGGTGCCGCAGGATTCGATTCTTTCGAAGCAACCGTTCGTACCGCCGCTAACCGTGATCCCGTAGAAGTTCCCGTCACTCGCGAGCAGCAGCGGCCCCCTCGGCTGATTTGCCGAGCCGGTCGTGGTTCCGAAGGCGTGAATGTAGGAAACGCCTGCTGAGGAGGTGGGAGACGGAGAGGGGGAAGGAGAGGGAGACGGAGAGGGAGAGGGACTCGGCGAAGGTGCGGTTTGCACGCCCCCAGCGGACGATCCTCCACCACCACAGCTGCCAAGTGCAAAAGCAAGGACGAGCGCCATGCAAGAACGGTGGCGCAGTTGGTTGTACATTGATCCCTCCGTTGCTCCTGTGATCGTCCAACCAGGAAGTCACGTCAATGTTTTGGAACGAGAAAATACGGAGCGAGCGGGAAGGGCCGCGCACTGCAGATCGCGGGACATGAAGGACCTCGATTATTTCACCAAGGCGATCCGCAGCAGTCGCGCCGAGGGGCGGTGCCGGACCTTATGGTTGCTGTTCGGGCGAGCATGCACCTTCCTGTCGGCGCTTTCCTACCGGCAACCCGGCCGTTAGCCTCGGGCGGTTCTTTCGCATCGTCGTTGCCGCGCGAAGCCGCCGTGCCGGGTTGCGCCTCCCCCCTTCAGGCAGGGAAAACGCAAAACACAGTGTCAACTTCGCTTTTGCCGGGAAAGCCCATGAGAACTATGGAGAATTCCTGTAGGAAATCGAAGTTTACAGTGTCAACTTTGTAAACTTCGCAGCGCAGGCAATCCGCCTCAGCCCCGGAACCAGACAAACACCCCGCCCATCGCCGCCATGCCGACCAGGAAGTGTCCGGCGTCGATCAGGAACAGCGTGAAGGGTTTCCTGAGGTAGAGGTAGTTGATCCCGATCGCCGGGATCATCACGCCGCCAGCGAAGCCCAGCGCCATCATCATCACCACGTGGGGCGGCGGGTCGGTGCGGGCGAGGAGGTGCCACAGGACCATCGCGATCAGCATCTCGAAGGCGAAGGTCAGCGCGAAGATCAGCCCCATCTTGCCGACCTGGAGCTGGGTGTTGGTGAGCCCTGCCACACGCTGCCACGGCTTGGCGAAGATCAGCCCGTACCACAGCGCGCCCACGAGGAAGAAGGCCAGCGTGCCCGCCAGCACCGGCAGGAGGGCGAAATCGTTCATGCCCGCTCTCCTGCCATTTCCGGCCACGCGAGCGCGATCGCCTCGCCTTCCGGCAGGGTGCGCCATTCAGCAAGGAAGGCGTCCAGCCCCGTGCGGATCGCCGCCAGCCGGTCGGTCACTCCTTCGGGCGGGGGAACGTGGGAGGCGGCCCAGGCGGGTTCGGCCATCGCCATGATGGCCGCATCGTCCGCCCCGCCGCTCCAGCTTGCCGCCTCGAAGCATTCGACGAGCCGCTCGGCCTGGAGAAGCTCGACGATCCCCGCATCGGGCATCCCGGCCCGCTTGGCACTGGCATGGCCGCCCGCGAGCGCGAGCGCCTGCACCTCGCCCGGCGCCATGCCGGACGCGACCAGGCCCCAGAAGCCTGCCGTCATCCCGAGCTCGCGCTCGACGAAGAAGTGATAGGCATCATGGGGATAGGGGCCTTTCTTGGGGAAGGCGAATGCGGTCCGCGTGCCGTCGGCACGTTCGACCGCGACGTGATCCTGCCCGGCGCCCTTGGTTATCGCGATACGCATCGCCGGGAATGTAGCGCCTTTCGGTCCGTTCGGACAGGGCCGGCGCGCCCTCAGATGACGTAGGCGAATTCCTCCGCGCCCGGCGCCGGCTTGCGGCCGCGCATCTCGGCATCGAGCTGCACCACGGTCCGGCTCGCGGTCTTGACGAAGAGGCCCGGAACGATGGCGTGGACCATGCAGGCGAGCCCGCCCACCACCATGCGCCAGCCGAAGCTCAGCGCGGTGCGGGCGTGCTGCGAGTAGGTCTCGCCGATGGACTGCGGGTGGTCGGTGAAGAGCTTGGCGATCATGGTTGCCGTCATGCCCGCCGGGGGCGATGATCGTCAAGCCTAGCGCGCGGGGGCTACACAGTGTAGGGGGCGCGCCGCCATGAACACCGCCCCCCTCACCCTGCCCGACCAGAAGAAGATCGGGATGGTCAGCCTCGGCTGCCCCAAGGCGCTCGTCGATTCCGAGCGCATCCTCACCCGTTTGCGCGCCGACGGCTATGCCTTCGCCGAGGACTATGCGGGCGCGGACGTGGTGCTGGTCAACACCTGCGGCTTCCTCGATTCCGCCAAGGAGGAGAGCCTTGCCGCGATCGGCGAGGCGATTGCCGAGAACGGGCGGGTGATCGTCACCGGCTGCATGGGCGAGGAGGCGGACGCGATCCGCGCGGTCCACCCGCAAGTCCTCGCGGTGACGGGGGCGCACCAGTACGAGCAGGTGGTCGAGGCTGTGCACACCCACGCGCCGCCCTCGCAGGGGCCGTTCGTGGACCTCATCCCTCAGCCCGACATCAAGCTGACCCCGCGCCACTACAGCTACCTGAAGATCTCCGAGGGCTGCAATCACTCCTGCGCCTTCTGCATCATTCCCGCCTTGCGCGGGAAGCTCGCCAGCCGCCGCATCGACGCGGTGCTGCGCGAGGCTGAGAAGCTGGTCGCTGCGGGCACGAAGGAACTGCTCGTCATCTCGCAGGACACCAGCGCCTACGGGGTCGACATCCGCCACGAGCCGCGCCAGTGGAAGGGCCGTGAGGTGCGCGCGCACATGACCGACATGGCGCGCGAACTGGGCCAGCTGCGCACGCCTGAAGGCCAGACGCCGTGGGTGCGGCTCCACTACGTCTACCCCTACCCGCACGTGGATCAGGTCATCCCGCTGATGGCCGAGGGGCTGCTGACGCCCTATCTCGACATTCCCTTCCAGCACGCCTCGCCGAAGGTGCTGAAGCTGATGCGCCGCCCCGCCAACGAGGCCAAGGTGCTCGAACGGCTGAAGTCGTGGCGCGCGATCTGCCCCGACATCGCGATCCGCTCCAGCTTCGTGGTCGGCTTCCCTGGCGAAACCGAGGAGGATTTCCGCTATCTCCTCGACTGGCTTGAGGAAGCGCAGCTCGACCGCGTGGGCGCCTTCCGCTTCGAGCCGGTCGAGGGTGCCGCCGCCAATGCCCTGCCAGATCAGGTGCCGGAGGAGGTCAAGGAAGAACGCTACGCCCGGATCATGGAGGTGACCGAGCGCATCTCCGCCGCCAAGCTCGCCGCCAAGGTCGGCCGGACGCTACCCGTCATCATCGACGAGGTGGGCGAGCCCGACGAGGACGGCGATATCGGCGCCACCGGCCGCAGCCAGGCCGACGCGCCCGAGATCGACGGGGCCGTGTATCTCAGGAACGTCCCCGCCACCCTCGCCCCCGGCGACATCGTCGAGGCGACCATCGAGGATGCCGGCGCCCACGACCTGTTCGGGGTGATCGCCTGAGGCTGCGCGCCTAGCGGGCCGCCCCTTCCTTGCGCGCCACCCGCTTCAGCGCGGCTTGCGGTATGAAGGCCTCGGGCATGGGGCGCACATGCTTGGCCAGTTCGGCGGCAAGATCGGCATGGGCGGCCGTGAGATCGCTCGGCTGGCGCAGGATCGTGGCGGTGTAGAACAGGTCGAGCTCGTCGGTCTCGAATGCCGCGAGCGTTCGCGGGCGCGTCGTGTCGTCGCGCAGGCCGTCGAGCAGCAGGCCCACGGCCTCGGCCTCTTGCCGGTGGCATAGCAGGCCGCGCACGGCAAGACCCACCCCCTCCTTCCAGTTCTCGCGCAGATAGGCGAGCTCCGGCGCGGCATCCCCCGCCCGGCCCAGCCGCTCGAGGGCGCAGGCGCGATCGCTGGCGATGATCAGCTTGGCATAGGTGCTGCCCTGCTTTTCCGCGACCTTGCGCGCGAGTTCGGTCGCCTTGAGACCCTCTTTCCAGCGTCCCTGCCCGACCAGCCGGGTGGCACGGTTGATGACGAAGTTCACCACCCAGTTGTGCTCGTCGGGATCGAGCTTCGCCAGCTCCTCGAACACCGCATCGGCCTTCCTGGTCTCTCCCAGGGAATCATGGGCATAGGCTTCGATGTTGAGCGCCCACGCATCGCCCTCCTCTATCGCCTTGCCGCGTGCCGCCCTCTCGCGCCACCGCTGCGAGAGCGCGATCGCGTCTGCGAACTGGCCGTTGTAGTGGAGCGCATGGGCCGCTTCAGAGAAGCGGTCGCGATCCTCCGGCGCATTGACAAGCCGGGCGCGGGTGACGCGCACGTGCTCCTCCCCGATCAGCGCCAGATGGTTGCCGGCGCGCGCCTCGATCTGCGGCCAGAAGGGCGCGTAGACCCGGTGTGTGAGCATGGTGATGTAGCTGACCGGACTCGTGATCGACACCAGCAGTCCTTCCGCCAGATCGCCGCGCCCTGCCACGGCCGCCGCACGCAGGCCTGCTCTCGCGACGCCTTCGTGGACAGCGGTATCGAGGAAGGCGAGTTTGCCACCATCGGCCCATGCCAGCGCGAGCGCATCGAATTCGGCCGACCGCCCGACCCGCTGCGCAAGACGCATGGCGGTCCAGTAATCGTCAGGATCAAGCTTCCCGAGCCCGGCATCGTCGAGCCCGCGCAGATGGGCGATGGCGGTGTCCGCATCGTCGAGGCGGTGGGCGAAGTAAAGCAGAAGACCCGTCGGCGGATCGGCCGGTTCAAGCGCAGCCAAAGCGGCCGCGATCCTGGCACCGTCGGCATAGCGCTTTTCGCGATCGGCGCACAGCGCTTCGGCAAACAGGCGCAGGGGCTTGATCTTGGAGGGATCATTGGCCTTGCCCTCGAGCGCGGTGGTCACCGGCACGCCGAAGGTGCACGGCTCGCGCATCCAGCGGTTCTCGTCCTGTGAGAACAGTTGCGCAATCCCGCGGGCATCCATCGCCGCCAGATCGGGCAGCGGCTCGGCAGCGGGCTCTCCGGCCGCGAGCGGCGGCGCGAGCAGTGCGCCGGTCAGCGCGAGTAACGGGCGAAGGGCTGATGCCATGCGCATGATCCCCTTGTTCACACGGCCTTTTCCCCCGATCCGACTGCAAAGGGAAGAGTAAAGCGACAGCCCCGTCGGCAATGATCCTCCGCGTTAACCCCTGCCCCCGGCGCGTCCCCGCAAGGGACGGCGCACGGTTAACCGCTGGCAACCAACCGGCTGACGCGGCATAATCCGCCGCATGGTCCGGATTCTCGCCTTCCTCGCCGCCGTCGCGCTGCTGCAATATGCCGCCTTTGCGCACGTCCCCGCAGGTCAGGCCGCCGACGCGGCCGAGGCCGTCGCGGCGCGCGCTGCGGGCACCTTCGAGGCGATCGACCCCGACGCCGAGATGCCGGAGCGTGCGGATGCCGCCGCCGTCTATGCCGGCCTGCCGCCGCTCGGCAGCGCGGCGCCCGTCGGCACGGTGGAAGCCGAACCCGAATTCGCCGAGGAAGCCGACGCCTATGCGCAAGCCCCTCGCGGCCCGGCAGTGCGGATGATCGCCACCGAGGTGGTGCAGCCCCTCCCCGTCGCCGCGCCCGCCCAGGTCCGCGCCCCCGCGCGGGCCCCGGCGAGCCGCGATCCCTTCGTCATCAAGTCGATCCTGCCGATCGAGGGCTCGATCCGCTACGGCGACTGGTTCTGGGACGAGAGCGCCGCGCCCGCGACCGGCAAGCTCGTCATCACCGTCGACCTCGAAGCGCGCGTCATCAGCGCCTTCCGCGACGGGCACGAAATCGGCACCGCGGTCGCCCTGCTTGGAACGCAGGCGCACCCGACACCGCTCGGCACCTTCCCGATCCTGACCAAGGAGAAGGACAACGTCTCCGAGAAATACGGCAACGCTCCCATGCCCCACACCCTGCGCCTGACCTGGGACGGGATCGCGATCCACGGCTCGCCGGTGCTGAACGGCTATGCCTCGCACGGCTGCATCGGGGTGCCCGACGAATTCGCCGCCCTGCTCTTCGCCGCCGCCAAGCGCGGGGACAAGGTCATCATCACCCGCGGCAAGATGATCGGGGTCGGCGACAAGGTGATGTGATCGCGGCCCGCCGGCGGACGTTCAGTTCACCGAACCCCTCGTCGGCTCCGGCCTGAAGCGCCAGACGCGCATCATCACGCCCACCTTCTCGACCCGCTCCACCCCCGGCACCGCCAGCACCCCGCCCAATGAGGCGTTCTCCCCCGCCCACAGGCGCTCCCACGCCCGCGCCGCCTCGCTGCGGGTGGCGTGGCCGCCGAGCGCGCGGATGACCCTGAGGATCGTCTCGATCGCGATCACACGTGGCACGTTGGCGCAATAGGTATAGCCGGGCAGGCCCTCGGGCGTGTCCTCGCGCATCACCATCTCGTGCCAGTCGAGTTCGGCATACCATTCGAGCGCCTGCCAGCTTTCCGCCAGATGCGCCGCGCTGGCGGCGATCTGCACCGGGTCGAGCCAGTCGGCTTCGGCCAGCCGGGCACGCAGGCGGGCGCGGTCGAAGGCGGGGTCGGTGTTGGAAGGGTCGTCGGCGGGGGAGATTCCGGCTTCGGCCACGACCTGCGCCAGCTCGGCCTTGCGCCAGCCCAGCAGAGGGCGCAGCAGCGGGATCTCGCTGCCCTCGATCAGTGCGCGCGGGCGCACGCCGGCAAGGCCCGCCAGCCCGCTCCCCCGGTTCAGGCGCATAAGCAAGGTTTCGGCCTGATCGTCGGCGTGGTGGGCGGTCGCCACTGACCCCAGCCCTTGCGCCGCCGCCCACTCCGCCAGCGCCGCATAGCGCGCCGCGCGAGCCTGCGCCTGGAGGTTGCCGGGGGCCAGCTTGACCGCAAGCGGGGTGAAGGGAATGCCGCGCGCGGCAGCGACCCGCTCGACCAGCGCGACCTCGCCCGCGGCTTCGGGCCTGAGGCCGTGATCCACGCTGCACACCGCGATCCGCCCCGGCAGGGCGGCATGGGCGAGCAGCAGCAGCGCAAGACTGTCCGGCCCGCCCGAGACCGCAAGGCCCAATGGCCCCTCGCGCTCCTCCTCGGGCCAGAGCGCCGCCAGATCGGCGGCAAACCGGGCTGCTAGCTGCACTTCACCTTCGCGCGGTTCGCCTGGTACTCGCTCGCCAGTCGCCCGGAGGCGATCAGCGGATAGGTCTCGGCGAATTCGGCGAGCGCGATGCAGGCGCGCTTGGTGTCCTTCATCGCGATCATCGAGGCGCCGAGATAGAGCAGGCTGTCGGGTGCGCGGTCACCGGCCTTGTTGGCCTGGTAGTTCTTGAGGAACCACTGCGCCGCCTCCTTGGGCATGTTGTCGTCGAGGAAGGCGCGGCCCAGCAGGTTGCGGCCGAAGCTGATGCGCGGGTGGTTGGGGTATTGCTCGACGAACTTCGTGAGCTGCTGGCGCGCTTCGGGGAAGAACCCGGCGTTCCACAGGCGGAAGCCGTAGGAATATTCGTCGTCGCCCGCATCGGCAGTCTGGGGCTTGGCGATCGCCTGCACGGCGGCGAGGCGCGTGGCGCTCGGCGCGGAAACCGTGGCGGCAGGCGGGGGCGCAGCGGTCGTGGCGGCGGCGGGCGGCGGCGTGGCCGGAGCGCGCGCGGCGGGCGCGGGGGTGGCGGATGCGAGCGTCGCGGCGGGCTGGATCGTCGGCGCGGCACCGGCGATCGGCGCATTTCCGGCAGTCTCGAGCGCGGCCACGCGCTGTTCGAGCAGGCTCATCGCGTTCGCCTGTTCCTCCGAGCGCGCGGTCAGCGTGCGCAGCTGCGCCTCCAGCGCGTCGAGCCGCACGAGGATGTCGGTCACTGCGGTCGTGGACGGCGCGCCGGTCGTGGCGGGTGCGGACGTGGTCGCGGGGCTTTGCGTGCCCGGCGCGATCTGCGGCTCGAAAAAGCGCCCGTCGCCGCCGGGGAAGACCTTGCGCTGAAGCGCGCGCACCTCGGCCTCGATCTTGCGCAGCCGGGCCTCCTCGGCTCCGTCCTGCGCAAGCGCCGGGACCGCGGTAGCGGCGAGGGTCGCGGCGGACAGGACAGCACCGGCGAGACGCAGGGGGATGATCCTCGGGGCGCGGGGTCGCGGGGTGGGGGTCATGGCTGGTCAGGCTCCCTTGGCAATGATCGCGCCGCTCTGGCGCGGGCCGGATGAACGAGGCCGGAACCCTGCCGAACGCCGCCGGTCAAGTCGAGAGCGGCAGGACGCCTAATCAACGGGAAAAGGGTTAACGCCGGGCCGAGGGCGCCGGATCGCCTGCCGGAGGCGGCGCGGCCTCGGCCGGAGCAGCGGCGTCGTCAGGGGCGGGCGCGCGCTCGCTCGCCGGTGCAGGCGCGGACAGCTGTCGGCGCGAGGTCCGCGCGGCGGGCACCGTCTCGCTTGCGACGGGCGTCGCCGCAGCAGTGGCAGGGGCAGCGCCGCGCGCCGCCAGGGCCGCAGCCGAAACCGGCACGCCCGAGATCGTCGTCGGCCGGTCAGACAGCGGCGCGACCGGCTGGCCGCCGATCGTCACCGCCAGCGCGTCGGGTCGCCCGGTATTGATCCGCGGATCGACCGCCGCTGGCGGCACCTCGAGCGTCTCGCCCTTCCTCAGATAGCGCTCGGCCAGACGCTCGCCGCCTTCCTCGTAGATGCGCACCCAGATATTGTCCTCGAGCGCGGTCAGCACCACCGGACCGCCCGGCACCGCAGCGGCGGTCGGCGCGGGGCTTGCGGCAGGGGCAGGCGCGCTCGCTGCCGGTTCGGGCGTCAGCAGCGAGCCCGGCTCGCTCCCCGCCCCGAAATAGCTGTTGTAGAAGGCGAAGCTCCCCACCGCGAGGATCAGCACCGCGCCCACCATCGCCCAGGCGAGGCCCGCCGAGGGCAGACGCGCCGGATCTCCTGGCTCCATCGCCGGCGAGGGCACGGTGCGCCGCATCGAGCCATCCGCCAGTTCGGCGCGCACCGCGTCGGTGATCACCGCCGGATCGAGCCCGACGGCCTTGGCATAGGTGCGCGAGAAACCGATCGCGTAGGCGCGGCTCGGCAGGCTCTCGAAATCGCCGGCCTCGATCGCCTCGAGATGGCGCAGCGGAATGCGCGTCTCGGCGGCGATGTGCGCCAGCTCCAGCCGCTGCGCCTCCCGCGCCCCGCGCAGGGTCGCGCCGGGACCGGATGCCTCCGGTGCAGGCGCCGTCTCCGCGCCGTTGAATTCTTCGCTGTCCATGTGACCCGGGTCCCGCGCCTTCTTGCCGAGGCTTCGCTTGTGAGAGTTTTGGTGAATTTGGCTTGAACGCGGACTCACCCGCTGGGCTGCATTCTGTCAAGCGCTGCCATAGCACGCCGCCGCATCCCGCGCACGCCTCTCCGCAAGCCGCCGCTCAATCATATTCGATCTCGCGCGCATCGGCCCATTCGGAGAGCGCGGCGCGTAGCGAGCCCTGGGGGCTCGCAAGCCAGCCGTTCATCGCCGCAGTCAGTTCGGCCAAGTCGACCTTGCGCACCAGCTCCTTGATCGGGCCGACCGCCGCGGGCGTGATCGAGAGGCGGCGATAGCCGATCCCGAGCAACGCCAGCGCCTCGAGCCGCCGCCCGCCCATTTCGCCGCACACCCCGATATCGACCCCGCTGCCGATGCTGGTCTGCATTACGCGCCGCAGGAACCGCAGGATGGACGGCGACAGCCAGTCGTAGCGTTCGGCAAGCTTCGGGTTGGCGCGGTCGGCGGCGAACAGGAACTGGGTGAGATCGTTGGTCCCGATCGACAGGAAGGAGAGGCGCGGCAGCAGCAGGTCGAGCACCTCGGCAAGCGCGGGCACTTCAAGCATCGCGCCAAAGTGGATCCGTTCGGGCAGCAGCTTCTTCTGCGCGCGGAGGAAGGCGAGCTGTTCGTCGAAAACCTGTTTGGCGGCGTCGAACTCCCACGGCTCGGACACCATCGGGAACATGACATAGAGCGAGCGGCCCGCCGCCGCCTCAAGCAAGGAGCGCGCCTGGATCTTCATCAACCCCTCGCGTTCGAGCGCGAGGCGCAGCGCGCGCCAGCCCATCGCGGGGTTCTCGTCCTGCGCGGCGATCTCGGAGGCGAGATAGGGCACCGACTTGTCCCCGCCGATATCGACCGTGCGGAAGATTACCGGCTTGTCCCCGGCCGCGTCCAGAACATCGCGATAGAGCCGGGTCTGGCGCTCGCGCTGGGGCAAGGTGGCCGAAACGAGGAACTGGAACTCGGTGCGGAACAGCCCCACCCCGTCAGCGCCGGTCAGGCCGAGCGCGCTCATGTCGTCGCGCAGGCCGGCGTTCATCATCACCTGGATGCGCGTACCGCAGCGGGTGAAGGGCTCGACGTCCCTGAGCGAGGCATAGGCCGCCTGCTTCTCGCGGCTCTTGGCAAAGCGCGCGTGGAAGGCATCGGCGACCTGAGGAAGCGGGCGGACGATGGCATTGCCCGCAGTCGCATCGAGCAGGATCTCGTCGCCCTCGCGGATCGTGCCGCGCACGCCAGCGCCCTTGCCGTTGGCGATGCGCCCGATCACCGGCACGTTCATCGCCCGCGCCACGATCACCACGTGCGCCGTAACCGAGCCTTCCTCGAGGATCACGCCCTTCAGCCGCCGCTTGTCGTATTCGAGCAGTTCGGCCGGGCCGAGGTTGCGTGCGATCAGGATCGTGTCCTTGCGCAGCCCCTGCGAGGCTGCAGTGCCGACCTGTCCGGCGACGATGCGGATCAGGCGGTTCGCCAGATCCTCCAGATCGTGCATCCGGTCGGCGAGCAGCGGATCGTCGATTTCGCGCATCCGCATCCGGGTGTGCTGCTGCACACGTTCGATTGCCGCTTCGGCGGTGAGGCCGGAGTCGATCGCCTCGTTGATGCGCCGCGACCAGCCCTCGTCATAGGCGAACATCTTGTAGGTCTCGAGCACCTCCTCGTGCTCGCCGCCGACGCCGAATTCGGCCTGGCTGGCGAGCCCGTCGATCTGCTCGCGCATTTTGTCGAAGGCGCGGTAAACGCGCTGGCGCTCGGCCTCGATGTCCTCGGCCATGACCTGCGTGATCTCCACGCGGGGCTGGTGATAGACCGCGACACCCGCACCCAGCCCCTTGACCAGCGTCAGGCCCGTAAGGGTCTGCGGGCCGGTCTGTTCGGCGGTGAGGCCGAGCGCCTGTTCCTCGTCGACCAGTTCGGCATTGGCAATGAGTTCGGAGAGCACCATCGCGGTGGTCTGGAGCGCCTCGATCTCGACTTCTTCGTAGCGGCGCGGCTCGACGTGCTGGACGCACAGCACCCCGACGGCGCGCTCGCGGTAGACGATCGGCACGCCTGCGAAGGAGTGGAACTTCTCCTCGCCGGTTTCGGGGCGATACTGGAAATCGGGGTGGGCCTTGGCCTCGGCGAGGTTGAGAGTCTCGACCTTCTGGGCGATCGCGCCGGTCAGACCCTCGCCGATCGCCATCCGGGTGACGTGTACCGCGCTCTGGTTGAGGCCGCGCGTCGCGAACAGCTCGAGCATCCCCTCTCGCAGGAGATAGATCGAGCATACCTCGCTCGAGAGGCATTCGCCGATGATCTCGACCACCTGATCGAGCTTGGCCTGCGCGTGCATTCGCGAGGCCATGACCTCGGTCAGGCGGGTGAGGATCTGGCGGGCGGCAGCGGCTGCGGTCATCACCTGCGCAGGTCTATGCGACCGGCGCGGCAAATGCAAAAGCCGTGATGCGCAGCCGCCAGCCGTTCAGGCGACAATCCGTCTGCGTCAGACGCCGGCGATCTCTTCCTTCAATCGCAGCTTCTGCTTCTTCAGGGACTGGATCGTCGCGGTGTCGGGCACGGGCCGGGCCATCTCTTCGCGCAGACGGGCTTCGAGGCCGGCGTGCTTGGTCTGGAGGGCGTTGAGGTGCGAGGACACTGCGGTCGATGCCATGAGGCGTTCTCCTGTCAAAGCGGGGGGATGCCCCCGGGCAGGCGACTCGGCCGACGGTGCGGCCGGGCCGCAGGCTCGAAAGAACCACAGTCAGGCTAGCTTGCAAAGCCCTGATCATTCCTTAAGCGGCGCATCCGCACCCGGCTGCGACGGGCCGTTTTCGCGAGGACGGGGGGCAGCGCGCAAAGCCATCTTCCAACACGGCGCAGGAACGCGTAGCGGGGGCGTGCATTTGCGGGCGTGACGCAGCGTGCCGCCGGACGAGAAGGACAAGGGGCGAATGACCGAGCAGGAGCTCAGGAAAAAGCTCGAATTGCTCAAGACCGAGCATCGCGACCTCGACGCCGCGATCGCCGCCCTGACCGAGGCGGCGCGCGGTTCGGCTTCGGCCGACATGCTCCAGATCGCCCGCCTCAAGAAGCGCAAGCTGCGTTTGAAGGACCAGATCGCGATCATCGAGGACACGCTGCTGCCCGATATCATCGCGTAGATTCTTTTCGGCCACATTCGGTGGCGCAGACCGCCCGCCCAGCCTTCCCACCCGGCCACCATATCATAGTGGTACTATTGGTGGCCGGGTGGGAAGGCTGGGCGGGCGGTCTGCATCGCGGTCCAGCGCGATCAAACATGGTTACCGAATAATCAATTCTGTATCCGCAAGGGACGGGTGCGAAAATTGCTTGGAAAGTAACCATGACGATATGGCGGGCGCAGGCCGGGAGGCGTAGTGTCCCGCGCCATGGCTCGCACCACCAATCTCTCGCGCCCGATCATCGAGGCGCTTTACACCGAGGCGCTGGTTTTGGCTGACGAGGTGCGCGCGGTGTTCGCCGCCGGCGTGCGCGAGCCCATCCCGGGGGAGGACGCCTTCGTGCGCCTCGCGCTCTCGACCGAAGGGCTGAAGACGACCACCCGCATGATGCACGTGCTGGCCTGGCTGCTGAACCAGCGCGCCCTGTTCTCGGGCGAACTGAGCGAAAGCCAAGTGCGTCTCCACGGCGCCCTGCCGCCGGATCGCGGATCGGACGAGGCGCAGCTCGCGCTGCTCGAACCCGAGACCCGCGAACTGATCGCCGACACCGAAAGGCTGCACCAGCGCATCGCCCGGCTCGATGAGGCATGGCGCCAGCATTTCGAGATGACCTCCCCCGCCCGCGCCTTCCAGGACAGGATCGGTCGCGAACTGGGAAGGCTTGGCTGAGCCTCAGGCGGCGGCGAGCGCCTTGCGCCACGCCGCCAGCCGCGCGTCCCGCACCTCTGCCGCCATCGCCGGTTCGAAGCGGCTCAGCCGCCCACGCATCGCCTGCGCCGCGCTGGCGAGATCGGGGTACAGCCCCGCCCCGCTCGCGGCGAGCATCGCTGCGCCGAGCGCGGTGGTCTCGATGAAACCGGGCCGCTCCACCGGCACCCCGAGCACGTCGGCGAGATCCTGCGCCATCCAGTCGTTGGCCGCCATGCCGCCGTCGATCCTGAGGGTCTGCCACGGCGCCCCGTCGGCGGCATAGGCGGCGGCGAGGTCGTGGGTCTGGTGCGCCATCGCCTCCAGCGCCGCGCGGGCGAGCTCGGCCTTGCCGCTGGCGAAAGAGAGCCCGGCAATCACCCCGCGCGCCTCAGCATGCCAGTGCGGCGCGCCGAGGCCAGAGAGCGCGGGCACGATCACTACCCCGCCGCTGTCCGGGATCGAGCGCGCAAGCTCCTCGGTCTGGCTCGCCACATCGACTATGCCGAGCGAGTCCCTGAGCCACTGGACGAGACTCCCGGCGACGAACACCGATCCCTCGATGGCATAGGTGCGCTGCCCTTCGATCTGGGTCAGCACGGTGCCGAGCAGACGGTTCTTCGAGCGTGGGATGCGGGCGCCCTGGCAGGTCAGAACGAAAGCGCCGGTGCCGTAGGTCGCCTTGGTCTGGCCGGGCGCGAGGCAGGCCTGGCCGACGGTCGCGGCCTGCTGATCGCCGGCAAGGCCGGTGATCGGGATGGCGCGGCCGAACAGGTCGGGATCGGTCACCGCCAGCGGTCCTGCCATGTCGACGACCCCGGGAAGCGCCGCCAACGGCACGCCGAAGAGGTCGCAAAGACCTTCGTCGAACTGCGCGTCCTCCAGCCCCATCAGCAGCGTGCGGCTGGCGTTGGAGGCATCGGTGATGTGGGCCGCGCCGCCCGTCAGCTTGTAGACCAGCCAGCTTTCCACCGTCCCGAAGGCGAGCGTGCCCTTCTCCGCCGCCGCCTTCACCTCGGGCACGTTGTCGAGCATCCAGCGCATCTTGGTGCCCGAGAAATAGGGATCGAGCAGCAGCCCGGTGCGCTCCTGCACCTCCGCCTCGTGCCCCGCCTCGCGCAATTCGGCGCAGAAGGGCTCGGTGCGGCGGTCCTGCCAGACGATCGCGTTGGCGAGCGGCTCGCCGGTCTGCCGGTCCCACGCCACCACGGTCTCGCGCTGGTTGGTGATGCCGATGCAGGCGATCATCGCCGCTCCGCCCGCCTTGGGCACCATCGCCTGCGCGCAGGCGAGCGTCTTGTCCCAGATCTCGCGCGGATCGTGCTCCACCCAGCCGCCTTGCGGATAATGCTGGGTGAGCGGCTCCTGCGCCGAGGCGACCAGCACCCCGTCGCTGGCAAACAGCATCGCGCGGGTCGAGGTGGTGCCTTCATCGAGGACGAGGATGTAATCGGACATGGACAGGCTCTCCCGTTTTGCGGTGTCCTAGCCGGACGGGGCGCGGGAAGTCGAGACGCTCTTCCCTGCGATCCGCCTGATCCGGAGCGGGGGTTGCCCAAAGAAGATGGCGGGGCCATGTGTGCCCCCATGGTCACGATCCCCGAGAAACCCTGGCCCACCGGCCTTGCCGAAGATGTCGAGCCACTCGTCAGGCGCGTGCTCGCGCCCAACCCTTCGCCCTACACCTTCACCGGCACCCAGACCTATGTCGTTGGCGAGGCGCAGGGGCCCGACTGTGCGGTGATCGATCCCGGTCCGGACGAACCCGCGCACATCGAGGCGATCATCGCCGCCGTCGCGGGCCGCAGGGTGCTGGCGATCATGTGCACCCACACCCACCGCGACCACTCACCCGCCGCTGCCCCGCTCGCGGCGAAGACCGGCGCGCCGATCGTCGGCTGCGCGCCGCTGGTGCTGACGGTGGACGGCCCGCGCTCCGACGAGGCCTTCGACCCGACCTATGATCCCGACCGCGTGCTGCTCGATGGCGAGGCGATGCGCGGCACCGGCTGGACGCTCACCGCCGTCGCCACGCCGGGGCACACCTCGAACCACCTGTGCTTCGCGCTGGAGGAATCGGGCGCTCTGTTCACCGGCGATCATGTCATGGGCTGGTCGACCAGCGTCGTCATCCCGCCCGACGGCGACATGGGCGATTACATGGCGAGCCTCGAAAAACTGATGGGGCGCGACGACGTGCGCTACCACTCGGCCCATGGCGCGGCGATCGAAAAGCCGCGCCAGCTGGTGCGCGGCATGATCGGCCACCGCCGCCAGCGCGAGGCGCAGATCCTGCGCCTGCTGGGCGAGGCTGCGCGGCCCGTGAGCGGCTTCATCCCCGAGATGTACAAGGGGCTTGACCCGCGCCTTGTCGGCGCTGCCGAGATGAGCGTGACGGCGCATCTGCTCGACCTCGAGAAGCGCGGCATGGTGCGGCGCGCCGAGGGCGACGGGGCGGACATCTGGCAGCCGGCCTGACGCGAAGCGGCTTGCACCCCCGCGCGATCCGTGTTCCACTCGGTGCGGGTCGCGTTCAGGGGGGAACGGCTTTGGCCACAGCAGCAGCACCGCGCCGCGCGCCCGCACGGGACAGGCGCTTCTTCGTGATCATGACCTTCGCGATGACGCTGGTCATCGTCGCTGGGTTCTCAGTCAATCTCGCGATGGGGCGCTCGAGCTTCGCCCTGCCCATGCCGTTCCATGTCCACGGCATAGTCTTCATGGGCTGGCTGGGGTTGGCAATCGCGCAGGTCGTGACCATCGCCACCGGCAACACCGCGCTGCACATCAGGCTGGGCAAGCTCGCCTACCTGTGGATCCCGCTGATGGTCGCGGCGGGCACGATGATGATCGTCGTCTCGGCGCGCACCACGGGCGGGCCGTTCTTCTTCGCCATGAACGAGTTCCTGGTAAGCAACTTCGCGGGCCTGCTCACCTTCGGCGGTCTCGCGCTGTGGGCGCTGCGCGTGCGGCGCCACACCGGCTGGCACCGTCGGCTGATGCTGGTGGCGATGAGCGTGCTGACCGGCCCCGGGCTGGGGCGGCTCCTTCCGATGCCGCTGTTCATGCCCTACGCATGGAGCGCCACGATCCTGCTGACCTTCATTGTCCCGGTGATCGGCATGATCGCCGACCGGCGCAGCGAAGGCCGCGTGCATCCCGCCTGGTGGTGGGGGATGGGCATCAATGTCGGTGCCTTCGCCGCCTCGATGCTGCTCGCCTATTCGCCCCTCGGCTACGCCTTGACGGAATGGGTGGTGAGCGGATCGCCGGGCGCCGCACGGCCGATGGAGGCGCATATTCCGCCGGGCTTCAAGTTCTAGCGGCCCCCACGCTTTTCGCTCGAAAATCGCGGCCCAGCGCCTATATCCCCGCGCAACAGCCAACAGCGGGATCGTCAACCCATGAGCTATGTCACCAAAGTCCCCACCGGCGCGGACCTGCTCGCCGAGATCGACCGTCTGCGCAAGGAACGCAATGCGGTGATCCTCGCGCATTACTACCAGACGCCCGACATTCAGGACATTGCCGACTTCGTGGGGGATTCGCTGGAGCTTTCGCGCAAGGCGGCGGCGACCGATGCGGACGTGATCGCCTTCTGCGGGGTCAAGTTCATGGCCGACACCGCCAAGATCCTCTCGCCCCAGAAGACCGTGATCCTGCCCGACATGGACGCCGGGTGCAGCCTTGAAGACAGCTGCCCGCCCGAGAAGTTCCGCGCCTTCCGCGAGGCGCACCCCGATCACATCGCGCTGACCTACATCAACTGCTCGACCGAGGTGAAGGCGCTCTCGGACATCATTGTGACGAGTTCGAGCGCCGAGACGATCCTCGCCCAGATCCCTCCCGAACAGAAGATCATCTTCGGCCCCGACCGGCACCTCGGCGGCTATCTGGCGCGCAAGTTCAACCGCGAGATGCTGCTGTGGCCCGGCGTGTGCATCGTCCACGAGGCCTTCTCGGAGACCGAGCTTCTGAAGCTCAAGGAGCAATTTCCCGGCGCGCCGATTGCCGCGCACCCGGAATGCCCGCCGACGATCATCGACCACGCGGACTATGTCGGCTCGACCAGCGGCATCCTCAGCTTTGCCAAGACCTTTCCCGGCGACACCCTGATCGTCGCCACCGAGCCGCACATCATCCACCAGATGCAGAAGGCCCTGCCCGAGAAGAACTTCATCGGCGCGCCGGGTGCGGACGGGAACTGCTCGTGCAACATCTGCCCCTACATGGCGCTCAACACGATGGAAAAGCTCTACGTCGCGCTGCGTGACCTCTCGCCGCAGATCGAGATCGAGGAAGGCATCCGCCTGAAGGCCAAGCGCAGCCTCGACCGCATGCTCGAAATGGCGAGCGGGACCGTGGGGATGGGGGATTTGGGGAAGGTTCGCTTCAGCGGGGATTGATCGTGGTCCGCCACCGTCTCGTCCCGGCGAGACGGCGCGCGGCGTAACCCTGCAGGCATTCGGGTGGTTGTGCCCGTATGACCGCGACCTTGCGCTTCACCCTCACCCGCCTCACTGCCAATTACTGGTTCTACCCGGCGCTTTTCGCGATCCTCGGCGCGGTACTGGCCGTGGGCATGATCGCCATCGACAGCAGCGGCAGGGCCGCAAGCCTCGGCGAGGCCGAGTGGTTCCTGCCCGCCCGGCCGCAGGGGGCGCTCACCATGCTCTCGGTGATGGCTGGCAGCATGATCACGGTCGCCGCCACGGTGTTCTCGATCACCGTCGCCGCGGTCGCCTATGCCAGCGGCAATTACGGGCCGCGCCTGCTCACCAACTTCATGGAGGATCGCGGCAGCCAGGTCAGCCTTGCGACCCTGATCGGCAGCTTTGTCTATGCGATGGTGGTGCTGCGCGCGGTGCGCGGCGAGGACGAGACGCGGGTGCTGGCCGGCGCCCTCGCCGATCCGGGCGCGGGCGCGGGCTCTGCCCAGGCGGCGCTGCCCGGCTTCGTGCCGCAGGTCTCGCTCGGGGTCGCCTACCTGCTTACCGCGCTGTGCGTGGCGGTGCTGGTCTATTTCCTCAACCACATTCCCTCGTCCATTCGCATCAACATCGTGCTCGAGGGGATCGGCCGGCGGCTGCTGCGCCAGATCGACGAGACTTTCCCGCACGCCAGCGATGACGTGGGGCCCAAGGCCTCACGCGGAGGCATTGCGGTGCTGGCGAGGTCGGTCGGCTATGTGCAGATGATCGATTTCGACCGGCTGGTTAGGGCCGCGCGCAAGGCCGGCTGCGTCATGGCGTTGAGCGTCAGGACCGGCGATTTCGTCCACCCGGGCCTGCCACTGCTGGAAATCCACGGGGCCTTGCCCGACAAGCTCGGCGAGGTGCTGCGCGATGCGTTCACCATCGGCCCGATGCGCACGCCGCAGCAGGACCTAGAATTCCTGATCGACGAGCTGGTTGAGATCGGGCTGCGCGCGCTTTCGCCGGGGATCAATGATCCCTTCACCGCGATCAACGCGCTGCACTGGCTCGGCGCGGCGACGGCGGAGCTGGCTGCGCGCGATCTGCGGCGGGTGGTGTGCAAGGACGATCCGGCGGAGTGCCCGGTAGTGCCCCATGCCGACGATTTCGATCACTACGTCAAGCGCGGCTTCGGCGGACTGCGCAGCGCAGTGGCGGCCAGCCCGATCGCGGCGCAGGTGATGCTGGAGGCGATCGAGAACGCCGCCCGCCCGATCGCCGATCCCGAGCGCCTCGAATTGCTGCGGCACCAGGGCCGGTTGCTGGGCGAACAGGTGCGCCTCGCGCTCGCCGGCCCCGACCTGGCGGTGGTCGAGGAACGGCTGGCCGCCTTCGAGCGCTCCTTCGCGCCCTAGGTGGCCCGGGCCCGCGACACCGCCAGCGCCGCGCCCACCAAGATCATCCCGACGATATCCATCCCCGAAAGCACCTCGCCGAAAGCGAGCCAGCCGTAGATCGAGGCGACCGCAGGCTGGGTCAGCAGGGCAAGACCCACCACCAGTGGCGGGAAATAGCGCAGGGCGAAGACCATCAGCCCCTGCCCGACCAGCTGGCTGAGGATGAACAGGCCGATGATCGGTCCCCACGCCTGCGGCCAAACCGGCTCGCCGAGTGCGAGCGCGATCCCCAGCAGCACCGGGCCGCCGAAGATGCTCACCCATACCAGCAGGCTCCACGACCCGAAGGCGCCGCGCGCGTTCTGGAGCGTCAGCAGATAGACCGCGTAGAGCAGCCCCGCCGCGACCGAGAACAGGTCGCCGATCAGGGTCTCGCCCGAAATCTCGAGGCTCCGTCCCATCAGGATCGCCGCGCCTGCGAGCGCGAAGAGGATCGCCAGCCACTCGAGCCGTCCGGGCAGGGTGCGCGCGACGAGAAAGCCCCAGAACAGCAGGACGATCGAACCGGCATTGCCGAACAGCGTCGCGTTGCCGAGCCGGGTCATCTCGATCCCGATGTGCCAGCTCGCCAGATCCAGCGCGAAGGTCACCGCGCCCAACGCCACCAGCGCGAGCGTCTTGACCGGCATCCCCGTCAGCGGCTGGCGGTTCGCCCGGGCGAGCAGCACTAGGAACGGCAGCGCGAGAAACAGTCGCCAGAATCCTGCCGCGACCGGGCCGGTGTCGGCGATCCGCACGAACCACGGCCCGATCGCGAGCGCCACGTTGCCGCCGAACAGCGCAAGCAGCAGCAGCCACTGCGCCGGGCGTGGAGGTTCCTTGGCAGGTTCGCCGACAAGTTCTGCTTGGGAGGCCCCCTCATTTTCCATGCTTGCGCCCTAGCCGCGCGCGTCCCAAGTGCCTAACCCAAAGACAGACCAACAGGAGGTTTCCCACATATGCATGACGCCCTGTTCCAGCCGCTCCAGATGGGCGCGCTTCACGCGAAGAACCGCATCCACATGGCCCCCCTCACCCGCGGGCGCGCGGCCGAGCCGATGTTCGTGCCCAATGAGCTGATGGCGACCTATTACCGCCAGCGCGCAGGCGCCGGGATGATCCTGACCGAAGCGACCGGCATCAGCCGCGAGGGCCTCGGGTGGCCGTCGGCGCCCGGCATCTGGTCGGACGAGCAGACCGAGGCCTGGAAGGCCACCACGAAGGCGGTGCACGAGGAAGGCGGCCTCATCGTCATGCAGCTGTGGCACATGGGCCGCATCGTCCACCCCGTGTTCCTCGACGGCCAGCCGCCCTTCTCGGCGAGCGCCACCACCGCGCCGGGCGAAGCGCACACGCCGCAAGGCAAGCAGCCCTATGCGCAGGCACGCGAAATGACGCTCGAGGACATCAAGCGTACCATTGCCGACTACCGCCGCGCCGCCGAGAACGCCAAGAAGGCGGGCTTCGACGGGGTGCAGCTCCACGGCGCCAATGGCTACCTTGTCGACCAGTTCCTGCGCGACAAGACCAACCTGCGCACCGACGAATACGGCGGCTCGCCCGAGAACCGCACCCGCTTCATGCGCGAAGTCCTGGAAGCGCTGATCGACGTGTGGGGTGCGGACCGCGTCGGCATCCGCCTTTCGCCCAACGGGGATTCGCAGGGAACGGACGACAGCAACCCGCCCGCGACCTTCGGCGCGGCCGCCAAGGTGTGCGAGGAGCTGGGCCTCGCCTTCGTCGAACTGCGCGAGCCGGGGCCGGAGGGCACCTTCGGCCAGACCGACGTGCCCAAGCAGAGCCCGCTGATCCGCCAGATCTACACCGGCAAGCTGATCCTCAACAGCGACTACACCGCCGAGCAGGCCGAGGCCGATGTGACCAGCGGCAAGTGCGACGCGGTGAGCTTCGGGCGGCCCTATATCTCCAACCCCGATCTCGAAAAGCGTATCGCCGTCGGCGCGCACTGGAACCCCAACAAGGACGTGCCCAAGAGCTGGTACTTCCCGATCCCGCAGGGCTACATCGACTACCCGACGCTCGAGGAAGAACAGGCCCAGGCGGCCGAGTAATCGGCGCGGTCTATTCGAAAGGTTCGGGGGCCGAGGCGGCAGGGGCTGCTCCGGCCCCCTCGCTTTCCGGCCCGCCCTCGATCCCCGGTGCGGGCGTGACCTCGGGCTGCTCTGCGTCGATGCTGCCGACCGGCACCGCCTGGCGCGGCGCGAGGGGGGCTTGCGAATCGAGCTGTTCGAGCGGGATCATCGCGTCGCTGATCGAACCGGGCAGCACCTCGCCCGAGGCCGCGCCGCCCTGTTCGGCAGGGGAGTCGGCAGCCTGCTGCTCGCAGGCGGCAAGCGCCAGCGGCAGGGCGAGGAGAAATGTGCGCTTCATCGGCACCCCCTCTTCGCGGCCGCATCGAGTGCGTCAAGAAAATCGTCATGGCACGCGATCAGCGCTGCATCCCATTCCTCGGCCGAGACCCGCACCCCCAGCCGTGCGAGGCTGGTGACGCCGTATTCGGCGATGCCGCAGGGCACGATCCCGCCGAAGTGCGCGAGGTCAGGATCGAGGTTGACCGAGAAGCCGTGCATCGTCACCCAGCGCCGCACCCGCACGCCGATCGCGCCGATCTTGGCTTCCGAGCCGTCGATGTCGCGGGTCCAGATGCCGACGCGGCCCTCGGCGCGCCAGCTTTCGACCCCGAACCGCGCGAGCGTGGCGATCACCCAGCCCTCGATCGCGTGGACGAAGCAGCGCACGTCCTTCCCGCGCTTTGCCAGATCGAGCACCAGATAGCCGACCCGCTGGCCGGGGCCGTGATAGGTGTAACGCCCGCCGCGCCCGGCCTCGACCACCTCGAAACGCGGATCGACCAGCTCGGCAGGGTCCGCGCTGGTGCCGGCGGTGTAGACGGGCGGATGCTCGAGCAGCCAGACGAGCTCGGCGGCGCGCCCTTCGTGGACGGCAACGTTCCTCGCCTCCATGGCCTCCAGCGCCCAGGCATAGGGCACCGGCGCGCTCTCGCGCACCCATTCGATCGGGAATGCGGCCTCGCGGGCCGGAGCAGTGCTTGCCATGGCGCACCGGTGGGGGCATTGAGCGGCGAGATCAAGAGGCGATTGCGCGGCAGCCGCGCCGGCTTCGTGGCTCGACGGGATCGAAAAGGGCACCAGATGGCACACCGCAAGCTCGACATGGGCAAGGCCTGGACACAGGCGACCGGGATGATCGGCGCCAATCGCGACCTCGTGAGCGTGCTGGCGGGGATCTTCCTGTTCCTGCCGCTGTTTGTGGTGATTTACGCCCTGCTGACCAGCGGCTTGGATTTCGGCGGCGGGAGCGAGCCCGATCCCGAGCGCGTGGCGGCGCAGATCAATGCCTTCATGCTCGCGAACTGGTGGGCGCTGCTGCTGGCGCTGATCGGGCAGTTGTGCGGCGGGATCGCGATCCTCGCCTTGCTCGGAGACCCGTCCCGCCCGACGGTGCGCGAGGCACTGGGCGCGGTGCCGCGGCTGATCCTGCCGGTGCTGGGCGGGCAGCTGCTCGTGGGCCTTCTCACCCAGCTCCCCTCCTTCCTCGCCAGCCTGCTGCCCGACATGGCCGAGGCGGCGGCGAGCCTGATCATCCTGCCGGTGACGCTCTACCTGACGGTCAAGTTCGCGCTGGTGAGCGCAGTGATCGTGATCGGGGGCAAGCGCAATCCCGTCACCGCGATGCGCGAATCATGGCAGCTCACCAAGGGCAATTCGTTCCGCCTGTTCCTGTTCTTCGTCTCGCTGGTGCTGCTGGGGACGGTGATCGCGTTGATCCTGCTGCTGGTCGTGGGCCTGGTCTTCTCGGCGCTCGGTGAAAGGGTCGCGATGATCGGCAACACCGCCTTCTTCGCGCTGCTGCTGACGGTGTTCTACACCGTCTCCTACGCGCTCACCGCGGCGATTTATCGCCAGCTCTCCCAGATCATCCCGGACGAGGAACCGGACCTCTTCGAGTAAGGGCACCCCTGCCGCGATGGCCGAGACCGACCCCGAGCCGACCCGAGAGGCCCCGACCTCCGCCGGAGCCCCCGCCGCCCGCCGGACGGGCGCGATCCCGCCCGCGCGCATGGCGCTGCTGTTCATGGTGATGCTGGTCACCGCCGCGGGCAACACCGCGATGCAATCGGTGATGCCGTCGATCGGCACGGCGCTGGCGGTCGAGGACGTGTGGATCAGCCTCGCCTATTCATGGTCGGCGCTGCTGTGGGTTGTATGCGCCCCGTTCTGGGCGCGCCGCTCGGACAAGCGCGGGCGCAAGGCGATGATGGCGCTGGGGCTTGCGGGCTTCATCACCTCCTTCGTGCTGTGCGGCGCGGCATTGTGGGCGGGGCTGGCGGGCTGGATGTCGGCCCTGTGGACCCTCATCGCCTTCGCCGCCGCGCGCAGCCTCTATGGCGGTTTCGGCAGCGCCGCGCCGCCGGCGGTGCAGGCCTACGTCGCCTCGCGCACGCCCCGGGCGGAACGCACGCAGGCGCTCTCTTTGATCGCCTCGAGCTTCGGGCTCGGCACGGTGATCGGCCCGGCGCTGGCACCGCTGATGGTGCTGCCGTTCCTCGGCATCGGCCTGACCGGCCCGTTCCTGTGCTTCGCCGCGATAGGGGTGGTCGCCCTGGTGCTGCTGCGCTGGCGCCTGCCCGACGACGAGCCGCAATATGCCGCGCGCGGGGCCGCCGTCGCCTATTCCTCGAGCGGCTCGGGCGCGCCGGTCGACCCCGGCGACACGCCGGACGCGGACGAGACGGGGGAGCCGCCCCGCCTGACCTGGCGCGATCCGCGCCTGCGGCCCTGGGTCTTTGCCGGGCTGATCGGGGGCCATGCGCAGGCGATGGTGCTCGGGATCGCGGGCTTCCTCGTGCTCGACCGCCTCGGCCTGCGCGACACGCCCGCCGAGGGCGCGGGGCCGGTGGGCCTGGTGCTGATGAGCGGCGCAATCGCCACTCTGCTTGCGCAGTGGGGGCTGATCCCGCGCTTCGATCTCGGCCCGCGCGCGGCGACGCTTTGGGGCATCGCCGCAGCCGCATTCGGAACGGTGCTGCTGGCGGTGGCCGGCGATCTGCACCTCATCGCGCTGGGCTATGCCATTGCCTCGCTCGGCTTCGGCCTGTTCCGCCCCGGCACCACCGCGGGAACCTCGCTGGCCGTCACCCGTGCCGAACAGGGGCAGGCATCGGGCATCGTCGCCTCGCTGGCAGGGGCGAGCTACATCTACGCCCCCGCGCTCGGCGTGTGGCTTTACGGCCATTCCGACTGGCTGGGATTCGGGCTGATCGTGGCGCTGTGCCTGACCGTGCTGGTGCACGGGTGGTTCAAGTTGCAGGCCGACCGGGATCTGACGAAGGAGCGGGCCTGATCCTCACGCGTTCGCCTCGAGCGAAGTCGAGAGGCAAGTCACAGCTGTCTTGGCTGCGCTCGACCCGAACGGAAGTTAGAGAATTTCCAGCACCACGTCCTGCGGTCGGCACAGGCGAACGCCGTTGTCGGTTTCCACCAGCGGGCGCTCGATCAGGATCGGATCGGCGACCATCGCGGCGAGCACCGTGGCGTCGTCTGCATCGGGCAGGCCACGTTCGGCCGCATCGGTGCCGCGCATGCGCAGGCCTGCCTGCGGGGTGATCCCGGCATTACGGTAGAGCTGGGCGAGCTTCTCGGCGCTCGGCGGGGTCTTGAGGTATTCGACCACGGTCACCTCCACACGGCTGAGGTTCTCGAGGATCGCCAGTGTCTTGCGCGATGTGCCGCAGGCCGGGTTGTGCCAGATCGTCGCCTTCATTCGATGCTCCCTTGTCTTGTCCGGACGATAGAATCCTCGTGGCGGGATTGCCACAGATTGATGATTATCAATTTCAAGCCCTCGCGGCGCTTGCAGATGCGAATGGTTTTCAATAGCTGGCGTTCGCAAGACACACCGAGAGGCCTTCAACCCATGATTCTCCCCTTCGCCCGCACCGCCCTTCTGGCGGGCTGCGCCAGCATCGCCTTCCCCGCTTTCGCAGAGAACGGCGACTTGCAGCAGGGCAGCAGCAGCGGAGCGATCACCACCACCGCCGCGCAGCCCGCGACCGAGATCGTCGTCGTCGGCAGCATGGAGGACGCCGACACCATCCCCGGCTCATCCGCCATCGTCACCGAAACCGATCTCGAACGCACCCGCCCGCTCAACGTCAACGATGCCCTGCGCCTTGTTCCGGGCGTATTCGTCCGCGAGGAGGAAGGCGCGGGGATGCGCCCCAATATCGGCATCCGCGGCCTCAACCCGGTGCGCTCGACCAAGGTGCTGCTGCTCGAGGACGGGATCCCGCTCGGCTATGCCCCCTATGGCGACAACGCCAGCTACTACCACCCGCCGATCCAGCGCTTCACCCGGCTCGAGGTGTTGAAAGGCGCCGGCCAAATCCGCTTCGGTCCGCAGACCATCGGCGGCGTGGTCAACTACATCACTCCCGAAGTGCCCGACGAATTCATCGCCAACGGCACCGTCGCGGGCGGCAACCGCGACATGCTGATGCTCGACGGCATGGTCGGCGGCAGGCTCGCCGGCGGCGGCGTGCTGGTTCATGTCAACCACAACCAGACCGACGGCTTCCGCGACAACCAGGCGCTGCGCTTCACCGACATCTTCGTGAAGGGAGGCTGGGAATTCGGCCCCGACCACGGCCTCACGATCAAGCTCTCGCGCTTCCGCGAGGACAGCCGGGTGGGATATTCGGGCCTGCGCCGCGACGAATTCGCCGCCGATCCGCGCGGCAATCCCTTCGTCAACGACGACTTCCAGACCGAGCGCCTGAACGCCACCATCGCCCATCGCTGGAACCTGTCCGACAATCTGACCCTGCGCACCTCGGCCTATTACCACTACTTCACCCGCGACTGGTGGCGGCAGTCCTCGAACTCGGGCCAGCGGCCCAACGATTCGAGCGATCCGGCCTGCGGCGGCATGGCCAACCTCCTCACCGCCTGCGGCAATGAGGGGCGCCTGCGCGATTACGACACCTACGGGATCGAATCCCGCCTCGCGATCGATCACGCGCTATTCGGCATCGGCGGCGAGACCGAGATCGGGGTGCGCTATCACGAGGAACGCCAGCGCCGCCGCCAGTGGAACGGCGACACCCCCACCGCCCGCCGCCCCGGCACGAGCGTCAACGCGGGCGTGCGCGAGAACAACGAGCGCGATGCGACCGCCTTTGCGGCCTTTATCCAGTCGCGCCTCGAATTCGGCGCCTTCGCGCTCACCCCCGGCGTGCGCGCCGAGTTCATCGATTTCGCGCGCCGCAACCTGCCGATCGACATCCTCGTCGGCGGCCGCCCCTCGGGTGCGGTGACCGCCGCGACCAGCGGCACCAGCAGCCTCGACAAGGTGCTCCCCGGCATCGGCGCGACCTGGGCGATCCGCGACTACCTCACGCTCTATGGCGGCGTGCACCGCGGCTTCGCTCCGCCGCGGGTGGAGGACATCATCACCGCAGCCGGGGGCTCGGTCGATCTCGATGCCGAACTGAGCTGGAACTACGAGATCGGGCTGCGCGGCGACATCGTGCCGGGCATCGGCTTCGACGCCACCGCCTTCGTGATGGATTTCCAGAACCAGATCGTCGCCCAGTCGGTCGCCGGCGGGGTTGGCGCGACGCTCACCTCGGCGGGCGAGACGCTGCACCGCGGCGGCGAGTTCGCGCTCAACGCCTCCTCGCGCGCGGCGGGCTGGACCGGGGGCGAGACCGATGTCTTCGCGCGCCTCGCGCTGACCTGGGTCGCCGATGCCGAATACAACAGCACCCGCATCGCCACCGCTCCCTGCTTCGACGGGGCGACCACCGGAACGCTGGTGGCAACCGGCGCGGGCGCGGTGCCCTGCGGCGTCGCCCGCAATGTCGAGGGCAACCGCCTGCCCTATTCGCCCGAATGGCTCGTCTCGGGCGCGCTAGGGGTCGAGCACAAGGGCTTCACGGGGCAGGTCGAGTTGGTCAGCCAGTCCTCGATCTTCGCCGACGATGTGAACCTCATCCCCGTCACCCCCGATGGCCAGCGCGGGCTGATCGAGGGCTGGACGCAGGTGAACCTTGCCGCCTCCTACGGCCCGCCGGGCGGCAAGTGGGAGGTGTTCACCACAGCCCGCAACCTCTTCGACCGGCTTTACGTGACCGACCGGGCGCGCGGCATCCTGCCGGGGCAGCCCTTCACCATCCAGGTCGGCCTGACGCTGCGTTATTGAGTTCAGACCACCCGCCCCGCCTCCCCACCCGGCCACCAATGATACCATCAGGCTATGGTGGCCGGGTGGGGAGGCGGGGCGGGTGGTCCGTGCCACCGCAGGTGGCCCGAACAGGCTACTCCGGCTCGCCCACGCGCAGGGCCGGCACCGCCTTGGCGGCGTCCTCGGGAGTGATGCCCGGCGCAGGGGCGGCGCTGATGCGCTCCTGCCGCTGGGCCACGCGCCCGGCCTGCTCGACCGCCTTGACCAGCCGCGGATAGACCCCGCAGCGGCAGATATTCGGGATAGCGGCAGCGATGTCCTCGCGGGTCGGCGCGGGGTTGCGCTGGAGCAGCGCGGCGGCGGACATCACGATCCCGGGGGTGCAATAGCCGCACTGGATCGCCCCTTGCGCCACCAACGCCTGCTGCACGGGATGCGAACGATCGCGCGACAACCCCTCGATGGTCGTGATCAAACGCCCCTCCGCCTCGGCCAGCGTGATCGCGCAGGACCGGAGCGCCACGCCGTCGACCAGCACCATGCACGCGCCCGAGCATTCCGCCCCGCCCCCGCAGGCCTTGGTGCCGGTGAGGTTCATCGCCTCGCGCAGCGCGTAAAGCAGCGGCATGCGCGGATCGAGGTCGAACTCGACCGGCCGCTCGTTGACGGTCATGCGCGACATGGCAGGTCCTGGGCGGCGCTTACTGGCGCCAGCTGTCGTCGATCCGGTCGATCTTGCGCTTCCACGCCTCGAAGTCGAACAGCCCCGCGCCGCCCTGCCCGCTCATCACGGAAAGGTCGCGCTGGTGGACGTCGACCACTGCCTGGGGCACGAGGTTGGGATTGCCCATGGAGAGCGTCGCCACCTGGATCTCGCAGGCGCGCTGCAAGGCCCACATCTTGACGAACATGCCCTGGATCGTGCGGTCCATCACCACGGGTCCGTGATTGCGCAGCATCAGGATCGTGTGGTTGCCGAGGTTCTGCACCAGCCGCTCGCCTTCCTCGGGGCGCACGGTGACGCCCTCGAAGTCGTGATAGCCGATCTGGCCCTGGAAGTTGCAGGCGTAGAAATTGGTCGGCAGCAGCCCGTCCTTGTGGCTGCACACCGCCATGGTCGCGGTGGTGTGGACATGGCAGATTGCGTCGGCGCGGCCGCCCAGATGCTTGTGGAAATAGGCGTGCTGGGTGAAGCCCGCCTTGTTCACCATGTAGGGCGAGCCGCCCACGTTATTGCCCTCGACATCGATCTTGACGAGGTTCGACGCCGTCACCTCGGAATAGAGCAGGCCGAAGGGGTTGATGAGGAAGGTGTCCTTCTCCCCCGGCACCTTGAGCGAGATGTGGTTGTAGATCGATTCCGACCAGCCGAGATGGTCGAAGATGCGATAGCAGGCCGCCAGATCCAGCCGCGCCTGCCATTCCTCGGGGCTGCATTCGATGGTGGGTTTGAGCTGGGTTGCCATGGCCGTTCCTCTCCGTCTGCCTTGCTGCGCGGCTATCGCACGGGCGGGGAATGCTTTGCAAGCCGCGAGGCGCGCGGCTAGGCCTTGCCGGGAATGACCGCGCCCGCCCCTTCATCCGCTCGCCTCGTCAGCGGCTCGATCCCCGGACACCTCGTCAGCCAGACCCTGCCCGCGGTGATCGGGGTGGCGGCGATCATGTCGATCGGGATCGTCGATGCCTATTTCATCGGCCAGCTCGGCAGCGCGCCGCTGGCGGCGATCAGCTTCATCTTCCCCGTCGCCGTGGCCAGCACCTCGCTCGGCGTCGGGGTGATGGTGGGGATCAATTCGGTGGTCGCCAGGGCGCTGGGCGAAGGGGACATGGACCGGGCCGCCAAGCGCGCCAATTTCGGGATCGTCTTCGCGCTCGCCTGCGGACTGGTGATGGGTCTTGCACTGTGGCTGCTCATCGACCCGATCTTCTCGGCGATGAACGCGCCCGCACACCTCATGCCGCTGATCCGGGTCTACATGGCGCCCTATGCCATGGGCTTCCCGCTCAGCCTTGCAATCATGGGCTTCAACGGCGTGCTGCGCGGGCAGGGCGAGGCGAAGCGCACCAGCACCGTCAGCATCACCTATGCCGCGGCCAACTGGGTGCTCAACCCGATCCTGATCACCGGCGCCTTCGGCTTTCCGGGCTTCGGCATTGCCGGATCGGCCTATGCCACGGTGATCGGCTGGGGGGTGGGGGTCTGTGCGGCCATGTGGCTGCTGCGCGGCACGCCGCTGCCGCTCAACCTAGGGCTGCTGCGCGACTGCGACCTTGCCGAACAGGCCCGGGCCATCATCCGCGTCGGCCTGCCCGCCTCCTTCTCCAATGCGATCAACCCGCTCGGCCTCTCGGTCCTGACCGCGCTGGTCGCGCTGGAAGGCGAGGCGGCAGTCGCGGGGTTCGGCGCGGCGGGACGCTTGCAGAGCTTCGTCATCGTCCCGCTGCTCGGCCTGTCGGGCGCTATCGGGGCGATCGTGGGGCAGAACTGGGGCGCGCGCCGATTCGACCGGGCGCGCGAGGCGACGCTCTATGCGGCCGGCTTCTGCGTGGTGTGGGGGCTGCTGGTCGCCATCCTCATGATGGCGGCAGGGGCGAGCCTGGCGCGGGTCTTCACCGATGATCCCGCCGTCGTCGCCGAGTTCGATCTCTACCTCAAGATCGCCGCCTGGGGCTATGCCGGGTTCGGCCTGCTAATCGTCGGCAACGGGATCATGAACGCGGTCGACAAGGCGGCGTTCGCCCTCGTCCAGTCGGTCGCGCGGGTGTTTCTCGTGATGCTGCCGGTGGCGCTGATGCTCCAGCCGGATATGGGCTCGGCGGCGATCTTCACCGCCGAACTCGCCGCCAACCTGTTCGGCGGCGTCTCGGCAATCCTGCTGGTGCGCCACATCTTCCTGCGACAGGATCCCGCCTGGACGCCCGCGCGCTAGGCCATTGTTAACCAACCCTGCCGCATAGCCCTCGTACACGCGACAAGAGGGCGCCTTCACGCATGGACGATCTGCTGGCGGATTTCATCGCCGAGACCCGCGAGATGCTGGAAGCCTCCAGCGGCGAACTCGTCGCCTGGGAGGCCGATCCGGCCGACCGCGCGCGCCTCGATGCGATCTTCCGCTTCGTTCACACGGTGAAGGGCAACTGCGGCTTCTTCGATTTTCCGCGCCTTGCCGGCCTCAGCCATGCCGCCGAGGATGCGCTCGCCGATTGCCGCGCCGGGCGCCGCGAGCCGGACCGCGCGCTAGTGTCCGCCGTGCTCGCGATTATCGACCGGATCGTGCAGATGATCGACGCCATCGAGGCGGGCGAGACCTTTCCCGAGGGTGGCGACGAGGCTCTGATCGCGGGCCTCGATGCGTCCCCCGACACCTGCGAAACCGGAGGACCGGAGGGTGCCGAAGCGGACTCCGGTGCCGCCCTGCACGCCCCTGCGGCGAGCCTGCTGGCCTCCGGCGAGGAGCAGGCCGGCCCCGCCCGCCGCAGCGATACCGCCGCCGCCCAGCGCACCATCCGCCTGCCGGTCGAACTGCTCGACCGGGTGATGAGCGGCGTTTCCGACATGGTGCTGGCCCGCAACGATCTCGCCCACCGCCTGCGGCAGGCCGGCACCCAGCCGACCATCGACGGGCCGTTCGAGCGCCTCACCACGATCCTGTCCGACGTGCGCGACGCGATCACGCGGATGCGGATGCAGCGGATCGAGACCCTGTTCTCCGCCCTCCCCCGCCTCGTGCGCGATCTCAGCGCCGAACTCGGCAAGCAGGTGATGGTCGATCTCGACGGCGGGGACGTGGAACTCGACCGCGAGATGATCGAGACGATCCGCGATCCGCTCACCCACATCATCCGCAACGCGATCGACCACGGCATCGAGGCGCCGTCCGCCCGCCTCGCCGGGGGCAAGCGCGAGATCGGCCTGCTCGCCATCGCCGCGCGCCAATCGGGCAACACCATCTCCATCGTGATCGCCGATGACGGGCGCGGGCTGGACGAGGAACGCATCGCCGCCAAGGCGAACGCCACGGGCCTGCTCACCGCCGCCGAGCGCGCCGCCATGCCGCGCGACAAGATCCTGAACCTGATCTTCGAACCGGGCTTCTCGACCGCCGAGACAGTCAGCAACGTCTCGGGCCGGGGGGTCGGGCTCGACGTCGTGCGCCAGAACCTCGAGAAGGTCGGCGGCAGCATCAAGGTCGCCTCCGCCCCCGGGCAGGGCACCACCTTCACGCTCCAGATCCCGCTCACTCTCAGCATCATCGCCGGGCTCACCGTCGAGGCGGGCGGCCAGCGTTTCGCGATCCCGCAGAGCTACGTCGAGGAGATCGTCCAGGCCTCCTCCAAGGTGCTCGATTTCACCCGCATGGGCGAGACCGCGCTCGTCACCTTCCGCGGCAACCGCGTGCCCTGTCTGATGCTGGGCGAAGTGCTGGGCCTGCCGGCCTGCGAGGTCGCGGCGAAGGACCCGACCCTCGTGATGCTGCGCCTCGCCAGCGGCGATCTCTTCGCACTGGCGGTCGAGGGCATCCACAATCACGGCGACATCGTGGTCAAGCCGCTCGCGCCTGCCGTGATGCGCTCCGGGCTCTATGCCGGATCGACCCTGCTCGACGACGGCACGCCGGTGTTGCTGCTCGACGTGGCGAACATCGCCGCGCAGCATCACCTCGTCTCCGACACCCGCACCCGGGTGCTCGAGCTTCACGACGGCGATGCCGCCGCCGGGGCCGAGACGCACAGCCGCGCGATGCTGTTCACCGATTTCGCCGGACGCCGTTCGGCGGTGCGGCTCGAACTGGTGCAGCGCATCGAGACCGCCCCGGCGAGCGCCATCGACCGCTCCGCCGCCCGCGCGCGGGTGGTGATCGACGGGATGATCCTGCCGCTGATCGGCCTGCCCGAAGAACCCCTCGCCCAGCCGCGCGTGCGCCTGCTGCGCCTGTCTGACGGGGCCTGCGAATTGCTCCACGCGGTGCGCGAGGTCGAGGATGCGGTGGAACTGACCGAGACGCTGACCCCGGTGCCCGAGGACCCGATGATCGAGGGCATGACCCTGATCGGCGGCACGCCTGTCACCCTGATCGACGCCCACGCCCTGTTCGCCCGGTACGGCGAGCCGCCTGTCGCCGCCGTCCGTCCCGCCTGCGTCCTGCCCGAGGGCGAATGGGCGCGCACCATCCTCGCCCCGCTGGTGACCGCCGCAGGCTATGACATCGTCGCAGCCGAGGACGCCGGTGCCGCCGCGGTGGGGATCGTGTTCGAGGATGTCTACGAGGTCGCCGAAGCACTGGACCGCCCCCTGCCCGCCCGCGTGATCCGCCTGCGCGACCAGCCCGATGCGCCCGCTGGCGCGGCGACGATCTACCGCTACGACCGCGAAGCCCTGCTCGCCGCCCTCGCCGCCGCCGCACGCCCCGCCCCCGGAGAAGCCGCATGACCGGAGACCTGCTCGTCATCGCCTGCATCGCCGGACGCCGCTGCGCGCTCTCGGCGCTGGACGTGAAATCGGTGATCGAGGTTTCGGCCGTCACCCCGATCCCGCGCGCGCCGGTGTGGATCGCCGGGATCACCGCACTGCGCAGCCAGGCGCTGACCGTGATCGACTGCCGCCGCGCGATCGGCGTGGCGGGAGCGGGCGACTGGCCGACCGACCACCGCGCCATCGTCGTCGCCGACGGGGGCCATTCCTACGCGCTGCTGGTCGACGGGATCGAGGACATCACCACCGCCGCGGGCGAGGCCGGGCAGGTGCCGGGCGGATTCGGCCCCGAATGGTCGCGCATCGCCACAGGCATGATCGAGACCATGGCCGGCCCCGCGCTGCTCGTCGATCTTCCCGCACTGCTCGCCGGACCCGAGACCGCACGGCACGAAATCGAGAGCGCGGCTTAATCCAATCCTTACCAAATGGCCCTTAGTCTTGCGGCACCAATCGCAGGACAGCCCCATGAAAACTTGCCTCATCGTCGATGATTCCCGGGTCATCCGGAAGGTTTCGCGGCACATCCTCGAGACGCTCGGCTTTGCCGTGGAGGAGGCCGAGAACGGCAAGCTCGCGCTCGATGCCTGCGATGCGGCGATGCCCGATGTGGTGCTGCTCGACTGGAACATGCCGGTGATGACGGGCATCGAATTCCTCGTCCACCTGCGCCAGCGCCCGGGCGGCGACAAGCCCAAGGTCGTGTTCTGCACCACCGAGAACGATGTCGCGCATATCCGCCAGGCGATCCAGGCCGGGGCGGACGAATATGTGATGAAGCCCTTCGATCACGAGACGCTGCAGATCAAGTTGCAGCTTGTCGGGTTTGCGTGAACCGCCCCGCCTCCCTGCCGCGCAGCCCCCGCGCCGATAGCGCCAGACGCCCCTTCGCCCACGCCGGCGCCGCATCGGCGATCCGGGTGATGATCGTCGACGATTCGCTGACTGTGCGCACGATCTTCAAGCGCATGGTCGAGAGCGACCCCGCGCTGGTGATCGTGGGCACCGCATCGAGCGCCGAACGCGCCATCGCCCAGCTCTCGGAGACGCCCGCCGACGTGGTGCTGCTCGATCTCGAGATGCCGGGGATGGGCGGGCTCGATGCCCTGCCCGCGATTCTCGCCACGCCGGGCAAGCCGCAGGTGCTGGTGGTCTCGTCGCTGACGATGGACGGGGCCGAGCACACGCTTGCCGCGCTCCAGATGGGGGCCGCGGACACGCTGCTGAAGCCGCGACCGGGCGGCTTCACCGAGGATTACCGCGCGGCGCTGCTCGGCAAGATCCGCGCGCTCGGATCACGCATCGCCGAAAGCGCTGCCGAGGCCGAGACCGTCCCTGCCCGCAGTCCGTCACCCAGCTTCGCGCGCCCCGGCTTCGCGCGCCGCGCCTGGCGGCCGGAGGCGATCGCGATCGGCGCTTCGACCGGGGGGATCCACGCGCTTGGCCTGATGCTGCGCCAGCTCGGCGCCGATTTCGATCTGCCGCTGCTGATCACCCAGCACCTGCCGGCGAGCTTCATGCCGGTCTTCGCGCGCCAGATCGAGGCGGCCTGCGGGCGTCCGGCGGACATCGCCACCGATGGGCTCGCGCTCACCCCGGGCCGCATCGTCATCGCGCCCGGTCACGGCCATATCGTGGTGCGCCGCAAGGGGCCCGCTGCCGGATCGGGTCTCGTCACCCGTATCAGCACCGAACCGGCGGCGAGCGGCTGCCTGCCCTCGGTCGATCCGATGCTGGCGAGCCTTGCCGCAGCCTGCGAGGGCCGCGCCGTGGGCGTGATCCTGTCGGGCATGGGCCGCGACGGGGTGCTCGGCGCGCAGGCGCTCGTCGATGCGGGCGGCATGATCTACGCGCAGGACGCCGATACCAGCGCGGTGTGGGGGATGCCCGGCGCGGTCGCGCGCGCGGGGCTCGCCAGCCTCATCGGCCCGCCCGACCGGCTCGGCGATGCGGTGATGGCGCAGGCCTTCACCCCTGCTCCCGCCTCCGCCCCTGCCCCTGCGGCCCTGCGGTAGGGCGGCGCGACCCGATGGAAGCGAGCGAAGCCTCCCACCAGATCATCGCCGATCTGCTCGAAGCGCGCACCGGTCAGCACCTGACCGAAAGCCGCCGCTGGCGCGTCAATTCCGCGCTCGCCGGCATCTTCCGCGCGCACGGCATCTCCAATGTCGACCAGCTGGTGTGCCTGCTCGCCGCCCCGCCTGCCGGCCCGGAGGGCACCGATCTCGCGCAAGAGGTTGTCGAGGCGCTGCTCAACAACGAGACCTATTTCTTCCGCGACAAGCCGACCTTCGACCAGCTGCCGGGCGAGATCCTGCCCGAGCTCGCCAAGCGCCGCCAGAGCGCGCGCCGCCTGTCGATCTGGTCGGCGGGCTGCTCGACCGGGCAGGAGGTCTATTCGCTCGCCATGCTGTTCGCCGAACAGGCCGAACGCTGGCAGGGCTGGACGATCGACATCCTCGGCACCGATGTCTCGCACCGCGCGATCGCCGCGGCGCGCAGCGGGGTCTACAGCCAGTTCGAGGTGCAGCGCGGGCTCGGCGTCACCCAGATGCTGCGCCACTTCGAGGAAACACCGCGCGGCTGGCAGGTGCGCGACGAGGTGCGGCGCATGGTCCGCTTCGCCCAGGCCAACCTGCTCGCCCCCCACCACCCGGGACGCATCCCCTTCGATCTCGTGCTGTGCCGCAACGTGCTGCTCTATTTCGACCGCCCGACCCGCAGCGAGGCCTTCGCCCGGCTGGCCGGCGCGGTCATGCCCGACGGCTTCCTGATGCTCGGCGCGGGTGAGACCGTGGTCGGCCAGACCGAACGCTTCGTCCCCGCCTCGCGCCGGGCCAGCTTCTTCGAGCCGGTCACCAGGCCCGTCGCCGCCACGCTCCAGAAAATCGCCTGATTTCCGCCGCTGCGCGACGCTTTCGGGCGCGATGGTTTACCCTTCCTTAGCCGCTCCTCTTTAGGATGATCCGTCAAAGGCGCGAGAATGCGGGCGCCGCAACGGGAATCCTGCTCTGTGTTCACGGCGAAGCAACCCCTGCACCTGACCTCGGTCGGACTGGTGGTCATCCCGATCGCGGTGGCGAGCGTGATGACCGGCTGCCTCGCGCTGGCGGTGGGGCTTTCGGACCGCTGGGCGGTGGGTTCGCAGGGCGCGCTGCTGATCTCGGCGATCCTGATCTATGCCGCCACGCTGTTCTTCCTCGGCCGCAGCGGCATCGCCACAATCCGCGGGCTCGAGGAACGCGCCCACGGCGATCCGCTCACCCGCCTGCCCAACCGCCACGCGCTCCACGAGGACATCCAGCACTTCTCGCGCGGGGACGAGGAAGTCGCGCTGGCGATGATCGATCTCGACAGCTTCAAGCAGGTGAACGACCACTACGGCCACGCTGTCGGCGACCAGCTGATCGAACGCTGCGCCGATCTCCTGCGCGAGGTGTGCGGCACCGAGGCGCGCTGCTACCGGCTCGGCGGCGACGAATTCGCCGCAGTGATGACCGGCAAGGTCTCGGGCACCATCCTCGAGGGGATCTGCCGCGCGCTGCTGGAACGGCTCGGCACGCCGATCACGCTCGGCCATCGCCACATCGCGGTGGGGGCGAGCATCGGCCTCACCCGCTCGACCGCCGACCTGCGCGTGCCCTCGTCCGAAATGCTGCGCCGGGCGGACGTGGCGATGGACATGTCCAAGCGCGGCGGCAAGATGCGCTGCACCTGGTTCAACGAAAGCTTCGACCGCCGCCGTGAGCGCGTGCGCGAGATCGAGGACGAGATCCGCACCGGCATCACCGCCGGCGAATTCCACCTCGCCTACCAGCCGCTGGTAAGCGCCGAGACCAAGCGCATCGTTGCGGTCGAGGCGCTGCTGCGCTGGGACCGGACCGGGCGCGATCCGCTCGGGCCCAACATCTTCATCCCCGTGGCCGAGGATTCAGGCCTCATCAATCCGCTCGGGCTGTGGGTGCTGCGCCAGGCGGTGTGCGACGCGCTGCGCTGGGGCGACATCACGCTGTCGGTCAACATCTCCGCCGCGCAGCTGCGCAATGCCGAATTCCCGATCAAGCTGGGCGAGGTGCTGGAGGAAACCGGCTTCCCGCCGCACCGGCTCGAACTGGAAGTCACCGAAACCTGCCTCGTGCTCGATCCCGTGGTGGCCGAGCGCACGCTGGACGTGATCCGCAGCTTCGGCGTGCGCATCGCGCTCGACGATTTCGGCACCGGCTATGCCTCGATCGGCTTCCTGCGGCGCTTCCGCTTCGAGAAACTGAAGCTCGACCGCAGCCTCGTGGAACTGGCCGGCGTCGATGACGGCAGCCGGGCGATGATGCTCTCCTCGATCGCGCTCGCCCGCGCGCTCGACATGGGCGTGACCGCGGAAGGCGTCGAGACCGAGGAACAGGCCGAACTGGTGCGCCTTGCCGGGTGCGACCAGATCCAGGGCTGGCTCTATTACCGCGCGCTGCCGGCCGAGGAAATCGACCGGCTGATAGAAGCGCAGAACCGCAACGACGCCCAGGTCGCAGGGCCTCAAAGCAAGGACGACCGGGCAGCATGAGCGCGCTTCAGGACATCGCCATCGACTGCGAGGCCGAAACCGTCGCCAGCGCGGCGTCCGCGCCGACGACGCCGCTGGGCCGCGCGCGCCGCTGGTTCGACGGACTGTCGATCGGTGGCAAGATTACGCTGTTCTTTAGCTGCAATCTCGCCTTCGCGCTGCTCGCGGGACTGTTCGTGGTTGCGGGCTATGTCGAGCTCGGCCAGCGCGCCGAGCGTATCCGCACCACCCACAATGCAGCGCTCACGGCCGAACGCCTGCTGGTGCAGCTGGGCGAGGGCCAGCGCCACGCCGAAATGCTGATCGCGGACGGCGATGCCGCGCGCGCCCGTGCCGCCCGCGAGGCGCTCGACCACGCCGCGACGAGCGCCGCCGCCCTTGCCGACCGTGCAGCCGCCACCGGCATCGCCGCCCAGGACCGCCTTTCGCTGATCCGCGACGGAATCGACGATCTCGGCCGCCAGGTCGCCGCCTACGACCCCGACACCGCCGACGACAGTCGCCGCCGGCGCCAGGCCTCCGAGATCGAGGCCACCGGCAGCGCCGTCATCGAGGCGGCGGGGGACATGACCACCGCACTCGGGCAGGAAGCCGACCGGATGGCCGATGACGGCGCATCGCTGATCTCGCGTCTGCTGGTCATGTGGATCGGCCTCGCGACGATCCTGACGCTCATCACGCTGTTCGCACAGCGTTATTTCAACCGCACCGTGGGCGCGACCCTCGGCGCGATCGCGCGCCAGATGACCGCCATCGCCGCCGGCACGCGCGATGTCGCGATCAGCGGCAAGGAGCGCCGCGACGAAATCGGAGAGATGGCACGCGCGACCGAGGTGTTCCACCGCGCCGGCCTCAGGCTCGAGAAGCTGAGCCGCGAACGCGCCGAACGCGCCAGGGCCGAGCTCGACGAACAGGCCCGCCTGCAGGTGCAGCGCGAGGAGGCCCGGCTCGAACGCGACCGCGCGATCCACGCCATCGCCGACCAGTTCGAACGCACCGTGGGCGAAGTCGTCACCGGCGTGGTTGCCGCCTCCAGCCAGCTGCAATCGACCGCCAGCCTGATGGCGACCACCGCCGAGGACGCGAGCCAGCGCACCGGCGAGGCCGCAGCGGCGATGCAGGAAGCCAATCTCGGGGCCACCGCGGCTGCCGCAGCCAGCGACGAATTCGCCATGTCGATCGGCGAGATCAGTCGTCAGGCCGCCTCCTCCGCCGCACTGGCGCGTGAGGCAAGCGTCTCGGCGCGGCAAGCCGACAGCACCATCGGCGCCCTGTCCCACTCCGCGCAGGAGGTCGGCCAAATCGTCGAGCTGATCCAGACCATCGCGCAGCGCACCAACCTGCTCGCCCTGAACGCCTCGATCGAGGCGGCGCGCGGCGGCGAGGCGGGACGCGGCTTTGCGGTCGTGGCCAGCGAGGTCAAGGAACTCGCCAACCAGACCAGCCGCGCAACCGAACAGGTTGCCGAGCAGATCCGCGCGATGCAATCGACCACCGGCGCCAGCGTCAGCGCCCTGCGCGCCATCGCCAGCCAGATTGAACAGCTCGAAACCACCGCCGTCTCGATCGCCAGCGCGGTCGACCAGCAGTCGGTCGCCGGTCACGATCTCGCCCGCAGCATCGATCTGGCGGCACGCGGAACCGAAAAGGTCGCGGGCCACGTCGATACCGTGCGGGCGCTGTCGCTGTCGACCGGATCGGCCGCTTCGCAGGTGCTTGCGAGCGCAACCAGCCTCGAAACCCAGGCCGCCACGCTGCGCACTCAGGTGCAGGATTTCCTCGCGCGGGTGCGCACCGGCTGACCGCGCACAATCCTCGGCAACTCAAGCTTTTGGAAAGGATTTTCCTTCACAATTGCTTGAAACAAGCCTTCGGGGGATTGCGGAAAATGAACATGATGAGCTTGCAGGAGCGCCGCGAGGAACAGGCCGTTCCCGACTTCGTGCGAGACCTCAGGAGCGACTTCGCGCTGGAGGATGCAGGCGTCGGCGATGCAGACGTGCCGCAAGCAGCCCCGCGCACCACTCTGCTCGAACGCCTGACCTGGTTCCGCAACCTCTCGCTTTCCGGCAAGATCAACGCCGTGTTCGGCACCTTCCTCGGGGTCGGCGTGCTGATGACGCTGGTTCTGGGGCTAGGCCTCACCCACCTGTGGGATCGCTACAACGCCTCGGCCCGGATGCAGGAAACGCTGGTCGCGGCCGGCCAGTTGCAAATGGCCGCGAGCGAGTTGCGCCATCATTCCGTGCGTGTCGTCTACGACCGCAGCACCGGTCCGCGAGAGGCACAGCGGGCCAGCGAAAGCGCGCTGCTGACCCAGCTCACCTCGATCGAGGCAAGCATCGCCGAGGAAGCCCCCCAGCTCGCCCCGCGCGTCAACGCCGTGCGCGCGGAACTCGCCCGCTTCGAGACCACCTTCGACCGCGCCGCCGACAGCGTGCGCGGCGGCGGGGATGCGAATGCGGCGGCAAACGATGTCGCCGGGCAAGGCACCGCCGTGATGGCCGCCACCGCCCGGCTCGCCTCGGACCTTGCCGCGGCGGGCGAGGCGCAGGAAGCGCGTGGCATCGGCTATTTCTTCAACATGATCCTGATTCTCGCCGCGCTGGCGGCGGTGGGCGCGGCGGTGCTGCTGCTGGGTCTCACCTATCTGTCGCGCGATTTCTCGAACAAGATCGTCGAGATCGCCAAGGGCATGAACCAGCTTGCCTCGGGCGACCGCCACTTCACCATCGAGGGCGCCGACCGCCAGGACGAGATCGGCCAGATGGTCCGCGCGCTCGACCTGTTCAAGCGCGCCAACAAGTGGATGGAGGATCGCGCCCGCGAAAAGGCCGAACGCGCCGAGCAGGAATTGCAATTGCAGCAGGAGCGCGAGCGCGAACGGCTCGAGGCCGAGGCGAAGAAGGCGGCCCTTCTCGATGAAGTGGCGCGGCAGTTCGAACGCACCGTCGGCGATGTGGTGAGCGGCGTGGCGGCAGCGTCGAGCCAGCTCCACACCACCGCTTCGCGCATGGCGACGAGCGCCGAGGAAGCCAGCCGTCGCACCGGCGAGGTCGCCGCCTCGATGGAGGAAGCCAATGCCGGCGCCACCGCAGCCGCCGCGGCCAGCGACGAATTCGCACTCTCGATCAGCGAGATCAGCCGTCAGGCGGCCTCCTCCAGCGAACTGGCGCGCCTTGCGACGGTCGCCACCGGCGAGGCCGACGAGACGATCTCGGCACTGGCCGCCTCGGCCGACGAGGTTGGGCAGATCGTCGAACTTATCCAGACTATTGCCCAGCGCACCAACCTGCTGGCGCTGAACGCCTCGATCGAAGCCGCCCGCGGCGGCGAGGCCGGGCGCGGCTTCGCGGTCGTCGCCAGCGAGGTCAAGGAGCTCGCGATGCAGACCAGCCGCGCGACCGAAAAGGTCGCCGAACAAATCCGCGCGATGCAGTCCACCACCGGCGCGAGCGTCAAGGCGCTGCGGGCGATCGCGGGTCAGGTGAAGGACCTCGAAGCCACTGCGGTCTCGATCGCCACGGCAGTCGACCAGCAATCGGTGGCGGGCCGCGATCTCGCCCAGAGCATCGACCTCGCCGCACGCGGGACCGAGAAGGTCAGCGCCCATATCGAGGATGTGCGCCAGCTCTCGCTCTCGACCGGGGCGGCGGCCTCGCAGGTGCTCTCGAGCGCCAACGAGCTCGAGGCCCAGGCGGCGCATCTGGGCGAACAGGTGCGCGGGTTCCTGCGCACCGTGCGGGCGGGATAAGCGCCCGTTCAGGCGCGCGCCGCCAGTTCCTCCATTTCCGCGACCTCGCGGGCGAAGCGCTCGGCAGCGATGCCGGGCGCATGCGCGCGGAAGGCTTCCGCGAGCGCGCGGTAGTACCACAGCGTCCCTTCCCTGCCGCCGGTGAAGCGGCTCCACACGGCCTCACCCATGGCCCGAAGATCGGCGTTGATCGCGCTGGCGTTGTGGGTCTTGTCGGCCAAACTCACTGCGAGACTGCGTGCCGGCTTGTGCGTGAGGCTGGCGATGTAGGCCTCCTTGCGCGGGCGCCATGCCGGCTTGGGCTCCTCGTGCGCATCGGTGCAGTCGGCGACGATCTCCGCCACTCCTCCGCCGAAGCGGGCGCGGATCGCCTCCAGCTGCGCAAGGCCGCCCTGGTCCTCGACCGCATCGTGGAGCAGCGCGGCAATCGCCTGATCCTCGTCCGCCCTGTTCTCGAGCGCGATCGCGGCGACCGCGAGGAGGTACGAGACATAGGGGATCTCGCTCCCCTTGCGCCGCTGCGCGCGGTGGAGGTGACTGGCATAGGCGAGCGCATCGTCGAAGCGGTCGGTGAGGAAGGGGGTGGCAAAGCCATCGGTCATCGCATGTCCTCCTTTAGCCCGATCAAACGCCGATTGCGCCCGGCAGCGAGGCTGCGGGCGTGGATGACGTTGATCTGTGGTGGGTTTTTGACGGTGGTTGCGGGAGTTGGATTTGAACCAACGACCTTCAGGTTATGAGCCTGACGAGCTACCGGGCTGCTCCATCCCGCGATACCGATACGTCCGTGAAGCCGGAAGGCTTCAAAGACGCCAAAAGGGCCGCCCTTGCGGGTCAGCCCTGTTGACTTGTGAATGGGTTATTCCCGCTCCCACTGGTCGCAATGCCTGGCGGCGACCTACTCTTCCAACGCTTGAGCGTTAGTACCATCGGCGCTGTCTGGTTTCACGGCCGAGTTCGAGATGGGATCGGGTGGGTCACAGACGCTATGGCCACCAAGCAATGGGACCAGTGGATGCGGGTTTCAAATCGATGCACACTCATGGGTATGAGTGGTTAAGGGCGTATCTGACTGGAGCTTTCTCCACCAACGCGCTCCTGCAGTGCAGGGCTGACGTTGATAGTGCAGACTCTCAAGCGCGATATGAACTATTAGGACCGGTTAGCTCCATACATTACTGCACTTCCACACCCGGCCTATCAACGTGATGGTCTATCACGGTTCAAAGATACCTAATCTCAAGGGAGGCTTCCCGCTTAGATGCTTTCAGCGGTTATCCCGTCCGTGCATAGCTACCCTGCGGCACCCTTGGCAGGATGACAGGTACACCAGAGGCACGTTCACCCCGGTCCTCTCGTACTAGGGGCAACTCCTTTCAAGTATCGACGCCCACGGCAGATAGGGACCAAACTGTCTCGCGACGTTCTGAACCCAGCTCACGTACCACTTTAATTGGCGAACAGCCAAACCCTTGGGACCTGCTCCAGCCCCAGGATGTGATGAGCCGACATCGAGGTGCCAAACGATTCCGTCGATATGAGCTCTTGGGAATCATCAGCCTGTTATCCCCGGCGTACCTTTTATCCGTTGAGCGATGGCCCTTCCACGAGGGACCACCGGATCACTATGACCGACTTTCGTCTCTGCTCGACTCGTCAGTCTCGCAGTCAGGCAGGCTTATGCCATTGCACTCTAACAGACGGTTTCCAACCGTCCTGAGCCTACCATCGCGCGCCTCCGTTACTCTTTAGGAGGCGACCGCCCCAGTCAAACTACCCGCCACAGAGGGTCCCAACACCGGATAACGGTGCGTGGTTAGACATCAGAAAACAGCAGGGTGGTATTTCACCTATGGCTCCACGACAGCTGGCGCCGTCGCTTCAAAGCCTCCCACCTATGCTACACAACTCTTTCCTAATGCCACTCTGAAGCTGCAGTAAAGGTGCACGGGGTCTTTCCGTCTAACCGCGGGTACTCCGCATCTTCACGGAGAATTCAATTTCGCTGAGCATATCCTGGAGACAGTGGGGAAGTCGTTACGCCATTCGTGCAGGTCGGAACTTACCCGACAAGGAATTTCGCTACCTTAGGACCGTTATAGTTACGGCCGCCGTTTACTGGGGCTTCAATTCGGAGCTTGCACTCCTCCTCTTAACCTTCCAGCACCGGGCAGGCGTCAGACCCTATACGTCGTCTTGAAGCCGACTTAGCAGAGTCCTGTGTTTTTGATAAACAGTCGCTACCCCCTGGCCTGTGCCCCCCGCCAAAAGTTGCCTTAAGACGGGGCCTCCTTCTTCCGAAGGTACGGAGGCAATTTGCCGAGTTCCTTCAGGATACTTCTCTCAAGCGCCTTGGTATACTCTACCTGACCACCTGTGTCGGTTTCGGGTACGGTCTATACGGTGGGGCTATTTCCTGGAACCTCTTCACTGCCCAACCAATCCAATAAGGAGGGACAATTTACGAGATCCGTCACACACCACCAGGCCCACGAATATTAACGTGGTTCCCATCGACTACCCCCTTCGGGCTCGTCTTAGGGGCCGGCTCACCCTACGCTGATTAGCATTGCGTAGGAACCCTTGGTCTTTCGGCGACAGGGTATCTCACCCTGTTAGTCGCTACTCATGTCAGCATTCGCACTTCCGATACGTCCAGAGTCGGTTACCCTTCTCCTTCGCTCGCTTACGGAACGCTCCGCTACCGCTGCAGTAAACTGCAACCCTAAGCTTCGGTGCATATCTTTAGCCCCGTTACATCTTCGCCGCAGGAACCCTTATTTAGACCAGTGAGCTGTTACGCTTTCTTTAAAGGATGGCTGCTTCTAAGCCAACCTCCTGGTTGTTTTGGGATTCCCACATGCTTTCCCACTTAGATATGACTTGGGGACCTTAGCTGTAGGTTAGGGCTGTTTCCCTTTTGACGACGGACCTTAGCACCCGCCGTCTGTCTGCCAGACAAGACTCGATGGTATTCGGAGTTTGGTTAGGTTTGGTACCGCTCGCGCAGCCCTAGCCCATCCAGTGCTCTACCCCCATCGGCATACATCTGACGCTCTACCTCAATAGATTTCGCGGAGAACCAGCTATTTCCCGGCTTGATTGGCCTTTCACCCCTAAACACAAGTCATCCGAGCATTTTTCAACATGCAACGGTTCGATCCTCCAGTGCGTGTTACCGCACCTTCAATCTGCTCATGCCTAGATCGCCGGGTTTCGGGTCTAATCCAACATACTCAGTCGCCCTATTCAGACTCGCTTTCGCTTCGCCTACACCTAACGGCTTAAGCTCGCATGCTAGATTAAGTCACTGACCCATTATGCAAGAGGTACGCTGTCACCCCCTATGGGGCTCCAACTGCTTGTAAGCATCCGGTTTCAGGTACTGTTTCACTCCCCTAATCGGGGTGCTTTTCACCTTTCCCTCACGGTACTGTGTTCGCTATCGGTCATGTACGAGTATTTAGGCTTGGAGGGTGGTCCCCCCATGTTCAGACAGGATTACACGTGTCCCGCCCTACTCTAGTCCTTCATCATCACTTTCGCATACGGGACTGTCACCCGCTATGGTCACACTTTCCAGAGTGTTCTGCTAGTTGAAATGAAGGCACTGGCCTGGTCCCGGTTCGCTCGCCACTACTACGGGAATCTCTGTTGATGTCTTTTCCTCCGGGTACTGAGATGTTTCAGTTCCCCGGGTTCGCTTCACCAAGCCTATATATTCAGCTCGGTGATACCTTATCCACCTCGCCCGGCCTGCCCGAAAGCAGACTGGAAGAAATGGTGAAGGTGGGTTTCCCCATTCGGAAATCGCCGGATCAAAGTTTGCTCACAACTCCCCGACGCTTATCGCAGCGTGCCACGTCCTTCATCGCCTGTACATGCCAAGGCATCCACCAAATGCTCTTACCTCACGCTTGAGAATCCACACCATCAACGTCAGGCCTGCATAAAAGCCCGAGCGCTTGAAGATGGTGGGAGAATTATCTCAGCCAGATAATCAATTTGATTGATTTGTGATGCACGATCGTCCGCGCAGGCCGAAGCCCGTTCGATACAATCCATGCGCCACGGCATCGATTTAAAAACCCATTCACAATGTCAAAGATCGGCGACGCTGACTAATCAGCACGATCGCCTGACCTGCCGAAGCAGGATCCGGTTCGTTTCATCTATCGGAAGTTTGAAGTGCCTGGTGGAGCCTATCGGGATCGAACCGATGACCTGATGCTTGCAAAGCAACCGCTCTCCCAGCTGAGCTAAGGCCCCTTGAGGTGATGGTGGGCCTGAGAGGATTTGAACCTCTGACCTCACCCTTATCAGGGGTGCGCTCTAACCAACTGAGCTACAGGCCCACTCCACTGCGGCCGGCTGCCATTCCCGAGGGAACAGGCTGCCGCCAATGGCGTGAGCCGGCTAAGGCACACAGCGCGACCGCAAGCGGTGCGCTGTATTCCGATTGATGAAAGGACATGAGGACGACGGCAATGTTCTTTGGAGACCGCGAAGCACTTCCCCGGGCTAGCCGAGGCGCTTTCGCGAATATCCTTAGAAAGGAGGTGATCCAGCCGCAGGTTCCCCTACGGCTACCTTGTTACGACTTCACCCCAGTCGCTGAACCCACCGTGGTCAGCTGCCTCCTTGCGGTTAGCGCACTGCCTTCGGGTGAATCCAACTCCCATGGTGTGACGGGCGGTGTGTACAAGGCCTGGGAACGTATTCACCGCGGCATGCTGATCCGCGATTACTAGCGATTCCGCCTTCATGCCCTCGAGTTGCAGAGGACAATCCGAACTGAGACATCTTTTGGAGATTAGCGCACCCTTGCGGGATAGCTGCCCACTGTAGATGCCATTGTAGCACGTGTGTAGCCCAGCCTGTAAGGGCCATGAGGACTTGACGTCATCCCCACCTTCCTCCGGCTTATCACCGGCAGTTTCCTTAAAGTGCCCAACTTAATGATGGCAACTAAGGACGAGGGTTGCGCTCGTTGCGGGACTTAACCCAACATCTCACGACACGAGCTGACGACAGCCATGCAGCACCTGTCACTAGGTCCCCGAAGGGAAGAAATCTGTCTCCAGAAGTCGTCCTAGGATGTCAAAGGCTGGTAAGGTTCTGCGCGTTGCTTCGAATTAAACCACATGCTCCACCGCTTGTGCAGGCCCCCGTCAATTCCTTTGAGTTTTAATCTTGCGACCGTACTCCCCAGGCGGATAACTTAATGCGTTAGCTGCGCCACCCAAGTTCCATGAACCCGGACAGCTAGTTATCATCGTTTACGGCGTGGACTACCAGGGTATCTAATCCTGTTTGCTCCCCACGCTTTCGCACCTCAGCGTCAATACTTGTCCAGCGAGTCGCCTTCGCCACTGGTGTTCTTCCGAATATCTACGAATTTCACCTCTACACTCGGAATTCCACTCGCCTCTCCAAGATTCTAGCTTCCCAGTTTCAAGGGCAGTTCCGGGGTTGAGCCCCGGGATTTCACCCCTGACTTAAAAAGCCGCCTACGTGCGCTTTACGCCCAGTAATTCCGAACAACGCTAGCTCCCTCCGTATTACCGCGGCTGCTGGCACGGAGTTAGCCGGAGCTTATTCTCCAGGTACTGTCATTATCATCCCTGGTAAAAGAACTTTACAACCCTAAGGCCTTCATCACTCACGCGGCATTGCTGGATCAGGCTTTCGCCCATTGTCCAATATTCCCCACTGCTGCCTCCCGTAGGAGTCTGGGCCGTGTCTCAGTCCCAGTGTGGCTGATCATCCTCTCAGACCAGCTATGGATCGTCGCCTTGGTAGGCCTTTACCCCACCAACTAGCTAATCCAACGCGGGCCCATCCAAAGGCGATAAATCTTTGGTCCGAAGACATTATCCGGTATTAGCTCAAATTTCTCTGAGTTATTCCGAACCTAAGGGCAGGTTCCCACGCGTTACGCACCCGTGCGCCACTAGACCCGAAGGTCTCGTTCGACTTGCATGTGTTAGGCATGCCGCCAGCGTTCGTTCTGAGCCAGGATCAAACTCTCAAGTTGTGTCACACACCAAACCGGCATGGGGATAACCCCATCGACCAGCATGGCATGAGCTGCAAGGAGCCGATACCTGCACTGTCAAACGTAATGGATACGAATGAACATGCTTGCCATCCGGGCAGGCGTGGAGCCCGCGATCGGATATGGCGATCGGCTTGAGTTAACCGGTTACCGGAGCCTTGAGGTCCCCGGACCGGGCGCCGTCGCCCACATGTCCCTTCATCAAAAACCAACGATGTCAAAGAGCCGCCAGACAGAAATGGCGGACAGCGCTTGGTTCCCCGATTTACACCGGGGGACCGGCTATCCGAATTTGTTGGCGACCGAGCGTTGCGGTGGCGGTGGAAGCCGTCAGCGCCGCGTCGGTGGAGCCCATCTATGAGCGCTTCCTGATTCGGTCAACGGGTTTTTGCAATTTTATTTCAGGGACGCGCAAGAACCGCAGAATTCCGCCATTTTTTCCCTACATTCGGCCCCTCTCCGTCCCCTTGGACCCCCGAGAATCACCCCGGGCACTCCGCGAATCCGGGTGAATCACCCCCCTGAATCGGCCTTTCGGCGGCTTTCAGACCAGCCACGCCCCCTTTCCGGCCGCGATTCACCCCGGATCGCCCGGCGAATCCGCGGCAGACGGATTCGCGGCCTGTTGGGAGCCTCGCTCCGACATGGTAGGATCGCCCCTGCGTGACAGTGCCGCCAGCGCCCTGCCGCATGGGAGAGAGACCATGAGAGCGCGACACCTGTTCGCCGCCACTGCGCTAGCCGCCGCCTTGCCGGTAGCGGCGGAGACCCCCTCGCCTGCTCCTTCGCCCGCCGCCGGCCTCGTCGATCCCGGAGCCGAGGTGCTGCTGCTGGAGGAGGAGCGTCACGCAAGGCTTACGCTTCCCGTGCTGGTGGAAGGCGCCGGTCCCTTCGCCTTCATGATCGACACCGGCAGCCAGGCCACCGCCATCACCCACCAGATTCGCACCGCGGCGAATCTCGCGCCCGCGGGGACGGCCGTGCTGGTCGGCATGGCCAGCCGCCGCGAGGTCGAGCTCGCTCGGGTCGGTCGCATCGATTTCGGCACCAACAGCTTCACCGATTTCACCGCGCCCGTGCTCGCGCGCGAGAACGTCGGGGCGGACGGGATCATCGGACTCGACGCGCTGCAGGACTTCCGCGTGCTGATCGACTTCCGCAAGCAGACCATCGCGGTGGAGGATGCCAGCCGCAAAGCCCGGGGCGGCGGGTTCGAGATCATCGTGCGTGCGCGCCAGAAGCTCGGACAGCTGCTCATCACCGATGCCTTCGTCGACGATGTGCGGGCGACGGTAATCATCGACACCGGCGCGCAGGCGAGCCTGGGCAACCTCGCCCTGCGCGAGCGGATCCGCGCGCGCCGCGCCGAGGAGGTCGTCACCACCGACGTCAACGGCGTCGATATCGTCGGCGAGCTTGCCATCGTGCGCTCGCTCACGATCGAGGGCATGTCGCTGTCCGACGTGCCGCTGACCTTTGCCGACACCCCCGCCTTCGCCGCGCTCGGGCTGCAGGACCAGCCGGTGCTCTCGATCGGGATGCAGCACCTCGCCCTGTTCGACCGGGTCGCGATCGATTTCGACCGCCAGCGCATCCTTTTCGACGTGCCGGCCGACGTCGCAAGGGCGCTGCGCCAGGCGAAGCAATCGGCCAACTACCGGGCGCGCTTCTAGGCCCGCCGTCCTTGCGCGGCGGCGCGGGGGCGCCCACATGGGACGGGCCATGCCGCCCGACGCCCCCACCCCCGCCGCCGATCCTGCCAATAAGAAGACTCGCGCGCGCGACGTGGAGGGCTGGCCGACACTCAGGCGCTTCCTCCCCTACCTCTGGCCGAAGGACAATCCGGCCCTGCGCACCCGCATCGTCATCGCGATGGCGCTGGTGCTGGCGGCGAAGGCCGTCACCCTCGCCCTGCCCTTCGCTTACAAGGGCGCGGTCGATGCCATGTCGGGAACAGGCACGATGCGCGAAGGGGCGACGGTCGCGCTGGCGCTGGTCGCGGCCTATGCGCTGGGGCGCTTCACATCGGTCGCCTTTGACAACCTCAGGAACATGGCCTTCGAGCGGGTCGGCCAGATCGCTACCCTGCACCTGGCCGAGGACGTCTTCCACCGCCTCCATCGCCTGTCCCTGAGGTTCCACCTCGCGCGTCGCACCGGCGAGGTAACCAAGATCATCGAGCGCGGAACCAAGAGCATCGACCAGATGCTCTATTTCCTGCTGTTCAACATCGCGCCGACCATCATCGAGCTGATCGCGGTCGGCGTCATCTTCTACCTCAATTTCGGGATCGAGCTGGTCGCGGCCACCGCCGTCACCGTGATCGCCTATGTCTGGGTGACGCGCGCGATCACCGAATGGCGCACCAAGCTGCGGCGCGAGATGAACGATCTCGACGGCAAGGCCCTGCACCGCGCGGTCGATTCGCTGCTCAACTACGAGACCGTGAAGTATTTTGGCGCCGAGAAGCGGGAGGAGGCGCGCTACTCCCAGGCCGCGCGCGCCTATGCCGAAGCCGCGATCAAGTCCGAGAACTCGGTAGGCCTGCTCAACATGGCGCAAGGGGCGATCACCAACGCGCTGGTGGCAGGCGCAATGGCCTATACCGTGTGGGGCTGGAGCACCGGTGCGCTGACGGTCGGCGATCTGGTCCTCGTCAACACCTATCTGATCCAGCTGTTCCGCCCGCTGGACGTGCTCGGCTGGGTGTATCGAACCATCCGTCAGGGCCTGATCGACATGGCGGAGATGTTCCGCCTGATCGACACCGACATCGAGGTGCGCGACAAGCTCGGCGCCCCCGCGCTGGTCATCCGCAAGCCGACGGTCGTCTTCGACAATGTCACCTTCGGTTATGACCCGGGCCGCACGATCCTGAACGGCCTCAGCTTCGAAGTGCCCGCCGGCACCACCACCGCCATCGTCGGCCCCTCGGGCGCGGGCAAGAGCACCATCGGGCGGCTGCTGTTCCGCTTCTACGATCCGCAGGCCGGCCGCGTGCTGGTGGGAGGCGAGGACATCGCCGGGGTCACGCAGGAGTCGCTCCGCGCCGCGATCGGCATCGTCCCGCAGGATTCGGTGCTGTTCAACGAAAGCCTCGCCTACAACATCGCCTATGGCGCCGAAGGCGCGAACCAGGCGCGGATCGAGGCGGCGGCACGCGATGCCGCGCTCACCCCGCTGATCGAGCGGCTGCCCGACCGCTACGACACGATGGTGGGCGAGCGCGGGCTGAAGCTCTCGGGCGGGGAGAAGCAGCGCGTCGCCATCGCCCGCACGCTGGTCAAGAACCCGCCGATCCTGCTGCTCGACGAGGCGACCAGCGCGCTCGACACCCGCACCGAACAGGAGATCCTCGCAACCCTCCACCGGATCGCCGAAGGCCGCACCACCATCGCCATCGCGCATCGCCTGTCGACCATCGCCGATGCCGACAACATCCTCGTCCTCGATCACGGCCGGCTGGCCGAAAGCGGCGACCATGCAACGCTGATCGCGCGGGGCGGGCTCTATGCCGAAATGTGGGCGCGCCAGGCGAGCGAGCGGCGCGAGGACGACGATCTCGCTGCCGAGGCCGAAGCCGCCGAGTAGAAGTCTAGTCCGGCGGGAAACGTTCGAACCGCGGAAGCTTGTGCAGCGTCGCCACCCAAGCCGGTGCATCCGCCAGCTGCATCAGCGCCTCGGGCGGATAGGCATCAGGGTCGTCGAGCGTCGCGATCTGCACGTCGACGATCCCTGGCAGGACATCTTCATTGATGTAGTAAAGACCGGTCCCGCACGCCCCACAGAACCAGCGTTCCGCACCGGGGGACGAGCGGTAGATTGCAGGCTCGCCCTGCACCAGCCGGAATGCCGCTCTCGGCACCGCCAGCCAGCCGACAGCATGCGCGCCTGCACAGCGTTGGCAGTCCGAGCAATGGCAGATGGAGGCGCGAACAGCCTCGCCCTCGATAGCATAGACACAAGCGCCGCAATGGCAGCGACCCTGGGGCATCGGCAGGCTCCTTTTCCGGCACTTGAGCTGAGCGTCGGTCGGCGTGGCTTGGCTTCGGTACTTGTCGAAGCTAGGCTGGCGCACCATCGCAATCAATGGCCTGTTCGGGTCGTAAACATCATGAACCCGCACGCTGTGCAGACCATGCATAACAAGGGGATATTCACCAAAATGCTTCGACTGCGTTTTATCGGCGCGCTGCTCGCCGCCACTGCCATGCCGCTTGCGGCCCAGACAGCGACCACCCAGCCCGAGCAAGCACCCGAGCTGGTTGTCGCCAAGCCTGCTGCGCTCACCGCCGAACAGATGCCCCCGATCCCGCTCGAACTGGCCGAGCGCGTGCGCCCCTATCTCGAAGCCCGCGGCGCGGGCTTCGCCGGCTGGGATCCGAACACCCGCGCGGTGATGATCTCGACCCGCTTCGCCAATGTCAGCCAGCTCCACCGCGTCGAGATGCCGATGGGCGCACGCACCCAGATCAGCTTCGAGGCCGAACCGGTGCGCGGCTCCTTCGCGCCGGGCAAGGGCGATGTCGTGCTGGTCAGCAAGGATCGCGGCGGGGACGAGTATTTCCAGCTCCACACGCTGAAGGACGGCCGCCTCACCCTGCTCACCGACGGCAGGAGCCGCAACGAGATGAACGCCTGGAGCCGCGACGGCGAGCTGATCGGCTTCAGCTCGACCCGCCGCAATGGCGTTGATTCGGACCTCTATGTCATGAACCCGCGCGATCCCGGTTCGGCACGGATGGTCCACGAGAGCAAGGGCGGCGGCTGGGCCATCGCCGGCTTCTCGCCCGACAAGACGACCGCCTATGTCGCCGACTACCGCTCGGTGCAGGATGTCGACCTCTACCGGCTCGACCTCGCCAGCGGCGCGATGACCCCGATCGGCGACCCCAGGGCGATGATCGCCTATGGCGGTATGGAGATCGGCCCCGACGGGACGCTGTGGGTGACGAGCGACGAGGGCGCGGACTTCCAGCGCCTCGGCCGGATCGACCCGGTCACCGGCACCTTCACCCCGGTCAGTCGCGAGAAATGGGACGTCGACGGCTTCGACATCTCGGATGACGGCAAGACCATCGTCTACGAGGTCAACGAGGCGGGTTCGGACCGGCTGCGCATCCTCGACATCGCTTCGGGCAAGGTGACCCGCGTCGATGCCCTGCCCGCCGGCCAGATCGGCGGGCTCGAGATCGCGCCGTGGGGCGAGATCGGCTTCTCCTTCTCCAGCGCCAAGAGCGCGGCGGACGTCTGGTCGCTCGACCCCAAGACGATGCAGCTCACCCGCTGGACCCGCAGCGAGACCGGCGGTCTCGACACCGAGGTCAACGTCGAGCCGCGCATCGTGACGACGAAAAGCTTCGACGGGCTGGAGGTCTCGGGCCTCCTCTACATGCCCGATCCGGCGAAGTTCCCCGGCAAACGCCCGCTGATCGTCAGCGTCCACGGCGGGCCCGAGGGCCAGTCGACCGCGGGCTTCATGGGCCGCAGCAACTACTACCTCAACGAGCTCGGCATCGGGGTATTCTACCCCAACGTCCGCGGTTCGACCGGCTACGGCAAGACCTTCGTCAGCCTCGACAACGGGCCGTTCAAGCGGGAGGACTCGGTCAAGGACATGGCTGCGCTGATCGATGCCGTGCGCAAGGACAAGGCGGTCGATCCGGCGAAGGTGGGCCTAACCGGCGGCTCCTATGGCGGCTACATGTGCTATGCGGCGGCGGTGCAGCTGAAGGACAGGATCGCGGCCACCCAGTGCACCGTGGCGATCAGCAACTTCGTCAGCTTCCTCGAAAACACCAACCCCTACCGCCAGGACCTGCGCCGGGTGGAATACGGCGACGAGCGCATCCCCGAACAGCGCGCCAAGCTGATGGAGATCAGCCCGCTCACCCGGGTGAACGAGATCGAAAAGCCGATGTTCGTGATCACCGGTGCCAACGATCCGCGCGTGCCCAAGTCAGAAGCCGACCAGATGGTCGCCGCGATCCGGGCGAACGGCGGCGAGGCGTGGCACCTCGTGGCCGCCGACGAGGGCCACGGCTTCGCGAAGAAGGCCAATTCCGACTACGCCTTCCTCGCGCAGCTGGTGTTCTGGAAGAAGCACCTGCTGGGCGAGTAATCAGCCCGTGACGGAGAGGCGCTGGAGCACCTCCAGCGCCTCCTCGCGCCGCTCCCACGGCACGAAGAGGTGATCGTGGTGGAACCCCGCCACGACATTGCAGGCGATCCCGCGTGCAGCGAGCGCGCCCGCCACGGCGGCGGTAAGGCCCACGCCCTCGAGCGCGGAATGGACCGTGAGGGTGATCCGGGCAAAGCCGCCACCCTCCGCCGGCAGGATCGCGGTGGTGCCCTCGTCCTCGCGGATCAGGGCGAAGGCTTCGGCGGGCGGCTCGCCCTCGATCAGGACAAAGGCCCAGGCCTGAGCATCGAGCACAGGGGCCATGCCTGCCAGCATCCCCGCAAGATCGCTGACCGGCCCGCCCGCCATTACAGGATGTACTTGGAAAGGTCGGTGTTGCCCGCCAGCCCCTCGAGCCGGGAGCGGACGTAGTCGGCATCGATGCGGATCGTCTCGCCGACGTGATCCTCGGCCTCGAAGCTGATCTCCTCGAGCAGCCGTTCCATCACGGTCTGCAGGCGCCGCGCGCCGATGTTCTCGACGCTGCTGTTCACCTGCGCGGCAATGCGCGCGATCTCGGCAACGGCATCATCGGCGAAATCGAGCGTCACCTGTTCGGTGCCGAGCAGCGCCTTGTACTGCGTCACGAGATTGGCGCGGGTTTCAGAAAGGATTCGCACGAAATCCGCCTCGGTCAGCGCGCGCAGCTCGACGCGGATCGGCAGGCGGCCCTGCAATTCGGGCAGCATGTCCGAGGGCTTGGCGACGTGGAAGGCACCGCTCGCGATGAACAGCACGTGGTCGGTCTTCATCGGCCCGTACTTGGTGGCGACCGTGGTGCCCTCGATCAGCGGGAGGAGGTCGCGCTGCACGCCCTCGCGGCTGACAGAGCCGCCGCGCACGTCGCTGACCGCGATCTTGTCGATCTCGTCGAGGAACACGATCCCGTTGGTCTCGGCGTTCTGGAGCGCGGCGCGGGCGACATCGTCCTGATCGAGACGCTTGTCGGCCTCCTCGTCGACCAGCTTGTCCCATGCGTCGGGCACTCGCAGCTTCTGGCGGCGGGTGTTCTTCCGCCCCAGCGCTTTGCCCATCATGTCGGACAGGTCGATCATCCCGATCTGCCCGCCCATCGGGCCCATGTCGAAGGGTGCGGCCGGCGTGTCGCGCACCTCGATCTCGACCTCGACATCGTTCATCGCGTTCTGGACGATGCGCTGGCGGAAGCTTTCACGGGTCGCCTCCGAGGCGTTCTCGCCGACCAGCGCATTGAGGAGCCGCTGCATCGCCGCCTCGCTCGCGGCCTCGCGCACCTTCTCGCGGCGGCGTTCCTTCTCGAGGCGGATCGCCTCTTCCACGAGGTCGCGGGCGATCTGCTCGACGTCGCGGCCGACATAGCCGACCTCGGTGAACTTGGTCGCCTCGACCTTGATGAAGGGGGCCTCGGCGAGTTTCGCCAGGCGGCGGCTGATCTCGGTCTTGCCGCAGCCCGTGGGGCCGATCATCAGGATGTTCTTGGGCGTGACCTCGTCGCGCAGCTCGGCGCCGAGCCGCTGGCGGCGCCAGCGATTGCGCAGCGCGACGGCGACCGCGCGCTTGGCGTCGGCCTGACCGATGATGTGCTCGTCGAGCGCGGCGACGATGGCCTTGGGGGTGAGCGACTGAGTGGGGGAGCTGTCCATTGGTTCCGTTTCAGGCTGATCTTTCATGCCCATGTGGCGAGCGCAGCCGCCGGTTCAAGGCCAGTGTCATCGGCCGCTCGATCCACCGATGGAACAGCCAGCTGGCCGCGATCGTCGCGGCCAGCGCACTCACGAGATAGTCCCACGGCCTGGCATCGAAACCCGGCAGGCGTCCCCAGAACCACAGCCAGAACCACGCGACGGGCACATGCAGGAGATAGAGCGAATAGCTCATATTACCCGCCCGGTTCACGAAGCCGGCGGCGGGCAGGGCCAGCGGGCCGGACAGCGCAGCGAGCGCGATCAGGAGCGCCGGCAGTCCGCTCCACAACAGATAGCCAAAGCCCATCGCGGGCGGATCGGCCGGCACCGGCACGCCCCACCAGGCCGCGAGGGCCGCCGCCAGCATCGCGGCGCGCAGCCACGGGGGCGCGCATCCGTTTCGTGCACGCCACAATGCGAGCAGCATTCCTGCAACGAAAACCAGCGTCACCGGCCGCGTGGCGGTGAACAGCGGCGCATTGACGGGATCAACACAAAGCCCCGCGAGACAGAGCGCCGCCAGCACCACCGCCACCCCGGCAATAGCCGCCTCGCGCCGCCAGACGATGAAGAGCCCGAACAGGGCGTAGAACAGCATCTCGTAGAACAGCGTCCAGCCCACCCAGAGGAACGGCACCGCCCGCAGCGTGCCGTCGGCCGGCCAGTAGGGGATAAGAAGCAGTGATTGCCCAAAGCGCGCCGGGTCGATCGGCTGGGGGAACAGGGTCAGGAAGATAACGGCGAGCAGTCCGCTCGCGATCCAGTATGGCGGCATCACCCGCACCAGCCGCCGTCGCCAGAAGATCCGGCGCGCGCCCGCCCGCCCGAACAGGCTTTCGGAGGAAACGACCATCACATGGCCGGAGATGACGAAGAACAGCATCACCGCCACCTGTCCGGACCGCCCGTCCGCCTCGGGCGCTATGCCGAGGCCGCCTGGGAGATGATCGGCGAAGGCGAAGGCAAGGTGACCCGCAGCCACGGTCAGCGCGGCGAGCGCGCGCAAGAGCTGGATCGCGACGATCCTGCCGCCCTGCGTCTCGGCCGCGCCGCTGCCTGGATCCCCGTTTTCCGCCCGCACTCCCGGGCGGATAGGGCTAAACCGTCTCGACCGTCAAATTGCCGTTGGTGAAGACGCAGATCTCGGCCGCGACCGCCATCGCCTTGCGGGCAATGGTCTCGGCATCCTGCTCGTAATCGGCGAGCGCCCGCGCGGCGGCCAGGGCGAAGTTCCCGCCCGATCCGATCGCGGCGATCTCGCCCACCGGTTCCAGCACGTCGCCGTTGCCGGTCAGCACCAGCAGCGTGTCCTTGTCGGCGACGATCATCAGCGCCTCGAGGTTGCGCAGGTACTTGTCGGTGCGCCAGTCCTTGGCGAGCTCCACCGAGGCGCGCATCAGCTGGCCGGAATATTGCTCGAGCTTCTTCTCGAGCCGCTCGAACAGGGTGAAGGCATCCGCCGTCGCCCCGGCGAAGCCCGCGATCACGGAGCCGTTGCCGATGCGGCGGACCTTGCGGGCATTGGGCTTCATCACGGTGTTGCCCATCGACACCTGCCCGTCACCGGCGATGACGGTGGTGCCGCCGCGGCGGACGCCGATGATGGTGGTGCCGTGCCATTGCACGAGGCCGTGGGCCGATGGATCGTTGCTCATGCCCGCCAATATGGAGCGCAGGGCAAGCCGTTCAAGCGGCTTACTGCCCGTTCGGCCCGCCGCCCGGCGCCCCGCCGACGCCCGCACCGCCGACCTGACCAATATTGCCGAACAGGTCCTCGAGGAAGCCGCGCTCGCGGCCCAGCGTCGGGGTCTTGTTGCCGTTGGGATCGAGGAACACGACCTGCTCCACGCCGCTGCGCTTCACCTCCGACACGCGGCCCCTCTCGTCGAAGGTCACCGCCAGAACCGAATGGTCGCGGATGCGCGGGCGGTTGAAGGGGCGCTGGCCGGTGATGCTCGACACGTAATACCAGGTCGGAGTGCCGAACTGGCTGGTGAAGGTCGGGCGGCCGAGCGTGCCTTCCACCGACTGCTGGTTGTCGATCTTGGGCTGGATCAGCGAGGTCAGGGTGGGATCGACGATGTAGCCGCGCGATTCGCGGATCGCCGAGCAGGCCGGCAGCCCCAGGCCCGCGAGCGCCAGCAGCACCGCGCCGCCAGCCTTGCGCCAGCCGGAATTCATCGCCACCGCCCTTGTCATGTCAGCCAAACCGTGTCCGTCCCGTGCTGTGTGCGCAGCCTTGCGCTCTTGTCCCTTGGGCGTGGTGCTTTAAGGGGCTAGGCGCAAGCTTGCAACGCACCATATGGCATAGCGGTGGCCGAGGCGGGTTGAACCCCGGTTGAACGCATCCGCGGCTTCTGCGTTGTCGTAAGGAGCGAGGGGTTCGCCCCGCTCCGGTCCACTCGCGCGAAAGGCATAACCTCCCAATGTCCTTCCTCTCCCGCCTGCTCGGCACCGCCCCCGACCCGCGCGAAGGCGTGCGGCCGCTGTGGCACCGCGTGATCGAGCTGGCGCGCGACACCGTGTATTACACCGAATGCGGCGTGGCGGACTCGATCGCGGGCCGCTTCGACATGATCACCGCAGTGCTGAGCGCGGCGATGGTGCGGCTGGAAGCCTCCGACATGCGCGCGGAAAGCGCGCTGCTGGCGGAGCTGTTCGTCGAGGACATGGACGGCCAGCTGCGCGAATTCGGGGTCAACGACGTGGTCGTGGGCAAGCGCATCGGCAAGCTGATGAGCGTGCTCGGCGGGCGGCTCGGGGCCTATCGCGGGGCGCTGAACGAAGGCGATCTCGACCGGCTGACGGCGGCGATCGCGCGCAATGTCACCTTCGCGCCCGGCACCGACGAGGCGGCGGGCGCACGGGCCGTGGCCGGGCGGATCATGAAGCTGTCCGAGCGGCTGGGTCGCTTTTCCGATGCCGAAATGCTGAAGGCGAGCGCGATCTGGTGAGCGCGCCTCTCCCCCCGTCCGAACTGACCCGCATGGTCAAGGCGCGCCCGCTCCCCGGCGGACCGGTGGTGATCGAGGCAAGCGAGGCGGAGCGCGCTGCGCTCGCGGCGCGCTTCGGCCTTGGCGCGGTCGAGAGCCTGCGCGCCGAGATCAGCCTCGAACAGAAGCCTCGCGCGATCCGCGCAACGGGGCGGCTCAAGGCCGCGATCATGCAGCCCTGCGCGATCAGTGGCGAGGATTTCCCGGTTACCATCGACGAGCCCATCGATTTGCGCTTCGTCGAGGACCATCAGCGCCCGGCGAGCGAGGACGAGGAAATCGAGCTCGAGGCCGACGATTGCGACGAGATCGAATTCAGCGGCGAGATGTTCGATCTCGGCGAGGCCGTGGCGCAGTCGCTGGGCCTCGCGATCGATCCCTATGCCGAAGGGCCCGATGCCGATGCCGCGCGCGCCGCGGCGGGGATCGTGCAGGAAGACGAGGTGCGCGGGCCGCTCGCCGATCTGCTCGCCGGGCTGAAGAAGGACTGACCCGGCGCGTGTCCATAGGCATGGCGGCACGGCCCCTTAAGCGCCTGTCCGGCATGGGCAAACGCTCCCTTCCCCGTCCGAGTCCCGCCATGCCCGCCCCGCGCCTGCCGCTGCTGCTCCCGCTCCTCGCCCTCGCCGCCGCGCCCGCTGCGGCGGCGGAGGAGGACGGCAATGTCTGGCTCGGCCAGTTCGCCACCATCAATACCTCGGACAAGGTCTTTGTCCGGCTCGAGGCGCAGGAGCGGTTCACCAATGATTCCGAGCGTTTGGGCCAGCTCCTCCTGCGCTCCCTGGTCGCATACAGGATCAACCGCGAGGTCAATATCGGGGCGGGCTACGCCTATGTGCTGACCGATCCGGTGGGGCCGGTGAAGCTCAACGAGCACCGCTTCTACCAGGAGCTCAACATCCGCCTGCTGACGACACCCGGCGGCACCACGCTCGATTCGCGCACCCGGCTCGAACAGCGCACCTTCGAGGAGCGCGGCGGCACCGATTGGCGGCTGCGGCAGTTCGTCCAGCTGCGCGCGCCGATCATCAAGAACAACCGGTTGGTGATCTTCACCGAACCCTTCGTCGACCTCAGCGAGGGGCCGGTGCAGCGCGGGGGGCTGGCGATCTGGCGCAATTTCGCCGGGGTCTCGATCCCGCTCGCCAAGGGGGTGGAGGTGGTACCGGGCTACCTCAACCAGTATGTCGTCCGCGGCGGGCCGGACCGGATCGATCACACGGCCAACGTCAACCTGTTCATGACCTTCTGAGCCCCGCACGGGGGCGCGATGTTCCACGTGGAACACGCCGCGGTCGTGCAACGGGCGCGGGATGACAGGGGGATGACCGGACAACGGCAGGGGGGTGCGGGCAGGTCGTGCCCAAGCCTGCCGTTCGCGCCAGATCAGAACGGGATGTCGTCGTCGAGATCGTCGTAGCCGCCGCCCGAGGAACCGCCGCCGAAGCCGCCGCCCGAACCGCCAGCGGACCCGCCGCCATAGCCGCCCGCGCCCCCGCCCGAGCCGCCGCCATAGCCGCCCGAACGGCCACCGCCGCCACCGCCGCCCATGCCGCCGCCACCACCCGACGCGCCATCGAGCATGGTCATCACCGAATTGGGGCCCCGCAGCACGACTTCGGTCGAATAGCGGTCATTGCCCTGCTGGTCCTGCCACTTGCGGGTCTGGAGCTGGCCCTCGATGTAGACCTTAGAGCCCTTCTTCAGATAGCGCTCGGCGACGCCCGCCAGGCCCTCGTTGAAGATCGCGACGGTGTGCCATTCGGTCTTTTCCTGGCGCTCGCCGGTGTTGCGGTCCTTCCAGGTTTCGGAGGTGGCGATGCGCAGGTTGCACACCTTGCCGCCGTTGGCGAAGGTCCTCACTTCCGGGTCCGCGCCCAGATTGCCGATCAGCATGACCTTGTTGAGCGAACCCGCCATCGATTTGTCCTTCCCGTCAATGTCTTGACCCCGCAGGCGCACAGGATGCGCCGCGAATCTGTCACAGGCAATAGGGAAGCGCGGCGGCAGGCGCGACCGCCGCGGAAGGTTAATCCACCGCTTGAGGCTGCAAGGTCACCGCGCCGGATAGCGCAGCCGGCCGAGAAAGCGCGTCAGGCTCGGCAATTCGCGGTCCTTGTTCAGGAACTGCGCCTTCACCTTCTCGAACCGCATCACCCCGTCGATCCGGCGGTCGAGGAAGGCGTAGGTATCCGCCTTGCCTTCCGAATCGTCGTTCACGAACACCGCGAGCGTCGCCGAGTAGATGCCGGCAAGGATCGCGCGCTTGGTGTAGTGGTTGTAATCGGTCGCGGTGTCGCCCGCGAGCCGCCACATGATGTCCGCCGAATGCCAGCCGAGCTTCAGAGCCCGCCGTGCGTTCTGCGGCTGCGCCATCACGGCAAGCGCGCGGCGCACTGCCTCGTCGATATGGGCGACTGCCTCGAGCCGGAACGCCACGAGAGTGCGGATGCGTTCGCGGATCTTGAGCGTCGCGAGGCGTTCGGCCGGCCATTCGGCCTCCATCGCCTGATCCACGCTCGCGATCCATGCCTCGATCATGTCCATCGGCTTGGCGCCCGGGAAGGCGAGCCGCACCACATCGGGATCAGCCCCCGCCATCTCGGCCGCGGCCATCAGCGCAGTCTCGTTCCACCCGTCGAAGATCGCGCTGGCGGCGATGTCGGGGGCGAGCGCGATGCGCAGCTCGTCGAGCGTTAGGTCTGAAAAATCGGTCATGTCAGAAGGAAGGCCCGTAGTTCTTCTTGGTTCCCGCCTCGGCGCGCTTGGCGTCGGCGGCGGCGAATTCCTGCTTCATGAGCGTGTTGCCGCTCTGGAGCTCCATGTAATCGCGCGCCGAGCGGCCCGAATTGTCGTTGCGGTCCGGGTCCGCGCCCTTGTCCAGCAGCAGCCGCACCAGCGGCACGTTGCGGGCATGGACGGCGGCGATCAGCGGCGTCTCGCCGGTCTGGTCGGCGACGTTGATGCTCGCCCCGCCCTTGATCAGCGCCTCGACCCCGTCGGTGAAGCCCATTGCCGTGGCGAGCTGCAACGGGGTCATGCCCTTCTTGTTGCGGATGTTGGGATCGGCCCCGCGCTGGAGCAGGAAGCGTATCCACAGCAGGTCGCTGCGCGCGACGACGATATGGAGGCCCGTGTCGCCGCTGGTGAGGTCGCGGCTGTTGACGATCTGGGTCCCGGGCTTCGACAGCATGTCGGTGGCCTTGTCGCCCTCGCGGTCCTTGACCGCTTCGAGGAACTGGTAGCCTTCCGACTGGAACTGCGCGGCGGCCGGGGCGGCCAGCGCGAAGGCCAGCGCGGGCACGGCCGCACTGGCAATCGCGGCGCGAAGCCCTAACTTGCGCAAAACACCATGAGCCAAGGTTTGATCCTTTCGCATTTCCTGCCACACCCTCGGGCGTGGGACAGCGCGGGGGGCTTGCGCCGCAGCGCCTTTCACAAGCGACCAGTTAGCAGAGCATGAACCGCATCAACAAGCCTTCCGCCACTCTTGCCGTCGCATTGGCGGCCGCCCTGATGCTCGCCGGTTGCGGCACGGGCGGCGCGCCGCAGCAGGAACCGCCGCTGGCCGGCGCCGCGATCGGCGGGGATTTCACGCTGACCGACAGCAAGGGCCAGACCGTGCGCTGGAGCGATTTCGCGGGCAAGTACCGCGTGGTCTATTTCGGCTACGCCTATTGCCCCGACATCTGCCCGACCGACATGCAGCGCGTGGCGCAGGGGCTCAAGGAGCTGAAGGCCAAGGATCCCGAAAAGGCCGCGCGCATCCAGCCGATCTTCATCACCATCGATCCGGAACGCGATACGCAGGCCGTGGTGGGCGAATTCACCGCCGCCTTCTCGCCCGACATCATCGGCCTGACCGGCACGCCCGAGCAGATCGCCGCGACCGCGAAGACCTTCAAGGTGTTCTACCAGAAGGGCGAGGCGCAGCCCGGCGGGGGCTATCTGGTCGATCACTCGAACGTCACCTACCTGTTCGGCCCCGACGGCGAGCCGATCGCCACCCTGCCGACCGACAAGGGCGGCGCGGCGGTGGCGGCGGAACTGGAACGATGGGTGAGCTGAGGGACCGCTTCTGGGAGCTGCCGCTGGGCGAGCTCTCCCGGCCCGAGTGGGAGGCGCTGTGCGACGGCTGCGGGCGCTGCTGCCTGCACAAGCTCGAGGACGAGGACACCGGCGAGGTGGTCGACACCAACATCGCCTGCCGCCTGCTCGACACCAAGACGGCGCAGTGCAGCGACTATCGCAACCGCAAGGCCTTCGTCCCCGATTGCCTGCGCCTGACCCTCAGGATCGTCGAGCAGGTGAGCTGGCTGCCCTCGACCTGCGCCTACCGCCTGCGCGCCGACGGGCGGCCCCTGCCGGGGTGGCACTACCTCCTCTCGGGCGATCGTGACGCGGTGCGCCGGGCGGGCGTCTCGGTGATCGGCCGGGTGGTGAGCGAGGTGGACGCCGGGCCGATGGAGCACCACGTCACCGAATGGCCCGCGCCCCGCCGCGACTGGGACCGCGAGGAGGAGAGCGCATGATCGACTGGCTGCGCGGCGCCTCGGTCCACCGGGCGCTCGATCCCGAGATCGACCTTGGCGGAGCGCGGGTACCGATCGTGCTCAAGCGGATGAAGACCGCGCGGCGGCTGACGCTGCGCCTCGCGCCCGACGGCAGCGAGGTGCGCATTACCCTCCCCGCCTGGGCCGAGGGTCGCGAGGCGATCGCCTTCGCCCATGCGCGCGCGGGCTGGCTCGCCGAACAGCACGCCAAGCTCCCCAAGCGCGCCGCGCCCGAGCCGGGCGGCGAGGTGCGCTATCGCGGGCAGACGCTGCGCCTCGCATGGGACCCGCGCGCCGCGCGCCGTCCGGTGCTGGAGAGCGGCGGCGCCTTGCGCATCGGCGGGCCGCAGGCGGGGCTTGAGACACGCCTCAGACGCTGGCTCGAGGCCGAGGCGCTGCGCCTCGCCGAGGCCGACATGCGCGATTACTGCGCTGCCGCCGGCCTTGCCCCCGTGGCGATCGGGCTGACCCGCGCGCAGCGGCGCTGGGGCTCGTGCTCCGACCGGCAGCGCATCCGCATCAACTGGCGGCTGGTGCAGGCCCCCGATTTCGTGCGTCGCTCGGTGGTGGCGCACGAGGTCGCGCACCTCGTCCATTTCGACCACTCCCCCGCCTTCCACGCCCTGCTCGCCGAGATCTTCGAGGGCGAGATCCGGGCCGCCGACCGCTGGCTCAAGGACCACGGGCGCAGCCTCTACGCGAGCTTCGGGTAAGGCGGGCCGCCCGCACGGGGCTTTGCCATCCTCGCGCGCACCCCTATATTGCGCCCATGCGCATCCTCCCCGCCCGCTTCAATCCGGCCAACGGCATCGCCGATTTCTGGCACGAGATCCGCCGCCCCAACCCGTATCGCTGGCCGATCCTCGGCCTGTCGATCCTGCCGGTGGCGGGGATGCTGTGGTGGGGCATGAACAGCACGGTCTACGCCGAGCCCGAGCGGCCGCGGATCACCTACATCACCACCCTCGATGCCGGCCGCAGCGATGCCGAGATCATCGCCGAGAACCTCGCCAACCAGCAGATCAAGGACCTGCGCGAGGCCGAGGAAGCGCGGATCGCGGCGAGGAAGCGCGACATGTACAAGGCGCTCGGCCGGGCGGCGGGGATGGATGTCGAGGAAATCGAGCGCAAGGCCGAGGCCGAGCGCGCCGCCGAGGCAGCCGCCGCCGCGAAGCGCCGTGAGGCTGCGGCAGCGACCGCGCCCGTCAGCGAAAGCGCCGGACAATAGCAGCACACCTGCCGCCTTCCGATCACGAATGGATGGCCGCCGCCGCGCGCCTCGCCGCGCGCGCGCGGCCGCTCAGCCGTCCCAACCCCGGCGTCGGGGCGCTGGTGGTGACAGGCGCGCGGGTGATCGCGCGCGGCTGGACCCGCGCCGGCGGACGCCCCCATGCCGAGGCCGAGGCGCTGGCGGGCCTCGCCCCGGCGCAGCTCGCCGAGGCGACGCTCTACGTCACGCTCGAGCCCTGCGCCCATGTCTCGGCGCGCGGGCCCTCCTGCGCCGACCTGATCGTGGCCGCGCGCCCCGCCCGGGTGGTGGTCGGCCAGCGCGACCCCGACCCGCGCACCGCCGGCGAGGGCATGGCGCGGCTGGCCGCGGCGGGAATCGCCGTGACCCTGCTCGACGACGCCGCCTCGGCCGCAAGCCTTGCAGGCTTCCTCACCCGCCTGACGCTGGGCCGCCCGCGCGTGACGCTCAAGCTCGCGACCTCCCTCGACGGCTGCATCGCGCTCGCCGACGGCACCAGCCGCTGGATCACGGGCGAGGCGGCCCGCGCCCATGTCCACGCCCAGCGCGCGCGGCATGACGCGATCCTCGTCGGCGGCGGGACATGGCGCACCGACGCGCCGCGGCTCGATGCGCGACTGCCGGGGCTGGAGAGCCGCTCGCCAAGCCGCGTGGTGCTGACCCGCGGCCCCGCGCCCGAGGGCACCACCGCCCTCCCCGCGCCCGAAGCCATCGCGGGCCTTGCGGGCGTGCAATATCTCTATGTGGAGGGCGGCGCGGCGACCGCCGCCGCCTTCCTCGCAGCCGATCTGGTCGACGAGCTCCACCTCTACACCGCTCCCATCCTCATCGGGGACGGGAAGCGCGCACTCGGCCCGCTGGGCCTCGCGCAGCTCGACGCGGCGCATGGCCGCTGGCAGATCGCCGAACGCCGCCAGCTTGGCAGCGACAGCTTCGCCGCCTATCTGCGGACCCGATAACCCCCCAGAGGACCCACGCGCCCATGTTCACCGGCATCGTCACCGCCATCGGCACCATCGCCGCCGCCGAGCAGCGCGGCGACCTCAGGCTGCGCATCACCGCCCCGCTCGATCCCGCCCGGATCGACATCGGCGCCTCGATCGCGTGCTCGGGCGTGTGCCTCACCGTAGTCGAGCGCGGCGGCAGCGCGGGCGATGCATGGTTCGACGTCGACCTTTCGGGCGAGACCGTCAGCCGCACGGTGCCGGGCATGTGGAACGCCGGCGCGCGGCTCAATATCGAGCCCTCCTTGCGCCTCGGCGACGAATTGGGCGGTCACATCGTCACCGGCCACGTGGATTCGGTCGGCGAGGTGGTGAAGGTGGCGCAGTCCGGCGACAGCTGGCAGGTCGCGATCCGCGCCCGCGCCGAGATGGCGCCCTTCATCGCCGAGAAGGGCTCGATCACCGTCAACGGCGTGTCGCTGACCGTCAACGACGTGCGCGACCGCGAGGATCGGACCTGCGACTTCCTGCTCAACATCATCCCCCACACCGCCGCCGTCACGACGCTCGCCGCGCTGAAGGAGGGCGACGCGGTCAACCTCGAGATCGACGTGCTGGCGCGCTACCTCAAGCGCATGCAAACCCTCGCCGCGGCAGGCTGAGCGGTTGCGCGCCGCGATCCTCGCCGCCGCCTGCCTCGCCGGCGCGGCCTGCACGCCCGCCGGGTCCGACCCCGCCGCTCCTGCCGCCGGTGATGCCGTGATCAACCCCGTCGTCCATTTCGAGATTCCCGTCACCGACATCGACCGCGCGGTCGCCTTCTACGAGGCGGTCTTCGCAGTGAAGCTCGAGCGGCGCGAGGTCGATGGCTATGCGATGGCCTTCTTCCCCCGCGCCGACGGCCGTCCGGGGGCAAGCGGCGCGCTGGCCCAGGGCGACGTCTACAAGCCGACGAAAGACGGCGCGATCCTCTACTTCGACGTGCCCGACATCGATGCCGTGGTCGCCCGCGCCGAGGCGCGCGGGGGCGCGGTGCTCTATCCCAAGAAGGACATCGGCGCGGCTGGCTTCGTCGCCGAGATCGCCGACAGCGAAGGCAACCGCATCGCGCTGAGCGAGGCGGCGGAATAGGCGACAACCGGCGGCGCGGAACGTGCCCCTTACCGCCGCACGCCCGCGAGCGCGGTCAATGTCCGTCCCCGGCCCTCGATCACGCTCAGCGTGCCGTCGGTCTCCAGCACCACGGCGGCGACATCCTCGATCCGGCCTACCCCGGCGGAGCGGATCACGGCGAGGATCTCGTCCTCGGTGACACGCTCCTCGCGCATGGCCCGGCGGCGGTATTCGCCATCCTCGAACAGGATGCGCGGCTGGCTGCGCACCAGATCGCGGAAGAAGGGCAAGGCGATCGACAGGCGCGATACGGTCCATTGCAGCAGCGCCAGCATCGCGAAGGCGAGCGCGCCTTCAAGGAAGGATACGTCCTTGCTCAGCAGCACCGTCGCCAGCGTCGAGCCGAGCGCCACGGTCACCACCAGATCGAAGGCGTTGAGCTTGGCCAGCGCGCGCTTGCCCGCAAGGCGCAGCACTCCGACGAGGGTGGCATAGGCCAGCATCGCGATCAGGACGACCCTCAGGAGGTCGTGAAGGCTGTCGAAGAACATGCGGGGCTTACTCCACCCGCGCGGGCAAGGTTCCGCGCGGTCAGCGCGCCAGCGGGCCCTGCGCGAAGCTCTCCCGCGTGATCGCGTAGGTGAGGTGCGGGATGATCTCGCCGCCCGCCATGATGCGCTCCTCGCGCCGGTCGGTCAGCTGCGCGCCGATATTCTCCAGCGCCTTGCGCGAGCGGGTGTTGGTCTCGCCCACCAGAAAGCGCACCTCGGCCACCTTGGCGAGGGCATGGGCCAGCATCAGGCGCTTCATCTCGTGGTTCCAGCGCCCGCCCCAGTGCGAGCGGGCAAGGAAAGTCCAGCCGATCTCGACCGAGCCGCCATCCGCCTCCTCAAGCCCCTGGAAGCGCGAGGAGCCGATCGCCGCGCCAGTTCGGGCATCGAGCACCAGCAGCGCGCCCCGGTTCGCCAGCGCGTCCTCGAAGAAGGCGCGGAACACCGGCTCCTGCCAGCGGTCATGCGCAGGGTGCTGTTCCCAGATCAGCGGGTCCGAGGCGACCCCGAAGAGCGCGTCCCAATCCTCCGCGCGCAAGGGGCGCAGGGTGACATGCTCGCCCTCCAGCACGGGCTGGCGGTCGAGCATCACCGCCTATCCCGCCACTGCCGCGAGGGCAGCGATGAACTTCGGCAGGTTGTCCCTGGTGAGGCCCGCGATGTTGATGCGGCCCGAGGCGGCCATGTAGATGCCGTGGTCTTCCCGCAGCGCCGCGACCTCTTCCTTGGTGACGGGGAGCATCGAGAACAGCCCGTTCTGGGTGCCGAGCGGGGTGAGGTCGATCCGGCCTGCCGTGCCCGCCTTCGCCAGCGCGTCGCGCACGGAGCGCATCCGGGCGCGCATCGTGTCGAGTTCGGCGAGCCAGGCCTCGGTCATGTCGGGATCACGCAGGATGATCCGCACCGCCGCGCCGCCGTGATCGGGCGGCATCGACCACGCCGCGCGTGCCAGCGCGTTGGCGTTCGAGAAAGCCGTATCGAGCGCCCCCGGCTCGGCCGCCATCACGTAGAAGGCGCCCACCCGGTCGCGGTACTGGCCGAAGTTCTTGTCGCAGGAATAAGCGACGAAGGCCTCGGGCACGGCGGCGAGCAGGCCGCGCATCCCGGCCGCATCCTCGTCCATGCCGTGACCGAGGCCCTGATAGGCGGAATCGATGATCGGGAAGGTGCCGCTGGCGGCAAATGCGGCGGCGATCGCCTCCCACTGGTCGGCGGTGTAGTCGATGCCGGTGGGGTTGTGGCAGCAGGCATGGAGCAGCACGGCCTCGTCGGCCGAAGCGCCGTTGATCGCGGCCAGCACCGCCTCGAGATTCGCCGTGCCGTCCGGATTGGCGTGGTCGAAGGGCACCAGCTCCATGCCGAGGTCGGCGAGGATCTGCGCGTGGTTGGGCCAGCTCGGCACGCCCATGTGAACGCGCTTCACGCCAGCCTTCTGCGCCAGCGCCAGTGCGAGCCGCACCGCGCCCGTGCCGCCCGGGGTCTGCATCCCCTGGATGCGCCCGCCCATCGTCGGGTCGGCGCTGCCGAAGATGTAGGGCATAAGCGCGTTGACGAAGCCCATGTCGCCCTCGGGGCCGAGGTAGGACTTGCTCTCCTGGCTGTCGACCAGCGCCTGCTCGGCCGTCTTGATCGCGGCGAAGACAGGGGTGGCGCCGTCCTCGGTGCGGTAGACCCCGACACCGAGGTCGATCTTGTCCTCGCGCGGGTCGGCGGCGTGGAGGCGGATCAGGGCGAGCAGGGCGTCGGGCGCCTGAGGGCTGAGTCGGTCGAGCATCATGGGGCACGCGCATGGCGCGCCGTGCGCCGCGCCGCAACCGGGTTTTGCCGGAAACCCTCAGAAAGGCGACCAGCGATGCTCCTTGGAGAAGCGCATGTAGCCGGCGTTCACCCCGAGCCGCAGCCCCGCGCCCACCCGGATCGGGATCAGCACGATATCGCCCCGGCGCAGGTAGCTGGCATGCAGCCCGCCGACGAAATAGGCCTGCCCCTCGCCCGCCGGGAAGCGCTTGAACAGGTCCTCGGTGTCGTAGAGGTTGTAGACCAGCACGAAGGTGTTGGCGGCATTGGCCCCGGCGTCGAACCCGACCGAGGGGCCGGTCCAGTAGACCTGCTGCGTGCCCTCGACCTTGTGGTGGAGCGTGCCCGAGCCGTAGCGCGCGCCGACGATGAAGGCACCCCCGGCCTCGCGCCCGACGATGTAGCCGTTGGGTTCGCCCTGCTTCCTCAGGAGGTCCTCGATCAGCTTGGCGAGCCCTTCAGCGCCCTTGCCGAACACGCCCTCGGCGGCGCCGATGAGGTCGTCCTCGCCATAGGTCTGCCCGGCGTTCTGGGCGGCGGTGGTGACGGGGGCGACACCGCCGTCGGCGGGCGGAGGCGCGGCGGCTGCGGAGGGAGCCGCGGCGTAGTCGTCGAAGGTTTGATCGAACGCAGGGTCGGTCGGCGGCGGCGCGGGGACGGGCGTGGGGGCGGATGCCGGAGGAGCCTGCGGGCTCGCCAGGTCGGCATCGATCCCGGCGGCATTGTCCTGCTGCTGGCCGAAGGCGGTATCGGGATCGAAGGTCTCGAGATCCTGCGCCGCAGCCGGTGCGGCGGCGAGCGAGAGCGCCGCCATCGCCGCCAGCGCGGCGCTGGCGATGCGCCGCGCCGCAAGGGCCAGGCCGGTGGCGGGGGAATGGGCGATCATCATCCTCATGGTGCAGCCTTTCGCTACGACGTGTCAGCCCCGGTTAACTGCGCATGCGACGAGAATCGCTTCCCGCCTGCGAGGCAACCGCCCGTCGCCGGGGCGAATCGAAATTGCGACGAGCCGTTGGCGGGCCTAGGGGCGCGGGGCTGAATGTGTCCCGAACCGGCGCGTCGGCGTCACCACCGAACAGCGGGTCCGGAAGCGGGGGGCCTTTTTTGTCGAACCCACCTTGCCGCTGGCCCAAGGGCCGACTATAGCGCCGCCCCTACAGCCCGATGTGCTGCCCGGAGACGTGGGTGAGTGGCTGAAACCAGTTCCCTGCTAAGGAACCGTACTCTATCAGGGTACCGAGGGTTCGAATCCCTCCGTCTCCGCCACCGGCCTCTGAAAAGCTGGCTTTCCTCTTCGTGAGGGCGTCGTTCCCATGATGGCTCCACGAAAGCCCTTCCGCCTTGCGGTCATTGCCGGACAATCAACCAGTTTGGCGACGGGTGATTTCCTCGGTCTAGTCCTCTGTCACAGCTGGAACCGCATTCACGGGTTGCGGCAAGCTTCGACGGGAGGCCGGGCATCGCTAGGCTGTCAGGATTGATCGCGCACTTCGGTGACAGTCGCTTCGGCCGCTGGGCACGCTCCCGTCTCCAACCGGCACCCCGGATCATCGGGTCCGCTTTCGGCGCGCTTCTGTGGGTAGCGAGCTCCACCGCGCTGCATGGCCAGACCGTATCGGATGCCGTCCCGGCTATCCCGGCCGACGACCCGGGGACCGGAACGCAGGACACGATCGAGATCGCGGACCTGACGCGGCAGTCGGACCGAGAGATCGCTGCCGGTCTTGCCGATATCTTCGCCCAGATCGACGGCCTCAGCGACGTCGATGTCTCGGTACGGTCGGGCGTCGTCACCCTGACCGGAAGCGTCGCCGGGCAGGCCGACCGCGAGCAGGCGGCGCAGATCGCCGGGCGTATCGCCGGGGTGGTGACGGTCGAGAACGCCATCGAGCGCACCTTCGAGGTCGACACAAACCTGTCCGCGGCAACTGGAGCGCTGCGCGACGATGCCCGCTCGCTGGTCCGCTCGCTGCCGCTGCTGGGGGTCGCGCTGCTGGTTGCCTTGCTGGTCGGCGGGGCGGGTTACCTGCTTGCCGGCCAGAAGTGGTTCTGGAACCGGGTGGCGCCCAACCCCTTTCTGGCGGAACTGCTGGCCGGCGCGATCCGGTTCATGGCCATCATCGCTGCGCTCATCATCGCCCTCCAGATCCTCGATGCCGTCACCCTGCTCGGTCTCGTCCTCGGCAGCGCCGGGATCATCGGCATCGCGCTGGGTTTCGCGGTGCGCGATACCGTCGACAATTACGTCTCGAGCCTGATGCTGAGCCTGCGCCAGCCGTTCCGCGCCAACGACCATGTGCTGATCGACGATCTGGAGGGGCGGGTGATCCGCCTGACGTCGCGCGCGACGGTGCTCATGACGCTCGACGGCAATCACCTGAGGATTCCCAACGCCACCGTCTTCAAGGCCAACATCCTCAACTACACGCGCAATCCCCAGCGCCGGTTCGATTTCGATCTCGGGGTGGATTCGGCCGACGATCCGCTCGGCGCGATCGCGGTGGGGCTCGCGGCGATCAGGTCGCTGGCCTTTGTGCTCGAGCAACCGCGCAGCTTCGCGGTGATCCATACCGTCGGGGAATCAAGTATCGTTCTGCGCTTCTTCGCCTGGGTCGATCAGCGCGCGACCGATTTCCTGAAAGGTCGAAGCCTCGCGATCCAGGCGGCCAAGCGCGCGCTGGAGGAAGCCGGTTACGAATTGCCCGAGCCGATCTACCGGATCCGTGTCGATGATCGCAGCAAGCTGCTGCACCCGAACGACAAGAAGCGCGACGGGGCGCCGAGGTCCGCACGCGCGTCGGCCGTCGAGGGCGATCACGCAGAGCCCGAGCGCGCCGTCGAGAACCTGGTCAGCGAAGAGCGCGGCGCGACCCGGGAGCGGGATCTGCTCGATACCGACCGTCCGATCGAGTAGGGGCGACACAAGATCAGGACGGCAGGGGCGCGCCCGCGCCCCCGCACTTTCGGGCGACGTCCCTCAGCGGGTCGGATCGGTGCCTGCACCCCGGCCCACGCGCGTGCCCTCCACGATCGAAGCGGGCACGCCGTCCACGTCGTTGGCGCTTGCCGGACGGCCGAGGTTGTCCTGCGCGCTGTGGCGGGTGAGGCCGCGGTGGTCGTGCAGGATGCGGTCGACCTCGCGCCGGTCGCCGCGGACCTCGTCGAGGTCGACGCCGACCCAGTAGCCGCCGCGCTGCAGGCGTTCGTCGAAGAAGCGCGCGTCCTCCTCGTCGACCCCGTAGTTCATCAGCGCACCGGTCAGCCCGCCGATGGCGCCGCCGACAACGGCGCTGGTCGCCGCGGTGCTGCCGATAATGCCAAGCGCCTCGGCCACCGCCCCGGCGGCGAAGAACGGGGCGACCCCCGGGATGGCGAGCGCGGCAAGCCCGGCGATGGCCCCGCCGCCCGCGCCGATCGCGAGGCCCTTGGCGGCGCCGCTGCCCTTGGTGTCGGCGTGGTGATGGTCGTCGCGATCGGAATGGTGATCGCGCTCGAAGCTGTCGTCGTGCTTGCTGATCACCGAGATCGCCTTGTCCCCGACCCCGCTGCGGCGCAGCTGGTCGATGGCGGCCTCGGCCTCGGCCCGGGTCTCGAACACGGCGGATGTCACGTTGCGTTGCATGTGTGGTCTCCTTCGTTTGCGGGCATCCATGCCCATGCATGGGCCTAGGCAGGGCCGGAGGCGATTGTTTCGCCCGGCAAGATTTCGCGTGCATGGTGCAAGATGAGGCGATGGCTGCTGCGCGGCCGGAAGACTGGATCGGTTCTTCAGGTTTGGTCTGCATGATCCGCCTCCGCTCAGTGCCGGCCCGGCCCTTGGCGCCGAACGGCAGCGTTGCCGGCGGTGCATGGAGACAATGCCGCCGCCGCGCGATAAGAGCGCGCGATGGCCCGGTTGCTCCTGTTCAACAAACCCTTCGGCGTGTTGTCGCAATTCACCGACCGCGGATCGCCGACGGAGCGCGCGACCCTGTCGGACTTCATCGCGGCGAAGAGCGTCTATCCCGCCGGTCGGCTCGACCGGGACAGCGAGGGCCTGCTGCTGCTCACCGACGACGGGCGATTGCAGGCTCGCATCGCCGAACCGCGCTTCAAGCTGCCCAAGACCTATCTCGTGCAGGTCGAGGGTGATCCGCAAGACGGGGATCTCGAACCCCTGCGCAAGGGCGTCCGGCTCAAGGACGGCCTGACCCTGCCCGCCGAGGCCCTGCGCATCGACCCGCCGGACCTGTGGCCCCGCGACCCGCCGATCCGCGTGCGCAAATCCGTTCCCGACAGCTGGCTCAGGATCACCATCCGCGAAGGGCGCAACCGGCAGGTGCGCCGGATGACGGCGGCAGTGGGCCTGCCGACCCTGCGGCTGGTGCGCTGGTCGATCGGCGACTGGACCGTCGCAGGGATCGCACCGGGCGCTTTTGTGGAAATTTCCATATGAATTACCGCCACGCCTTCCATGCCGGCAACAGCGCCGATGTCGTCAAGCACGCGCTGCTGATCGCGCTGGTGCGCGCCTTGCAGCTCAAACCGTCGGCACTGACCCTGATCGACACCCACGCGGGTTGCGGGCTCTACGACCTCCAGGGCGAGGAGGCAGGGCGCACCGGCGAGGCCGAGGGGGGCGTGCTGCGGGCCTTTGCCGACACCGACCCCCTGCTCGATGACTACCGCGCCGCGGTGCGCGCGGTGAACGAGGGCGGCGAGCCGCGTCTCTATCCCGGCAGCCCGCGCATCCTGTCGCAGCTGCTCCGCCCGCAGGATGGGCTGATCCTCAACGAGAAGCACCCCGAGGACGCCGCCATCCTGCGCGGCGCGATGCGCGGCCTGCCCGCTGCCATCCACGCGCGCGACGCCTACGAGCTTTGGCTGGCCCTGCTGCCGACCCGCACCCCGCGCGGGCTGGTGGTGATCGACCCGCCCTACGAACAGACCGACGAGCGCGCGCGCATCGCCGCAACCCTCGCCGCCGCGCACCGCAAATGGGCGCACGGCGTCACGGCGATCTGGTATCCGCTCAAGGACAGGGCCGCGCACCTGCGGTGGAAGCAGCAGCTCAAGCGGCTCGGCATCCCCAAATTCCTGACGGTGGAGCACTGGCTCTACGATGCCGACCAGCCGGGCCTCTACAACGGCGCGGGGCTGTTCATCGTCAACCCGCCCTATGCCTTCACGCAAGAGCTGCCGCCGCTGCTCGAGGCTCTGCGCGCCGCGCTGGCACCGGACGGGCACAGGGGCACGCTCACGGCCGAGTGGCTGAACGGCTAGACGAGGCCCCCTCGGCTCCCCTCCTCGCCGCTCTCCCGGGCACCTAACAGCACTTGTCATCTCCATGACAGGCCATGTGTGTGGCGGCCCCCGATGCCCCGCGGCAAGCTCGCGTCATCGAATGCAACGGGGAGTATGACGATGACGACACCCTTCCAGCGCCGCCCGGCCCGTGCAACCGCCGTGGCCATGCTGGCCGCAACGGCGATGCTCGCCGCGAGCGTTCCGGCCCATGCCAGGGACAAGGACGATGATGATGCGGTCGATCTGGCGAAATGCACCGAAAGCCTCGGCACCATCGCGGTGGTCGAGGGCGACACGCAGGGCTGGTCCGATTACGGCCTCGGCAGCCCGCGCGCGCTGATCAACGCTCTCGCCACCGAAAGCGGCTGCTTCACCCCGCACAACCCGGCCGGCGGCACCTCCGCAGACTTCCTCATGAACGTTGTCGCGGGTGACAGCGAGGAGGTCGACCAGTCGATCGAACTCGCCAAGGGCGCGGCGATGGAGGGGCTGGTGCGTTCGGGCGCGGCGGGCTCGCTGCTCGGCAGCGTTCCGGGCGCAGGCGCGGTGCTGGGGATGTTCGGCGGGCTCGGCGGCAAGAAGAAGAAACTCGCCGCCGGGATCAAGCTCCTCAGCCCCGCCAACGGGTTGACCGTCGCGACCGGACAGGGCGTGGTCAAGAAGAGCACGCTGACCTTCGGCGGCGCGGGGGCGTGGAATGCGGGGGCGAATGCTGCCGGATACGGCGCCAGCAAGGACGGCAAGATGCTGGTCGAGGCCTTCGTGCTCGCCTTCAACGATCTCGTCGCCCAGCGCGAGACCATCGCCTCGGCCCCCAGAGCCGGCGGCGCTGCCTCCGCCGCGACCTCGCTTGCGACGGTCGCCGCCACCACCGCCATGCTCGAAACGCCCGCCGCCAACGCCAAGGTGGTGCGCAACCTCAGGGTTGGCACGACCCTCACCCCCACCGGCAAGCGCGACGGGCTGTTCATCGAGGCCAAGGACAGCTTCGGCACCACCGGCTGGGTCTCGGTCGAGAGCCTCAACTGACCTCCCGCCGATGCGGCGGCAGCCCCGGCGCACCTGCTGCCATCGCTTGCGCGTCGCGCCGGGCGGTGGCAGCACTGTCGCAGGGGAGGCGGTGCTGTCCGTGCAATCGCGAAGGATGGAAGCGGGGCCGATGAGGATCCTCTACGTCGAGGACGATCCGCGCGCGGCGGCGATGGTGGGCGACATTCTCGCCGCGAACGGCGATGTGCTGGTGTGGGAAGCCAGCGGCAGCGCGGCCCTGCTGCGCGCGGGCATGGAGCATTTCGACGTCATCATCCTCGACCGGATGCTCGGCGACATCGACGGGCTGACCATCACCCGCCGCCTGCGGGAGGGGGGCATCAGCACCCCGATCCTGATCCTCTCGGCGCTGGGCCGCGGCAGCGACCGGGCCGACGGGCTCGACACGGGCGCGGACGATTACCTCGCCAAGCCATTCGAGCCCGAGGAACTGGTCGCCCGTCTGCGCGCCCTGCACCGCCGCGCGAGCGGGCGCGAGCACAGCGCCGTCATCCTCTACGGCGCCTTCGAATGCCACGTGAAGGCTCGCACCGCCTTCCGCGACAACCGCCATCTCGCGCTGAGCCCCAAGGAATTCGAGCTGTTCCGCTATTTCATGGAGAATGCCGGCGAGGTGGTCACCCGCGAGATGCTGCTGCATCACGTGTGGAAGATGGACTTCGACCCCCAGACCAACGTGGTCGACGTGAACATCGGGCGGCTGCGGCGCAAGCTCGAGGACGGGTTCGAACGGCCCGCGCTCGAGACCATCCTGGGGTCGGGCTACCGCCTGCTCGACGGGCGGCCATGACGGGCGCGCCGCGCTCGATCTTCACCCGGCTGGTGGGCGCTGCGATCCTGCTGTCGCTGGTGCTGCTCGCCGCGCTTTGGTGGCTGACCCATGCCAGCGTCAGCGCCACGCTCGAAGACGCCGCGCGCAGCAAGGTCGATGTCGATCTGGCGGGGATGGTCGATATCTACGCGACCGGCGGGCAGGCCGACCTCGAAGCACGCATCGCCGACCGCATCGCCTTCACCCCCGCCGAAGGCGGCGCGGCGCATTACCTGCTCGCCGACGACGGCGGGAGGCGTATCGCGGGGGATCTGGAAAAGTGGCCGGCGCTCGATCCGGCGGTGTCGGAAAGCGGTGTGATCGCGATCGGCACGCAAGAGAAGGCCTATGCGCGGGCCGTACAGCTCGCCCCCGGCCTCAGGCTGCTGGTGGCGCGCGGCACCGATCTGGAGACGCCCGTCCTCGCCAGCATCACCGCCGCCTTCGCCGGGGGCGGCGCGGTGTTCGTGGGGCTGGTGGCACTGCTCGGGCGCCTGGCGGCGCACGGGCTCCATGGCCGCATCGCGCGCATCAACCTCGCTTTCCGCGAGCCGCAGGATGCGGCGGGGCTGGTGACGGCGGGCAAGGCCGACGGCGACGAGATCGACGAACTCGCCGCGCACAGCGCCGCCGCTCTGCTGCGGGTGAACGACCTGCTGGCGGCCTACAAGGACACCTCGGAACAGCTCGCCCACGAGATCCGCACGCCGCTCTCGCACTTGGACAACCGGCTGGTGAAGGCGCTGGCCAGCCAGCCCGAACCCGCTGTCGCCGAACGCCTCGCCGAGGCGCGGGGGGAGATCCGGCGGATCGTCCAGACGCTCGAATCCCTGCTCGATATCGCCGCCAGCAAAGCCCATCGCGGCGACCGCGCGGGGCTCGCGCCGGTCGACCTCAGCGGATTGGTGAGCGGGATCTGCGACCTCTATGCGGGGAGCGCGGAGGAGGCGGGGCTGGACCTCGCCTGGACAGTCGCACCCGGAGTCCTGATCGCGGGCGACGCGCGCCAATTGCGCAGGCTGGTGACGAACATGCTCGACAACGCGATCAAATATGTCCCGCCCGGCGGGCACGTGACGGTGACGCTGGAACCCGGGCCGATGCTGGTCATCGCCGACGACGGCCCCGGCATCGACCCGCGCGACCGCGAGCGCATCTTCGAACGCTTCTACCGCGGGCGCGGGTCGGGCGAGGAGACCCCGGGCAGCGGACTCGGCCTTGCGCTCGCCCAGGCCATTGCCGAGCGCCACGGGCTGGCATTGACGCTGGAGGCGCCTGCCGAGGGCGGGCCGGGAGGCGCGGTGTTCCGCATCGCGCCGGCGCCATGAGCCGCGCTTTCACCCGGGTCGCTGGCGCGATGGCGGCGCTGGCACTCGCGGGCTGCGCGCCCGGGGCCCGGCCGCGCGGCGCGACGCCCGACGCGACGCCCGTTCCTGCCGACCGCGCCGAACAGCTGGCGACCGCGCTTCTGCTGGCCGACCGCGCAGACCGCAGCGGCGATGCCGCCGCGCTGGCCGAGGCAGCATTGACGATCGACCGGCTCGCCCCGAGCGCCCGGACCGATGCCGATGCCGAAACCCTGCGCCGCTGGCGCACCGCCCTCCCCCCCGGCACCGCCCCCTTGCGCGGCCGGGCGCTCGGCCCCGGCTACCGATCGGAGGTGCTGATGCCGGGCGCGACGACGCAGCTTCACCAGACCTTCCTCGGTGGGCGCAGCGCGCAGATCGTGGTCCGCGTCGCCGAAGGGCCGGCACCGCGGATGATGGTCCGCGACCAGTCTGCCCGCGAGGTTTGCCGCGCCGTCCGCGATCCGGTGAATTGCCGCTGGGTCCCGCTCTACACCCAGCGCCACAGCATCGAGATCGTCAACACCGGCGATACGACGGCGCGGTTCTACATCGTCTTCGACTGACGCTCAGCGTCCGACGAAGACGAAAGGTGCCCACAGGGCCGGATCGCGCAGGGCGGTGTCCCTGCCCCCGGCCATCGCGAGCATCGCACGGCGCAGCGCCTCGGCCGGATCGCCGCCCTTGGCATAGCGCGCCAGTGTCGCGGTCGAGAGCCGCGCGGCGACGTCGTCGCGCACCGCCCAGTGCGAGACCAGCAGGTTGCCTGCGCCCGCGTGGAGGAAGGCGCGCGCCAGACCCGCAAGTCCGCTTCCGTCGGCTCCCGTACCTGCGGCGGTGTTGCAGGCCGAAAGCACAACCCACGCACCAGCGAGCCGCAGGTCCATGATCTCCTCCATGGTGAGCAGTCCGTCGCCCTGCGCCGTGCCGTCAGGTGTCAGCACCAGCGCGGGCTCGTCGAGCCCGTCCAGCTCGCCCGCAACGAGGCCGTGGGTGGAAAGCGCCAGCACGTCGACCCGCGCAAGGTCGGCGCTGCGCAGCGCGGCCTCGGTCGCGTCGGGGCCGGTGAGCACACGGCTCTCGCGCGCGCCGAGCGCCTTGCCGAGCGCCGCCAGTTCGCCAGCTGCGGCCGGAAGCGGCGGCAGGTCGGCAAGGCGGCTGGCATTCTCGGCCGAGCGGAACGGGGGCAGCGTGCTGGCCCCGGCGGCAGCGGCAAGCTGGACAGGTCGGCTGTCCGCCAGCACGGGCGCGCCCAACGCCAGAAAACCGCGCAGCTGCGGCGGCGCGCCGGGCCTCGACGCCTGCCGCAGGCTCGCCAGCGACGGGAGGGTGACGAGCGCGTGATCCTCGATCAGCCAGTGCGGGCGCTCGGGGGTGCCACCCGCCAGCACGGCGAAGGGCAGCGACGAGAAGGCCCCACCTGCCGAGACCAGCACACGCTCGCGCTTGCCGATCACCCGGGCGATCGCCTCGGGCAGCACCAGCGCGCGCAGTTCGGCGGCGGCGGCGTGATCGAAGCCGCCCGGCCGCTCCAGCCCCTCGCGCAGGGTGCGCACCAGCTGCTCGGCGCGGCGGCTCGAACCGTGGCGCACCACCGCCGCGCCGGAGGTGGTGGCGGCGATCACCGTCACGCCTTGCGGCCCCGGCGCGATCATTAGCAGCGCCTCGTTGGGGGCGAGCAACGCCTGCGCCTCCGAAAGCGTGAGCCGCTCGCCCGCCTCGCCCTGTGCGAGATCGGGGGCGGCGGCGGCAAGCGCAGCGGCGGCGGCCTCGAACCGCCGGGCCGCCTCGGCGCGCTCGGCCTCCAGAGCGGCCAGCCGCTCGGGCGCGGCGCCGAGGCCGGCCAGCCGCAACTGGCGGTCGAGCAGGGTCTGGAGCGCCTGCGCCGCATCCTGCCGATCGCGCAGCAGCGCGGCGGTGGCCGGATCGCGCGCCGCCATCCGGCGCTGGGCAGCGCGCGCGGTGATCCCGGCCGCGCCTTCGACCACCGGCTGCGCCAGCACGAAGGATTGCGCCACGTCGTCCGACAACGCGATCGCCTCGAGTGCCCAGCCGAAGCCCTTGCGCAGCTGCCGGTCGAGCCCTGAGCGGCGCGCCCCGCCCGCTTCCAGCTCGGCCAGCCGCGCGTCGAGCCGGGCGGCAGCGGCCACGGCACGCTCGCGTCCGGCGGGAACATCGCCCGCGAGCGCCTCGAAGAGCGCCAGCCGGGCCTCGCCCCCCACGGCCGCGGTGTCGTCGCCCGCCCCGCTGCCCGCGCGCAGCGCCTGCGCCCCCTGCTGCACCGCCCGCGCCCGCGCCGCATCGCCCGCCTCAAGCGCGGCAAGTGCAAGCTTGTCCTCCCCCTCGATCCGCTCGCGGTGGTGCGCGGGATAGCGGTTGCTGCGGACCCCGGAGATGGCGGAAAGCTCGGCGAGGGCCTCCGCCGCCCTGCCGCCCTCGAGCAGCGCCTCGGCAAGGGCATCACGTGCGAGCAGCGTGCGGTCGGCCTCAGGCCCGAGATCGCGGGTCATCTTCTCCGCCGCCGCGCGCGCCAGCACCTCGGCCTCGGCGGCTTTCCCGCCCTGCGTCAGCACATGGGCGAGCGTCGCAAGGTAACTGAGCGTCTGCTGGCTCTCGCCGAAGCTCGCATAGGCCATGTCGAGCCCCTTGCGCGCGACGCTTTCCGCTTCCTCCAACCGGCCGAGATCGGCCAGCACCCGGGCGAGGCTGTTGAGGTTGACGGCAAGGAAGGGGTGACGTTCCGGGAGGAAGCTTTCCAGCACGCTCTGGCTACGGCGGCCTTCCTCGGCCGCTTCCTCGAGCCGCCCGGCGGCGTAAAGGAAGGTCACGAGATTGGCGAAATGCGGAGCGGCGTTGGCGGGGATCGGGTCGAGCCTGCGATTGATCGCGATCGCCTCGCGCACGCTGGCGATGGCGCGATCGGTCTCGCCGTTGCGGATCTGGGCATTGGCGAGATTGGACCACGCCGCCGAAAGCTCGGTGCTGGCGCGCAGCTCGCCGGTGTCGGTCATCGCCTGTCCGAGCCGCCATTCGAGTACCTGCTGGGCCAGCACGCTCGCCTTGTCGAAGGCGCTCAGGGTGAGATAGATCACCACCTGAGCATTGGCGATCAGCATCCGCCGCTCGCGCCACTTGGGTTCGTCCGGCTGCGCGGCGATGGCAGCCTCGATCACCGGCGCGAGCCTGCTCAGGCGAGCCTCGGCGCCCTTGATGTCGCCTTGCAGGTAATCGGCAGTGGCGAGCTCGGATTCGACCCAGGCGAGTTCGGGGTGCTCGGCGGGATAGATCGTCCGGCCATAGGCGAGCACCTCCTCGAAAGAGCGGCGATAGGCGGCCGGATCGGCGCCTTCGTCGAGCGCATCGGCTGCGGCGAACATGGCATCGAGCCGTGCCTGTCCGGCTGCTGCGGGAACGGCAACCGGCTCCTGCGCCGCGACGGGGTAGGCAAGGGCTGCGGCCGACACCAACGCCGCAGTGAACATCGCGCCGTTCCGCGCCGACTGGCGTGACTGCCCTCCCGCACCCGCATCCCGGCGATCACCCGGCGAGCCAACTCCCCGCTGTTCCATGCACTCCCCCCTGTGCGCCCCCGGTTTTCTGTCACCCGACTTACTCGAAATTGCAACAGGCAGCGCCTCCCCGCTCGCCTGCCGCGGCTCCGCCGCAGCTGCAGGGCGGCTCGCCCCCCGTCTGACCTATGTGAGTGCCGCAAGCGCCGCCCCGCCCCAGCCTTCGCGGACCATCACAGGAGGAGCAACCCCATGGCAGACGCAGTCAATACCGACGAAACCCGCGAACTGATCGCCTCGAACAAGGTCGAGGGCACCGCCGTCTACGATCTCGAAGGCGAACGGCTCGGCACGATCACCAACTTCATGGTCGACAAGCGTTCGGGCAAGGCGGAATACGCCGTGATGCAGTTCGGGGGCTTCCTCGGCATCGGGGCCGATCACTATCCGGTCCCCTGGTCGATGCTGACCTACAACACCGATCACGGCGGCTATGTCGTCGATCTCGACAAGGACGTGCTGAACGATGCGCCGCGTTATGCGGACAACGACGAGCCCGACTACAATGCCGATTACAACCGGCAGGTCTATTCCTACTACGGCGTGACCTACTGAGCCGCGCCGTCGACGGCCCCGCGCCCCCGCTGCGGGGCCGTCACCCCTCCGGATCGAGCGCCTCGGCCACCTCCTCGGTCTCGCGCTGCGGCAAGGCGATCATGACGAGGATGAACAGCGCGAACACCAGGCAGATCGCGTTGGGGATGATCAGCGTCCACTCGCTCTGGAGGAGACCGAAGGTGGTCCATGCGGCGAAGGCGAGGCTCGTGAGCGCGAACATCCCGAGCGAGAGGCCGTCGGTCGAGCGTTCGCGGATGATCTTCCAGGCCTGCGGCGTGAAGCTCGCCACCGAGGCGCAGGCGCCGATCGTGCCCACCACGGTGATCCAGTCGATGTTCATGACAGCTGCTTCTCCTCCAGCACCACCCGCGCCCGGTTGAGCGCATCCGGCCAATCCCGCGCCAGCGCCCGCACAACCGCCTCGCGCACGTCGCAGCGCAGTTCGAACATCTCGCTGCCGCCGCGCGCGCTCATCAGGACGCGCAATTCGAGCACCTCTGCGGTCATGTCGGTGACCTGCACCGCCGCCGCGCGCCCGTCCCACAACTTGTGGCTCCGCACCGCATCCAGCGCCACTTCGCGCAGGGCGGCAATGTCGGCGGCATGGTCGGTGTAGATCATCACCGTGCCGAGCAGGTCGCTGGTCTGGCGGGTCCAGTTCTCGATCGGCTCCTCGACCAGCTTGGAGACCGGGATCACCAGCCGCCGCTGGTCCCAGATGCGCAGCACCACGTAGGTGAGGCCGATGCGCTCGATCCGCCCCCATTCGCCGCGATAGACGACCACGTCGTCGATGCGCACCGGCTCGGTGAAGGCGAGCTGGAAGCCGCCGACGATGTTCTTGAGCAGCGGTTGGGCGGCGACCCCGACGGCGAGGCCCGCCAGCCCTGCCGAGGCGACGAGGGCGAGACCGATCTCGCGCACCTCGGGAATCTTGAGCAGCATCAGCCCGGCGCTCACCAGCATCACCACCACCACCGCGATTCGCGCGAGGATGTCCGCGCGGGTCCGGCGGCGGCGGGCGACGAGGTTGTCCTCCGCGCCGATGTCCGACCGGGCATCGACATAGGCCTTGCCGAAGCGGATCAGCGCGATCACGAGCCAGCCCCACAGCAGCGGCATCAGGGTGCGGACCACCGCGACGATGCGCGCGGCGGCGGCTTCGTCAGGTACCGCGAATTCGTCGAGCGCCAGCAGGGCGAGCGCCACGGCAATCCAGCGCAAGGGGCGAAAGACATGGCCGAGCAGCAGCTCGTCGGTTTCGGTGCGGGTGCCGCGCGCCACCCGGCGGGCGATCGCTCCGAGCACGGCGTGCAGCATCAGCGCCGCGAGCGCCAGCATGGCCGCCACGGCGAGCGTCCACAGCAGCGCGCTCAGCCCCTCGCCGGCGGGCAGGAGCGTGGTCAGATCGGGCAAGTCCATGCCTCAGCTACCGACGATGATCCCGCCATTGGGGTGCAGCACCTGCCCCGTCATGTAGCTTGAATCCTCGGAGGCGAGGAACAGGAACGAGGGCGCGACCTCGTTGGGCTGGCCCGGACGGCCCATCGGGGTGCTTTCGCCGAAGTGCTCCAGCTTTTCCTCGCTTGCCCCGCCGCAGGGGTTGAGCGGGGTCCAGATCGGCCCCGGCGCGACGCCGTTGACGCGGATGCCCTTGCCGGCGAGGTTCTGCGAGAGCGAGCGGGTGAAGGCGGTGATCGCGCCCTTGGTGGCCGAGTAGTCGAGCAGTTCCTCCGCGCCCTGGTACATGGTCACCGAGGTGCAGTTGATGATGCTCGCGCCCTTGCCGAGGTAGGGCATGGCGGCCTGCACCATGTAGAACATCCCGAAGACGTTGGTCTGGAAGGTGCGCTTCAGCTGCTTCTTGCTGATCTCGGTCACCTCCTTGTCGGGGTGCTGCTCGCCCGCGTTGTTCACGAGGATGTCGATCTTCCCGAACTTGCGGATCGCAAGGTCGACGATCTCGCGGCAGTGGTCGCGCTCGCCGATGTCGCCGGCGATGGTGACGGCGCGCGCGCCCTCGTCCTCGACCATCTCGGCGGTGGCCATCGCGTCTTCCTCCTCCTCGAGGTGGGAAATGACGATGTCGGCGCCCTCGCGCGCGAACAGCACGGCGACGGCACGACCGATGCCGCTATCGCCGCCGGTGACAATCGCGACCTTGCCCTCGAGCCGCCCGGAGCCGGGATAGCGCGGCTCCCAGTCGGGCTGCGGATCGAGATTGGCCTCGAGCCCGGGCAGATTGCCCTCCTCGAGCTTGGGGACGATGTCGGACATGGGGGAACTCCTTCGGGGGTTTGGGGAGAGAGGGGGGCGCTGGTCAGGCCAGCGAGATATCGAGCACCATCATCAGCACGAGGCCGGCCATCAATGCCGGGGTGGCCGAGCCGTGCTCGATCCGCCGCCGGGTGTGAGGAATGATCTCGGCAGCGACCACGAAGAGCATGGCCCCTGCCGAAAAGCCGAGCGCCCAAGGGAGCACGGCAGCGGAAATCTGTGCGACGGCCACCGCCAGTGCGCCGCCGAGCGGCTCCACGAGGCCGGTGGCAAGCGCCCCGGCGGCGCAGCGCGCGCGGCTCCAGCCAAGACTGGCGAGCAGGGCCGCGACGGCCATCCCTTCGGGCACGTTCTGGATGCCGATACCGAGCGCCGTCGCCCAGCCGAGCGCGGGGTCATCCGTCAGGAAGCTCAGCCCGACCGCTGCGCCTTCAGGCACGTTGTGCAAGGTGATGGCGACGACAAAGAGGGCGATGCGGCGCACCTCGGCGTTATGGGGAGAAGCCGCAAATTGCGCAGGCGCGAGGCCGCGCGCCGCGAGGGCATCGGCCCATAGTCCGAGCCGGCCCATGACGCCCGCCCCCAGCCATACCGCCGCGATCACCCCGGCCAACGCCCAGGCGACCGAGGCGCCGCCGCTCCGCATCTGCGCGAAGGCAGGCAGGATCAGGGAGAAGCAGGCCGCGGCGATCATGACCCCGGCGGCAAATCCTATCAGCAGGTTCTGCCGCCGGTCATCGGGTGCGCCGGAGGCGGCGACGGCGAGGCCGCCGAGTCCCGTTGCCGCGCCCGCGCCGAGGCTCGCCGTGATCCCGAGGAGAGCCGGATCGGCCACGGCGCGGTTCCGCTCAGTCGACGACGTTGCCGCTGCCGAGGTCGGCGCCGGTCAGCGGATCGCTGTCGGGGCCCGAGGCGGTGCGCTGCGCCATTGCGCGCAGGGTTTCGAGCTTGTCGGCGGGCAGTTCGACCTGCGCCGTCCCCTCGCCACCATCGGCGGGCTTGTCCATGTCGTTCTCGTCGGTGCGCTCCCATTCCGGACCGCTGTTCCACGGCCCCTCGGTATCACCCGGTCCCGTCGAGGCGTTGACGTAGAGGCTGTCGTAGGGGGGCATCCCGGCAAGGCGTCCGGGCGGGAAGTTGTCGGCGATCGAATAGAGCGCCTTCTCGAAGCTCTTCTGGTGCGCGATCTCGCGGGTCATCAGGAAGCCCAGTGCATCCTTGATGCCCGGATCGTCGGTGATCGCGATAAGGCGTTCGTAGATGATCTTCGCACGGCTTTCGGCGGCGATGTTCGACCGCAGGTCGCAGGTCGGATCGCCGCGCGAATCGATGTAGGCAGCGGTCCACGGAACGCCCGACGAATTGGTCAGCGAAGGTCCGCCGCCGTAGAGGATCGACTGGGTGTGGCTGTTCCCGCCCGCGGTGAGCGAGCGGTAGAGCTCGGCTTCCTCGAGCGCCGCCTCGGCCAGATCGCCCTTCGCACCCTTGTTGAGCATAGCGACGATCGATCCGATCACCTCGAGGTGGGAGAGCTCCTCGGTGGCGATGTCGAGCAGCATGTCCTTGCGGCCCGGGTCTTCCTCGGCGAGCCCTTGCGTGAAGTAGCGCATCGCCGCTGCCAGCTCGCCGTCGGGCCCGCCGAACTGCTCGAGCAACAGCGACGCGAGCGCCGGGTTCGGCTCGGACACGCGGACAGTGTATTGCAGGCGCTTGTTATGGCTGAACATGGCGGGATTTATCCTCTCGATGCGGCGGTGTCGCCGGCGTGGATGTGCGATTCCCTGACGATGTTGTGGCGCTCGGCACGCCGATCGCGTGGCACAAGGTCGGCGTGTCTGGGCATACGAAAATAGCTAAAGACTGCGACAATCAGCGGCAAACCGAGTATCCAGAACGGTAGAAGGTTGACGATCGAGAAACTGTTCATTGCAAATACTCCGTTCCGGCTTCCGGAATTCGGGTCTCTGGAATGATCAAGACTGCACGCGGGCATACGAAGACCCCATAACATGAGTTCGCAACCTCCCAATTTTGCGCTCTAATTGGCTGTTGGTGATCTATGTGAGCCGCGAAGTCAGCGGCAGGGGCTAAGCGGTCTCGTCGCTCCCCGCGATGCTGCCGGCCCTTTGCCGGTAACGACCCTTCGATCCGCAAAGGCTCTCCGGCAATGCACCGCCCGTCACAGACTCGTTTTCCCGTCACGCCCGCTCAGCGCCCTGCAATCGTCTGCTTTTCGCATTTGCGCTGGAACCTCGTCTTTCAGCGCCCGCAGCACATCATGACCCGCCTCGCGGACAGCTTCGACGTGCTCTACTGGGAGGAACCGCGCGAGGAGCCCGGCTGTGATGCACCGCGGCTCGAGCGCGAGACGCTGGCCGAGGGCCTCGAACGGATCGTGCCGGTGCTGCCTGCAGGGCTCGACGCGGGCGAAACCGACGTCGCCCTGCGCGAGCTGCTGCACGGCGCGCTCGCCGACCGGGCTGGCCCACGGGTGTTCTGGTACTACACCCCGATGATGCTCGGCTTCAGCTCGGGGACACGGGCCGATCTGGTGGTCTACGACTGCATGGACGAGCTCGCCAATTTCGCCTTCGCGCCGGCCGATATCGCCGCGCGCGAGGCGATGCTGATGGCGCGGGCGGACATCGTGCTGTGCGGCGGGAGAAGCCTCTACGAGGCACGCCGCGACCGTCACGACAACATCCACTGCGTGCCCTCGGGCGTCGACGTCGCCCATTTCGCGCGCGGGGCGGAAGGCCTGCCCGAACCGGCAGACCAGGCCGATCTCCCTCGCCCGCGTCTCGGCTTCTACGGCGTGATCGACGAACGCATGGACCTCGCGCTGCTCGCCGAGGCAGCGCGGATGCAGCCCGGCTGGGCCTTCGTGATGGTGGGGCCGGTGGTCAAGATCGCCGAGGCCGATCTCCCGCGCGTCGCCAACATCCACTGGCTGGGCCGCAAGGACTATGCCGAGCTACCCGCCTATGCCGCGGGATGGGACGTCGCGCTGATGCCCTTCGCGCGCAACGCCTCGACCGAATTCATCAGCCCGACCAAGACCCCCGAATACATGGCCGCAGGGCTGCCGGTGGTCTCCACCCCGATCCGCGACGTGGTGAGCGGCTACGGCGACCTCAATTGCGTACGCATCGCAGCCGACGCTCCCGGCTTCGTCGAAGCCTGCGAGGATCTCGTCGCCGCACCCGACACGGCGCACGCCACCTGGCGGGCCGAGGCTCGTGATTGCCTTGCCGACAAGAGCTGGGACGGGATCGCTGCGCGGATCACGCGGCTGGTCGAGACCGCACTGGTGACCCGCCAGATGGCAGGGATCGCCAAGCAGCCGCAGCGGCGCCACTTCGACGTGCTGGTGGTGGGCGCAGGCTTCGCGGGCACGGTGATGGCCGAACGGATCGCCGCCGGATCGGGCCGCTCGGTGCTGGTCATCGACAAGCGCGACCACATCGCGGGCAATGCCCACGACCACAGGGACGCGGCGGGCGTGCTGGTGCACCAGTATGGCCCGCACATCTTCCACACCAACAGCCGCGACATCCTCGAGTATCTCTCGCGCTTCACCCGTTGGCGGCCCTACGAGCACCGCGTTCTCGCCGAGGTCGATGGCCAGCTGGTGCCGATGCCGATCAACCGCACCACACTTAACGCGCTTTACGGGCTGGGCCTTGCGACCGAGGCCGAGGCCGAGGCCTATCTGAAATCGGTGGCGGTCGACGTGCCCGAGATCAGGAGCTCGCGCGACACCGTGGTCGCGCAGGTCGGCGAGGACCTCTACGCCAAGTTCTTCGAGGGCTACACCCGCAAGCAGTGGGGCCTCGATCCGAGCCAGCTCGACAAGTCGGTCGCCGCCCGCGTGCCGGCGCGGACGAACACCGATGATCGCTACTTCACCGACACCTTCCAGTGCATGCCGGCAGACGGCTACACCGCGATGTTCGCGAGAATGCTCGACGAGCCGCGCATCACGGTGATGACCGGCCAGAGCTTCGACGATCTGCCCGACGACATCACCTGGGATCACCTGGTATGGACCGGCCCGATCGACGAGTATTTCGGTCACCGGCTCGGCAAGCTGCCCTATCGCTCGCTGCGTTTCGAGCACGAGACCCTGCCCTGCGAGCAGGCGCAGCCGGTGGCGGTCGTGAACTATCCCGACGAGGCCGTGCCCTACACCCGGATCACGGAATACAAGCACCTCACCGGCCAGCGCGCGCCGGTCACCAGCATCACCCGCGAATATCCGGCGGACGAGGGTGATCCCTACTACCCCGTTCCCAACGATGCGGCGCAGGCGATGTTCAAGCGTTACGACGCGCTGGCGCGGGCCTGTGCCAACGTCACCTTCGTCGGCCGGCTGGCGACATATCGCTACTACAACATGGACCAGATCGTGGGGCAGGCGCTCGCCACGTGGCGGCGGCTCGATGCGCGCTGGCGGAGCGAGGCGATGGCCGGGGCCGGAGCGGTGGCGGCAGAATGAAGCGCGCCGATGACATTGCCGCCAAGGCGCTGCGCGTCGTCGCCGCGCCCGAGCCCCGGCTCGGGGGCTGGGTGCGCTGCGCCGAGGCGGCGCCCTACTTCGAGACCGAGTCGGGCACCGCTTGGACGCCTGTCGGTCACAACGAGGCGATCACCTGGCCCAATCTCGCCGGGCTCCACCGGCGCCGTGATCCCGAGGCGGCGGAGCGCCACTTTGCCGCGCTCGCAAAGCAGGGCGTCACCTGCCTCAGGCTGATGCTCGACTACAGCCAGGTACGCCACCGCCATCTCGAACACCGCGTGGGCCGGTTCAGTCCGGCGATGGTAAGGCTGTGGGACGACATTTTCGCGCTGGGCGAACGGCATGGCATCCGCTTTCTCGTCACCCCCTTCGACACCTTCTTCATGGCGCGGCACTGGTCGCGACACCCCTATTCGCGCGCCCGCGGCGGACCCTGCACCTCGCCGGAAGCCATGTTCACCTGCGCGGACACTCGCGCGGCGATCATCGAGCGGCTGCGCTTCGCCACCGCGCGCTGGGGAGCAAGCCCGGCGATCTTCGCGTGGGACCTGTGGAACGAGATCGACGCCTGGTATGCGGGCGGCGACATGGCCGCGGTGCACGACTTCGTGACCGAGATTTCCGCCGCGCTACGCGCCGAGGAACAGCGCCTCCACGGCCGGACGCACCTCCAGACCGTTTCGGTCTATCACCCCAACCTCATCGCCCGCCCCGATCTTGCCGATGTGGTGCTGCGCCACCCGTCGCTCGATTTCGTCAGCCTGCACCTCTACGAGCGCGGCACCATCGATGCCCCGGAAAACTCGCTCGCCCCTGCGGAAGCGACCGCGCGGCTGGTTTCCGAGGCTCTTGCGCAATGTTCGCCGATGCGGCCGCTGCTCGACACCGAGCACGGCCCAATCCACGCTTTCAACGATCGCCGCGCGACCCTGCCCGAGGCGTTCGATACCGATTGCTTCCGCCGCACCCAATGGGCGCACCTTGCCGCCGGCGGAGCGGGCGGAGGGATGCGCTGGCCCTATCGCCATCCGCACGTGCTGCTGCCCGCGATGCACGAAGCGCAGGGCGTGCTAGCCGGCTTCTTGCCGCTCATCGACTGGCGCAGCTTCGCTCGCGCGCCGCTGGGCGAGCGGCTTACCGTGCACGACTTCGCCGGGCTCGCGGTAGGCTGCGGCGACGGGCGCCAGGCAATCGTCTGCCTTATGCGGGGCGGGATGCAGGATTCGATCGCCAGCCATGTCGAGATCACCGGGCTCGAACCGGGCTGCTACAGCATCACGAGGGTCGACACCGTCACGGGCCGCCGCGAGACCAGCGCGGTGCATACGCGGCAGGACGGCACGCTGGTGGTGCTGGCCGTCGGCGGCGCACACGACATCGCCCTCGCCATCACCCGCGCGCCGGACGATGCCTGCTGAGGCGTCAGGGCTAGAGCGCCTGCCGCCACGCGAGGGCACGCATCCCCACCGCCAGCGCGGCAGCCGCCGCGAGATTGCGCACCTCGTGGCGCGGACGCTCGCCGTAGTCGATGCGGTACACCCATGACTGGTGCGGGATCGCAGCGGCCACGAAGGTGACGCCCGGCCCCTCCTTCTCCTCGGGGTCGGCATCCCCCGCGAACCCCGTGATCGCCAGCGCCAGCCCGCCGCGCGAACGGCTGAGGCTTTCCTCGGCCATCGCGCGCGCGACCGGTTCGCTGACCGCCCCGGCGCGGTCGATCAGCGCGCGATCGATCCCCAGCATCTGCTGCTTGGCGGCGTCGGAATAGGTGACGAAGCCGCGGTCGAAGCCGTGGCTCAGCCCCTCGATATCCGTAAGCAGCGAGGCGAGGAAACCGCCGGTGCAGCTTTCGGCCGTCACCAGCGACATCCCCGCCTCGTCGAGCGTCTCTAGCAGCGAGCGCGCCGCAGCATGGAGCTGCGCCAGTTTCGGGACCGTCCGTTCGGCGAGATCGGGCATGGGCGTCATCAGCTGCGCAAGGCGACCATGTCCGGCGGCGGCAGACTGCCGGATTTGGCCTGTTCCTGGAGCTGCCGCTTGAGCGCGGCCATCTCCTGCCCGATCGCCACGAGATCGACATCGGCCTTGCGGACCTGCGCGAAAAGGCTGCCGCGCTGGCGCTCTTCCTCGTAGACGTGGTGTTCGACCTGCTCCTTGAGCACGCTGACCTTCGCCTCGTAGAATTCGTCGCCGGGATCGGCTTCGCGCAGCGAGAGGATCAGCGCCTTGGCGCTGTCGTGTTCGACCTGCGCCTCGTCGAGCATGTCGTCTTCCACCGCATCGCGCACCGCCGGGTAGAAGACCTGCTCCTCGATCATCGCGTGGATGGTAAGCTCCTCGCAGATCTGCCGCACGATCTTGCTGCGGGCCGCGCCGCCGCGGGCGCTTTCGAACTTCTCGAACAGGTCCTCGACCTTGCGGTGATCGGCTGCGAGCATCTGCAAGGCGTCGCGCTTGTCGTCCTGTTTGGCCATGATGGGGTTCCTTTCGTCCGGATTGCGATCAGGCGACCATCACGCCGGCCATGTTCATGGCGCGGGTGAGCTTGCGGTTCTCGGCCTCGGACAGTCGCTCGCGCAGGGCCGGGAACAGCACCTCCTCCTCCTCGCGCATATGCTCCTCCAGCGCATCGCGCAGGTTGCGGAGCGTGGCATCGAAGGCGGGATCGGCCTTGTCGGTCTCGGTCAGCTCGTAAAGCATCGCCTTCACCTCGCCGTGGTCCTTGTGGAGATCGCCGAAGGTCTCGCCGCCCTCGGGACTACGGCGCAGCATCGGATAGACGACGTTCTCCTCCTGGAGCGCGTGCTTGCCGATCATGTGCTTGAGCGCGGTTAGCTGCACCGTGCGGCGCTGGGGGTGATCGGCCGACGTCGCGGCAAGCTTGTCGATCGCAGCCAGCGTTGCCTCGTGCTCGCGGGTCAGGCCCTCGCACCAGTCGCGCGCCATGGCGGTCGGCGCCTGGGTGACCATCTTGCGGCCGATGTTGGCGATCGCCGCGACACCGGCGGTGACCAGCACGCTTTTGGCAGTATTGGCGAGAACGCTGCCGTTGTTCGAGGGTTCGTAACGGCGGGTCTTGCGGGCAGGGGCGCGGGACATCGGTTCTCTCCTTGGGCGGCCGCTGATCGAGTCGTGTTGCGGCCTCGCGAACCTTGTCGCCCGCGCCCGCCGGGGCGGCACACGCCTATGTTAGTGCGACCCTTTCCGGCGAGCGGCACAGCGCAGCGGGCGGACGATCCGGCCCGCACACCGGCAAGGAGACAGCATGGCAGCCCGCGCCTATTGGTCCGGCCAGATCCGCCTCGCACTGGTCTCGATCCCGGTGGAGATCTTCTCCGCCACCAAGTCGGGCGCGGCCATCCGCTTCAACCAGGTCCACAAGCCGAGCGGCAAGCGCATCGCCTACGAGAAGGTCGTGCCCGGCATCGGCCCGGTGAACCGCGACCACATCATCAAGGGCTACGAGGTCGAGAAGGGGCAATATGTCCTGCTCGAGGAGCGCGAGATCGAGGCGGTGAAGCTGGAAAGCAAGCGCACGCTCGAACTGGTGCAGTTCGTTTCCGGCGACGAGATCGACCCGCTCTATTTCGAGAAGCCCTATTATGTCGCCCCCAAGGACCAGCTGGCCGAGGAGGCCTTCGTGGTGCTGCGCGAGGCGCTGCGACAGTCGAAGAAGATCGCGCTCGGACAACTCGCGATGCGGGGGAGCGAAAAGCTCGTGGCGCTGAAGCCCTGCGGGAAGGGCCTGCTGCTCGAGACCTTGCGCTATGCCGACGAGGTGCGCGCCGGACGCAGCTTCTTTGCCGACATCGACGACGCGAAGCCCGATGCCGAGTTGCTCGATCTCGCCACCACCCTTATCGACAAGCGCACCGCCCCCTTCGATGCCGGGGAGTTCGAGAACCGCTATGTCGAGGCGCTCAAGGCGTTGATCGCCCGCAAGGCGAAATCCAAGACCGGCAAGGCGATCATCGAGGATGCGGGCGAGCCGGCCGGCAGGGGCGCAGGCAATGTCGTGGACCTGATGGCGGCACTCAAGAAATCGGTCGGGAGCGAGGACGGGGCTGCGTCGCGCAAGAAGACGCCCGCGAAGAGGGCGCCCGCGGCGAAGCGGAAGAGCGCCTGATGTTCCTCAACCCGCCTGTGCCGCTTGCGGCGATCGAGTTCGACCTCGTGCTGAGGCTCGGCATGGCGGCGATGCTCGGCCTGCTGCTTGGTCTCGACCGCGAATTGCGCGGCCATGCGGCGGGCCTGCGCACCCACGGCCTGATCTGCCTTGCGGCGGCCGCACTGACGATTTCGGTACTCGGCCTCTACCGTTCCATGCCGATGGAGAACGGCGATCCGCTGCGCCTGTTCGAGGCGGCAGGCGCATTCGTTGGTATCGTCGGGGCCGGGCTTATCGTCTTCAACAAGGGCGAGGTGCACAACATCACCACTGCCGTGCACCTGTTCCTGACAAGTGTCATCGGCGTCGCTTGCGGAGCGGCACAGTGGCCACTTGTGGCGACCGCCGCGCCGATCGGACTGGTGGTGCTCTCGCTGCTCTCCCTGCTCGAGCGCAAGGCGAAGCGGAACTCCCTCGCCGGAACCGACGATGCCGCGGAAGCCTGATCCCCTCGCGGCCTACAACGCCAAGCGCGATTTCGCGCGCACCGCCGAACCCAAGGGCGAAGCCGCCAGGATCACCGGCAAGGGCGAAGGCCACGGCAACACCTTCATGGTCCAGAAGCACGCCGCGACCCGGCTCCACTGGGACCTGCGGCTGGAGGTGGACGGCGTGCTCAAGAGCTGGGCGGTGACCAAGGGGCCGACCCTCGATCCATCCGTCAAGCGTCTCGCGGTGCGCACCGAGGATCATCCGCTCAGCTACGCGACCTTCGAGGGCACCATTCCCAAGGGCGAATATGGCGGCGGCACGGTGATGCTGTGGGACCGCGGCACCTGGGCGCCGGTGGCCGGCAAGAGCGCCGGCGACCTGGAGGACGGACACCTTCACTTCACGCTCCACGGTGAGCGAATGAAGGGCGAGTGGCTGCTCGTGCGCCTGAAGCCGCGCCCCGGTGAGAAGCGCGAGAACTGGCTGTTGAGGAAGGTGACGGACGCGTATGCGGAGGAGGGTGACGCCCTCGTCGAGCAGGCCCTCACCAGCATCGCCACAGGCCGCTCGATGGCCGAGATCGAGGCCGGCAAGGCGGCCGAGCCGATCCCCTCCCCCACCTCGCCGAAGCCGAAGGCCCGCAAGAAGCCAGGGCGCGCCGCCAACGCCGGGGTGGGCAAGCTGCCCAGCTTCCGCAAGCCGCAGCTGGCAACGCTCGTCGATGCCGTGCCGACCGGGAACGGCTGGATGCACGAGATCAAGTTCGACGGGTACCGCGCGCTTGTCTCGGCGGGTGGCGGCACGGTGAAGGTCTACACACGGTCGGGTCAGGACTGGACCGAGAAGTTCGCGCCCCTCGTAGCCGCGATTGCCGATCTCGACCTGCCGGGCGCGCTGATCGACGGGGAGATCGTCGCGACCGGTCCTGATGGCAATCCGGACTTCTCGACGCTCCAGAGCGTGCTCAAGCGCGGCCACGGCGCACAGGGCCCGGGCGACGCGCTGGCCTTCCACGCCTTCGACCTGCTCGAAGTCGGCGGCGAGGACCTGACCGGCCTTTCGAATATCGAGCGCAAGGAACGGCTCGAGGCGCTGCTCGGCGATGCGCCGCCGCCCGTCCATGTCGCCGACCACGTGATCGGCGCGGGCGAACGCCTGTTCGCCGCGATGTGCGGTGCCGGGCAGGAAGGGATCATCGCCAAGGCGGCGGATGCTCCCTATGCTCACGGTCGCACCCGCAACTGGGTCAAGGTGAAGTGCACGATGCGGCAGGAATTCGTCATCGCCGGCTTCAAGGCCTCGTCCGCGCGCGGTCGCCCCTTCGCCTCGCTCCTGCTCGCCCAGCACGACGGCGGCACGCTCGTCCACAAGGGCAATGTCGGCACCGGCTTCGACACCGACACCATGGCGGACCTCGCCGCCCGCATGAAGCCGCTCGTCCGCAAGACGCCGCCGGTCGCAGTGGACGCCACCGCGGCGCGCGGGGTAACGTGGCTCACCCCCAGGCTGGTCGCCGAGATCGCCTTCGCCGAATTCACGGCGTCGGGCAGCGTGCGCCACGCGAGCTTCATCGCCCTTCGCTCCGACAAGTCGGCCAAGGCCGTGAAGCCCGAGCGACCCGAGCCCGCACCCGATCCTGCGCCCGACGTGACCATTTCCAGCCGCGAGCGGGTGATCTTTCCCGACAGCGGCCAGACCAAGGGCGAGCTTGCCGATTACTATGCCGCCATCGCGCCGCTGATGCTGCCCTTCCTCGGCGCCCGCCCGGTCAGCCTCGTTCGCTGCCCGCAAGGGCGGGCGCGCAAATGCTTCTTCCAGAAACACGACAGCGGGTCATTCGGCGACGGGGTGCATCATGTGCCGATCCGCGAGAAGGACGGCGGCACCGAGGATTACCTCTTCGTCAATGACGCAAGGGGCATCCTGCAATGCGTCCAGATGGGAACGATAGAGTTCCACATCTGGGCCGCCCGCGCCGAGGCCGTGGAGGCGCCCGATCGCATGATTTTCGATCTCGACCCCGACGAGGGGCTCGATTTCGACCGTGTCAAGCAGGCCGCCGGCGACATCCGCCGGCACCTTGCCGATATCGGCCTTGCCAGCTTTGCCATGCTTTCGGGCGGCAAGGGCGTGCACGTGGTCGTGCCGCTTACCCCCGGCCATTCGTGGGACGCGCACAAGGACTTCTCCCGCCGCTTCGCCGAGGCGCTCTCTCAGGCGGAGCCCGACCGTTTCACGGCAACCATGAGCAAGGCGAAGCGCAAGGGGCGCATTTTCATCGACTGGCTGCGCAACCAGCGGGGGGCCACGGCGGTGGTGCCCTATTCGGCCCGGGCCCGCAGCGGCGCGCCGGTGGCCGTGCCCGTGACATGGAGCGAGCTCGAAGAGATGGAAAATGCTCACCCCTTCGCCATCGATGATGCCCCCGCGCTGCTGAAGCGCGCGCGTTCGGCGGGTCTCAAGGGCTGGGGCTTCGCCGCGCAGAGCCTCCCGCAGATCTGAGCGCCGCTGCCCCTAGCGGTTGAAGTGCAGGTAGTTGTTGTTGAACATGGCCACGCGCTTCAGCCGGTCGAGATCGACGATCCTGAGCTGGCGGTCGGACAGCTCGATCAGCTCCTCGCGGCGCATTTCCTGGAGCGTGCGGTTGAGATGGACGAGGCTCAGCCCGTTCGCCTCGGCAAGGTGGTTCTGGGTGATCGGCAGATCGAAGCCGAGCCCCGTCGCCAGCCCCACCGCCTTGAGGCGATAATATAGCTCGACGAACAGATGCGCGAGCCGCTCCAGCGGAGAGCGCTGGCCGATCGACAGCAGCCATTCGCGCTGGATCCCCGCGGAGACCATCTCGTGCCACAGCAGCGCCCGCAGCAGGTGCGGGCGTTCGTCGATCACCTCGTGGAACTGGTGCGGCTGGATCTCGTAGAACCGCACCGCCGTGAGCGCGCCGATAGAGTGGTCCAGCTCGGAGAGGATGTAGATGTTGAGATCGCAGAAATCGCCGGGAAGGAAAAAGCCGACGATCTGGCGGCGCCCGTCGGGCAGGTCCTTGTAGCGGCACGCCCACCCCGAGATCAGCAGGCGGATAACGGTCGGATTTTCGCCCTCGCGGGCAATGTCCGTCCGCGCGTCGCGGGCGCAGACCGGGCCGGTCTCGAGCGACGAAAGCGCGGCACGATCATGCTCGTCGAGCGGCATGTACCGGCCAAGCAGGCGGAACAACGGCTCGATGCCTGCAGCGGTCAAAGTCGGCATGATCTTCACCCCCGGTTGGTCGGACTGGACATCCCCGCCTCAAGGCGAACCTGCGGATCATGACACTAACTTGTGTGATGATCCGCGCCATGTCGGCGCGGCGGAACGGGCCGTAAACCGGCTGCGAAGATCCTGACCGCGGCCCCGGGGGGACATAGCCTCAGTAAGTGGCGGGAGGGTCGCTCGCGGGGAAGCTCTGGTCGCTTGCCTCGTCCACCTCGGTCCAAGGCTGCACGGGAGGATCGCGCATCGCCGCGGGCCCGGCATCGCGCACCGGATTGGCTCCACCCGCGGCCTGACCTTCGGCGAAAGCAGCGCGCGACGTGCCGGAACCGGCAGAGCGCCGCGCGAGCACATAGGCGCCGGCGCCGAGGGCAAGAAGGCCTAGAATCATGCGCATCAACTGTCTCCCGTCGGCCCGCCGTGTCTCCGGGCCGGAGTCGCGAGCGGCACGCCGCTGTGCCAGGATCTAGCGGTGCGCTGCCCGCAGCGTCCCTAACTTCGATCAGCAGCGACAAGGGGTGGCCCTCGGGCTGATATATGTTAGTCAGGCTTCGGCCCCTGCTCCCTATGCTCCGGGTTGCGAAAGACGAGCGAAATGGCGGACTTCCCTCACGATTGCGACGAGAGCCTGCTCGGGGCCGCGTTTCGCGCGCTCCCCGATGCAGCCTGCATCCTCGAGCCGGTGACGGGTCCGGACGCGGAGCCGGACGACTGGCGCTATCTCGCAAGCAACCTCAGGCACGCGGACCTGCTTGGTCGGCACGATCTCGTGGGCAAGACGCTCCGCGAGGCCCATCCCGATCTGCCCGAGGAATGGTTCACCGACTTTGCCCGCGTGCGCGCCACGGGCATTCCGGAAACGCTTGCACGCCAGCACGCAACGGAGTCCCTGATCTTCGAGGTCTGCTTCTCCCCTCTAGGGGCCGGCGACGCGATCATGGTGCGGATCCGCGATATCACGCAAGAGCATGCGGCGCGTGAGGAGAAGCGCGAAGCGGACACGCGCTACAAGCAGATCTTCGACGCGATCGACGAGGGGTTCTGCATCGTCAAGGTGCTCTTCGACGATGCGGGCGACCCGGTCGACTACCGCTTCCTCGAATGCAACGCGGCCTTCGTCGAGCACACCGGGCTCGAGGATCCGGTCGGCAAGACGATGCGCACGCTTCAGCCCGACATCGAGGACAAGTGGGTGGCCACCTATGCGCGGATCGCCCTTTCCGGCGTCGCCGAACGGTTCGAGAACGAATCGCCCGCGATGGGCCGCTGGTTCGATGTCTTCGCCTTCCCGATCGGCGAGCAGCCGCCCTATCTGGTGGGCATCCTGTTCGAGGACATCGGCGAGCGCAAAACGATGGAACTGGCGCTCCGGCACTCCGAGAACCGGTTGCAGTCGCTGATCGAGGCGACCTCGGACCTCATCTTCCGCATGAACCCGCAGGGCACGCTGATGGAACAGCTCGGCGGCAACAGCCTGCTGGGCGAGGTCAGCGGGGAGATCGACTGGATCGGGAGCTTCGTCGCTCCGACCGATCGGGACAGGGTGCGGCACCTCCTCCAGGAGGCGATCGAAACGCGCCAGCCGCTCGAGCTGGAGCACCGTTATCTCAGGCCCGATGGCGAGGTGGGCTGGCTCTATTCGCGCGCCGTCCCGGTGTTCGACGATGGCGGAGAGGTCACCGAATGGTTCGGCATGGCGACAGACATCACCAGCCGGCGCCATGCCGAACGCCAGCTGGCCCACGGCGCCGAGATGTTGCGGGTGGCGAGCGGGATCGGCAGGGTCGGCCTGTGGGACTGGAACGTCGAGACCGGTGAGCTGATCTGGTCGGACGAGCATTACCGCATGGAAGGCTACGAGCCGGGGGAGATCGCGCCGAGCTTCGAAGTGTGGGCCGAACGTGTCCACCCGGAAGACCGCGCCCGCACCGAAGCCGTGATTGCCGAGGCCATGCGCACCGGGGAGGAATATCTCAATGAATACCGCGTCTGCCATCCGGGCGGCGAGGTCGTCTGGCTCTCGGCCCGCGGGCGCTTTCTCTATGACGAGCAGGGCAAGCCCGTGCGGATGCTGGGCGCCATGATCGACACGACCCAGCGGCGGCGCGAGGAGGAATGGCAGAAGTTGCTGGTTGCCGAGCTCCAGCACCGGGTGCGCAACCTGATCGGCATGGTCCGCTCGGTCGCGCGGCTCTCGGCCCCGAGCCACCGCCATGTCGACGAATATGTCGATCACCTGATCGGTCGCCTGCAGGCGATGGGTCGCACCCAGAGCACCCTCACCCGCTCCCCCGGCCGGAGCGTGGACCTCGCCGAACTGGTGCGCGAGGAGCTGCTGGTCCACGCCGTCCAGCCCGACAAGTGTCATGTCGACGGGCCGGAGGTCGCGCTCTCCCCCCATGCGGCGGAGATCGTCACCCTCGCGATCCACGAACTCGCCACCAATTCGATCAAGTACGGCGCGCTCGGCGACACCGGCTATATCCGGATCGTCTGGACGCTACTGAACAGGGACGGGAAGCGCTGGGTCAGCCTGCGCTGGCAGGAAACCGCACCGGTGCGCAAGACGAAGCACAACCGCAAGGGGTTCGGGCGAAAGCTGATCGAGGAGCGGGTACCCTACGAACTGCAGGGCGAGGGTCGCTTCGCGCTCCACGACACGGGCGTCCTTGCCGAGCTCGAATTTCCGCTGTCCGATGCCGGCAGCATTCTCGATCCGCGATCGTGAGGGAGAAGCGGGCATGACCGACCATGTGCTGAACGGCCGCCGCGTGATTATTCTGGAGGACGACTATTACCAGGCCCAGGATTGCCGGCATCTGCTCGAAGAGGCCGGGGCCAGGGTGATCGCGATGTCGGGCACGCTGCCCGATGTCGATACGCTGCTGGCCGACGGTCCGATCGATGCCGCGTTGCTCGACATCAATCTCGGACACGGCCTGTCGCTCGATTTCGCCCGCGAACTGCGCCGCCGTTCGATACCTTTCGTGTTCCTCACCGGATATGACGCAGCGACGCTGCCCGATGATCTCGCGGGCAGCGCCTATGTCAGCAAGCCCGCAGACGGGGCGCGCATAGTGGCTACGCTGGAACGTCTGGTGAGGCGGGATACCTAGGGCGAGCGGCGGCCGTCAGGCCGCCACCACCTTGAGCCGCTCGCGTTCGCGCGGGGTCTGGACCCGCGGGGCGAGATAGGAACTGTCGAACCCGGCGATCTGCTGCAGCGTGCGCAGGTCGAGGATCGTCAGCTGCTTCGAGCGCAGCGTGATGAGCCCCTCCTGACGCAATTGCTGGAGCTTGCGGTTGATGTGCACCGGAGTGAGGCCGAGCACGTCCGCCAGATCGTCCTGCGCCAGGGGGAAGTAGATCTGGTTGCCTTGGTGCGCATCGACCAGCGAGAGCCGGTAATGGGCCTCGCAAATGAGGTGCGCCATCCGCTCGAGCGCGTCGCGGCGACCGACATTGACCACCCACGAGGAAAGCACCGCGTTCTCCATGCAGCCATAGTTGCGCATCGCCTCGCCGACCGCCGGGAAACGGTCGATCACGCGGCGCATGTCGGCGTGGAGGATGTTGACGATCTTGCACGGGCTCAGGGTGATGACTTCCTCGATCGCGATGCCGTTGGGCGAGGAATCGAAGTAGAAGGCATCGCCCGGCACCAGCAGGCGGGTGATCTGGCGCGCGCCGTTGCGCAGGATCTGGTAACGCGCCGCCCAGCCGCTGAGAACGACAGGAAAGGACACCATCTCGTCGCCGTCGCGCGACAGGTATTTCTTGGCGCCGATCTCCTTCGGCTGCCGGCACAATTCTTCGACCGCCTCGATTTCCTGATCGCTCAGTTCGGCAGCATGCATAAGTCGCAGCAGGAAGGCGTTGAACACGTGCTTGCTCCTCTGGAGGTGTTGAGAGACTTGCACTTGTCCCCCAACATGGACCTTGTCTCTCGATCAAAAGTTATCGGCGCTGTCGAATCCCTGCATTTCACCGCGTAAACGCAGCGTATCGTCTCACTCCCGTTTTCGCAAATGCGTCGCAATGAGGTGCGCCGGGTGCATCGGCCGAGCGCGAGGCCTCCGGAAATTCCCCTATTCTTGCAACCGATTCGACCGAGTGCGTCGATCCCGACATGGCTTTCGACGGGGCGTCACGGCACGGCGATAGGGCGTCCGCCGTGGGTAATTCAGGATAGGGGGTCCGAACCGCTTCGGTGGGACTCTTGTTGAGGCCCGGTCTTGCGGGGCAGCCGCAGGATCGGGGTTCATAACGGAAAGGAATGTGAGATGGCGAACGAGCGCAATCAGAACCGCGAGAGCCAGAACCGGGAAGGCGATCGCAACGACCAGATGCAGGCGAGCGAGAACCAGCGCGGCTACGGCCAGAGCGGTTCGGGCTGGAACCAGGACCAGCAGGGCGATCAGGGCCGCTATGGCCAGGGCCAGCAGGATCAGGGTCAGGGCTCGTACGGCTCCCAGGGTGGCTATGGCTCGCAGGGCGGTCAGGGCGGCTATGGTGGCCAGAGCGGCGGTTATGGTGGTCAGAGCAGCTACGGCGGCCAGAGCGGTGGCTATGGCCAGGACAACCACGGCCACGGCGGCTACGGCAGCCAGGGCGGCTTCAGCGGCCAAGGTGGCTACGGCGGCTCCAGCGGCTATGGGCAGAGCAGCCAAGGCGGCTATGGCGGCCAGAGCGGCTATGGTCAGAGCGGCGGCTATGGTCAGGGCGGCCAGGGCGGCTTCGGCCAGAGCGGTCAGGGTGGACAGAGCGCCATGATGGGCGGCTCGCAGCACGGCCAGAGCCAGTGGGGCCAGGGCCAACAGGGTCAGGGCCAGCAGGGTCAGGGCCAGCAGGGCCACCACCATGACCACAGCTACAGCCAGTGGCGCCAGCGCCAGATGGAACAGTTCGACAACGACTACAACGAATACCGCCAGCAGCAGCAGGACGAGTTCAACTCCAAGTTCGACGAGTGGCGCAAGAAGCGCGACAGCGAGGGCGGATCGTCCTCGGGCAGCTCGAGCAGTTCGGGCAGCCAGGCCACCGGAAAATCGGGGTCTACCTCGCGCTGAACGTTGCGGCGGCGGGCACGCCCCCGTCCGTCGCCGCTCCCCTGCCGCCCTCCGGTCCCCGCGGTCCGGAGGGCGGTTTTTCGTGGGCGAATCGCTGGTGCCTCTTATGACAATTAACGCGGATATAATTCAGGTTAGAGCGTGCCGCGAATCAGTCGGGCAGAGTGTCACGGTCGTTGGGTTTCCCGATCCCTCTGACAACTCGATGGCCGGACATGCCTTCGGTTTCCACTTCGTCCGGTCATTGCCCCAACAACTCCCCGCCCAGCGATGGGCGGGGTTTTTTGTCGCCCTTCACCGGTTGTGCCGACCCTTGACGTAAATGCGCCCGCAAGACCGCGAGCAGTCCCGGGGGCGGGGGAACTCGTCGGTCTCGCGGGCGCAGCCCGGCAGGTGCGCGGCGGGTCGCAAACCGCGCGGCCGGGATCGGGTCAGCCCTGATCGAAGCGCTGGAAATACTCGCGGAACTCCATGCTGATGCGCTGGCGCTCCTCGACCGGCGCATGGCGGATCACATCGGGCAGCCAGCTGCTCTCTTCCTGATAGACGTGCTGCTGCACCGCACTCTCGATGTGATCGAGCTTCTCGCGCCATTCGCGCGTCCCGGGGGCCATCTTCTGCAACTCGGCGAGTTGCACCTTGGTCATGGCGTGCTCCTCGTAGGCCATGCCGGCATGGGCCTTGCCCGAGTGCTCGGAGATATCGGGGTAAACCACCGCTTCTTCGGCCATCGAATGGCCGTTGAGCAGCACGGCAAGCTCCCGGACCGCCGCCTCGGCACCGGGCCCGGCGGCCTCGCGCGCCTCGGCGAACAGGGCCTCGATCTGGCGGTGCTGGGCGAGGATGTCCTCGGCGAAGGGCTCTCCCACCGACAGTTCCTCGAGCTGCCGTCGCGCATCCGCGCGCTGTTCGTCGGAAGCCGCCGGGGCGAGTGCGGCGGCGATGCGGTCCAGAAAGGACATGGGAGAGCCTCCTCTTCGGGGGTTGGGGAGTCGGGTTTGTGGGGTCACCCTAGGATCCGCCTTTGATGCGGCCATCGCCTGCTTTCCTATCCCGGGTTAAGGTCCGGAAGCTCGCCGCGCGCCAAGCCCTCTCCACCAACGGGCCACTCGGACGTCGCATGACCGCTTCTCCATTCCCGCCGCAGCCCGGGACGCAGCAATGAGCGCCGCGGCCCCGCTCTCGCTCCTTCTGGATTTCGACGGAACGCTCGTCGAAACCGCCCCCACGCCCGACGCCGTTGAGATCGGCGCGGACTTGCGCGCCCTCGTCGCCGAGGCGCTGCAACGCCTGGGCGGGCGGCTGGCGATCATCAGCGGCCGTTCGCTCGAGCAGCTCGACGCGCTGTGGGGCCGCACGCTCTGGCCGGTGACGGTCGCCGCGAGCCACGGTCTCGAATTGCGCCACGACGGACGGCTGCGCGCCCCGCCCCCGGCCCGGATCTTCGCTCGCCTGACGCGCGAGACGGAAGCCCGCTTCGGCGCCCGCAACGGGGTGGTGATCGAATTGAAGAGCTACGGGCTCGGCATCCATTACCGCCTCGCGCCGCGCCTGCGCGAAGCGGTGCGCACATGGGCCGATGCCTGCGCCGCGGAGCACGACCTGGTGATCCAGGAAGGCGACATGGTGTGCGAGCTGCGCCTTCCAGGCGCGGACAAGGGCGACGCCGTGCGCACCATCATGCAGCGCCAGCCTTTCGCGGGAAGCCGGCCGGTCTACATTGGCGACGACCTGACAGACATCGCCGCGATCGACGCCGCCCGCGTGCTCGGCGGGCAGGGGATCGCGGTCGGCCCGCGGATCGCGGAGCACGCCGATGCGGTGCTCGCCGACCCGCAGGCGGTCCATGATCGCATCCGCCTGTTGCTCGACGAGGCCCCTGCCGCACCTTTCATCACATAGGCGGTTTTTTGCACGTGTGCCTTGGGCGAAGGCCGCAGTCACGCCCGCACCCCCCCTTGCACGGCATCCCCGCCGGCCAAACGGAGCGCCTTCCATGCCCCGCCTCATCGCCATATCGAACCGCGTCCAGGTCGAGACCGAAGGAGAGAACGCGAACCGCGGCGGCCTTGCGGTGGCGCTCGCTGCGGCCTTGCGGAGCAGCAACGGACTGTGGTTCGGCTGGTCGGGCGAACAGACGGAGGAGTTTACCGGCCAGATCACCTTCCGCCGCGAAGGCGGGGTAGCGACCGCCACGATCGACCTCGAGGCGCAGGACGTCGACGAATACTACAACGGCTTTGCCAACCGCACCTTGTGGCCGCTGTTCCACTACCGGCTCGACCTCACCGAGATCGCGCGCGATTTCGCCGGGGGCTATGCGCGCGTCAACGAGCGTTTCGCCGAGACGCTGGGACCGCTGCTCGAGCCCGACGACCTGATCTGGGTGCACGACTACCACCTGATGCCGCTGGGCGCGCGCCTGCGGATGCGCGGCTTCGACAACCGGATCGGCTTTTTCCTGCACATCCCCTGGCCCCCCTCGAGCCTGCTGATGTCGCTCCCCAACCACCGCGACCTCGTCGAGAGCCTGCTCGCCTATGACGTGATCGGGTTCCAGTCGGACGAATGGCGGCAGGCCTTCATCGACTATGTGACGGCCCAGTTCGACGCCGAGATGGACGGCGAATACGCGTGCCACAAAGGACGGCGCACGCGTCTGCTCGACTGCCCGATCGGGCTCGATGCGGCCGATTTCGGCAGCGCGGTGCATTCCCTCGCGGCCAAGCAGGCCGAGACGCGGCTGGTGGTGAGCGCGGTCGGGCGCGACATGATCGTGGGTGTCGACCGGCTCGATTATTCCAAGGGCCTGCAGGAACGCTTTGCCGCCTACGAACTGCTGCTCACCAAGCGCCCCGAGCTGCGCGAGAAGATCGCGCTGCTGCAGATCGCCCCGCCTTCGCGCGGGGATGTGCCGAGCTACCAGCAGATCCGCGCCGACCTGAGCGCGCTGTCGGGCAGCATCAACGGGGAGTTCGCCTCGATCGACTGGGTGCCGATCCGCTATGTCAACCAGGGCTACTCGCGCGACGAGCTGTTCGGCATCTACCGCGCCTCGAAGGTCGGCCTTGTCACCCCCTTGCGCGACGGGATGAACCTCGTCGCCAAGGAATATGTCGCGGCGCAGGATCCGGCCGATCCGGGGGTGCTGGTGCTGTCCTGCTTCGCCGGGGCCGCCGCGCAGCTCAAGGAGGCGGTGATCGTCAACCCGCACAGTGCCGAGGACATCGCCGACGGCATCGCCCGGGCGCTCGCAATGCCGCTCGCCGAACGGCAGGAACGGCACAAGGCGATGCTCGAATGCATCACCCGGCAGGACGTGAACTGGTGGTCGCAAACCTTCATGGAGGCGCTCGCCGAAGTGCCCGGCCCGGACAGCCGGCCGCAGCTTATTGAGGCGGGCGGCGGCAAGGCCTGAGCCCGCGCCCGGGACGACCGCGGCTTTGGTGCGGGCACAAGACAACCCCCGCGCCAGATGGGATCGTGCGCGGGGGTCATCCGTGACGCTAGGCGCGTCCGCCTATGGCGCGGGCGTCGCCTGCGGCGGGGCGCCGGTCGCGCCGCCTGCCGCGCCGGTGCCTGCGCTGTTCCGCTCCAGCCAGTCGTGATGCTTCTGGACGGTCGGGATCGTGCTCTGCGCGAACTGGCGCAGCTCGGCGACATCGCCATTGCCGGCATAGGCCTTGAGCAGCGACAGTGCCTTGCGGTGCGCAGCCATCTGCTGGCTCAGGTATTCGCGGTCGAAATCCTGTCCGTCGAGCCGCTCGAGAATGTCCAGCTGCGCCTGACGCTCGGTGTCGAGGCTGGCGGGCATGTTGAAGGTCTGGTTGCCGCTGCCTGCCGCATCCTTGAGCGCCTGGCTGGACCGGGTGTGATCGTCGACCATCATCTGCGCGAATTCACGGGTCGAGCCCATCTCGGCCTTCTCGAGCGCCAGCCTGCCGGCGGTGATCTCGTACATGTCGGACATGGCCACGGCCTGGGCGAAACCCTGCGCGCTGGGGGGCTGGTCGGCGAAGTCCTCGCCGGCGGCGTCGGTCTGCATCATGCCGGTGCCGTCGCCCACGGTCTGATCGGTCGCCTCGCGACCGTCGCAGGCGGCCACCAGCAGGCTCGCGGTGATCATAAGGGCTATCCGCATCCTCATTCCTTTCATTGCGCTTGGCCCCGATTGCGGGGCGGCACCTGTGATAGGGACGAGAGGCGGCAGGCGAATTCACATAGGCCAGTGACCCGCTTTAGCGGGGTGGCGCGGGGCAAGCGCGCGGAATCCTTGCCGAGTTTAGGGAACGCGGTTGCGAGGTGTCCGACAAAGGCAGGGGGGAGGAACACAAGGACAAGGTGCCATGCCCAAGCCAGCCGCCATCGAACAGCGCGACCCCGCACCGCCCTGCTTCACCGCCGAGATGACCGCCTCCTTGCCCGCGCTGCGCAGCTTCGCACGCTCGCTGTGCCGCCAGCGCGACATGGCCGACGATCTTGTGCAGGAAACGATGGTGCGGGCGTGGTCGTCGCGCCACACCTTCCTGCCGGGGAGCAACTTCCGTCCCTGGCTGTTCACGATCCTGCGCAACCAGTTCTACAATGCGGTGAGGAAGCGTAACCGGCTGGTCGCCTGGGAACCTGAGGCAGCCGAGCGGCTGCTGGTGCAGGAGCCCGAACAGGAGACGCGCCTCCATGTCGCCGACATCGAAGGCGCGCTCGACCAGCTGCCGCCGGGCCAGCGCGAGATGCTGCTGCTGATCGCGGGCGCGGGGCTCAGCTACGAGGAGGCGGCGGCGGTCGCCGATTGCAAGCTCGGGACTGTCAAGAGCCGCATCAACCGGGGCCGCGCGGGCCTCAGGGCGATCATCGAGGGCGGCGAGGCCCTGCCCGACTGCTGATCTGCCCGACACGCCATGATGCGGGCCCGCCTTTCGGCGAGCCCGCATGCAAGCGGCGCGGGCGATGTGCCTCGGACCCCGCGCCGCCGGTATGTCGGAAGAAGGCCTACTCGGCCTGTTCCTCGACCCGTTCAGCCTGCGCCTCGCCCTGCTCGCGCACGGCATCGGCCCGGTTTTCGAGGTTCTGTTCGGCAGCAGGATCCGCGCCGTTGGCGGTCTGGTCGAGCTGGTCGGCGCGTTGCTCCATCGCGTCTGCCCTGGCTTCGGCGTTCTCTTCGATGGCGTCCGCGCGTTCCTCGGCCCGCTCCTCGGCAGGGCTGTCGCATCCGGCAAGGCCGAAAGCCGCGAGCGCCATGGCTGCACCAGTGATGATCGTGTTCTTCATGTGCATTTCTCCGGAGTTACCGCACCGAACCGCGGCGGAACAGGTTGACGATGGCGAGCAGCACCAGCGCGCCGAGGAACGACACGATCAGCGCGCTGATCGAGAAATCGCCGGCAGTGATGTTGCCGCCGCCGATCAGGGGGTTGATCAGGAATCCGGCGAGCAGGGCGCCGACCACGCCGACGACGATGTTGAGGAAGATGCCCTGCTGGGCGTCGGTCCGCATCACCATGCTGGCAAGCCATCCGAGGATGCCTCCGATGATGATGATCAGGATGATGTTCATGAGCTTTCTCCTTGCCGAGAGGTGATTTCCGTCCGGTCGGCAGCCGCCATTCGGCCACGCGCCGGATCGCTTTCGACCGGTCCATGCCTGACAGGGTGCCGCGGATGCGCCCTCACTTATGTTGTGGAGGATGCAACACGCCTCGCGCCGATCTGCGGCGGCAGGAGAAAACGAGGCGGGAGAGGCGCGGATCAGGCGAGCAGGGGCGGCAAGGCGAAGAGCCGCGCGAATTCAATTGCCCGTTCCCGGTCCCCGGTGATGACGAGCCCGGCCCCGGCCTCGAGTTCCGCCCAGGGCACTCCGGCATAGATTCCGGCCGCGATCACATCGGCCGATGCCGCGCGGAATACCGCATTCGCTCCCTCCACCGCCCCACGTCTTATCGGAAGCTCGCGCCCCTGCGGCTCGGCGATGAAGCTGTCCTCGCCGATCACGAAACCGATCCGTCCGACAAAGGCCGCACAGGCTTCGCGGTCGAGCATGGTGCGCAAGGACAGCATCAACGACACTGCCGAAAGCGGCAGGCGCGGATCGTGGGCCGAGGACTGCGCGGCCCAGCGTCCGAGCTCCTGGATCAGCGGTTCGGCAGCGAGCCCCCACGCAGTCAGTTCGTAGACCTGCGCCTTGCCGGGCGGCGGCAGGCTGCGTCGGACCAGCACCCCCGCATCCTCAAGAGCTGTGAGCCGCTCGGTCAGCACCTTGGCCGAGATGCCGGGCAAGGCACTGCGCAGATCGGAAAAGCGCCTTGCGCCCATCATCAGTTCGCGCACCACCAGCAGCGCCCATCGCTCGCCGATCACCTCCAGACCGAAGGCTGTACCGCAGGCGTCGTTGTACCACCGCCCGTGTCCCGTGGCGGCTCGGCTCGTCCCGTTTTTGGTTTCTTTTGGTAACTTCATTGTTGACGAAAGTAACCCTCACTCGGACAACACGCAAGGGAGCGAGTCGGGACCGGCTCGCCGAGGAGGAGAAAAATCCATGTATATCGACGGTTTCGTGATTGCCGTGCCGGCCGACAAGCGCCAGGCTTTCATCGATCACGCGAGCAAGGCCGACCCCTTCTTCGTTGAAAACGGCGCGATCCGCGTGGTCGAGTGCTGGGGCGAGGATGTGCCCAACGGCGAGGTCACCGACTTCCGCCGCGCGGTCGCCGCCGAACAGGGCGAGGACGTCGTGTTCAGCTGGATCGAATGGCCCGACAAGGCGACCCGCGATGCGGCCTTCGCCCTGATGATGGCAGAGGACTTCGACGACCCGCGCCTCGACAAGGCGCAGAACCCCATGCCGTTCGACGGCAAGCGCATGATCTTCGGCGGCTTCGAGCCGGTCGTGGACCTGGGCCGGTGAGCGGCGCTCAGCATCGCCCGCGTCATGGTGCGGTGACCTGGCACGAGCTGATGACACACGAACCCGAGGCTGCGCAGGCGTTCTACGGCAGCGTGCTGGGCTGGCGCTTCGATACGGGCGAGGTCGGCGGGCGAAGCTACGACGTGATCCTCGCCGGCGAGACGGCGATCGGCGGGATGCTCGGTCTCGATGCGGGGATGCGCGAGGCCGGTGCCACACCAGTCTGGGCCGCCTATCTGGCGGTCGACAGCCTCGACGCCGCCAGCGCAGCGATCCGCGAGAGCGGCGGGGAACTGACGATGGAGGGCCTCGCGATCCCCGGCATGGGCCGCTTCGCACTCGCTGCCGATCCCGCAGGAGCGCCGTTCTACGTGATGGAATATGACGGCGCGACCCCGACCGGCGAGCCGCAGTTCCCGCCCCCGCCCGGTCACTGCGCCTGGAACGAATACGCGGCCGACGACCCGGATCGGGCAATCGCCTTCTACACCGGGCTCTCCGGCTGGCGGCAGGAGGGCGAGCTGCCGATGGGCAAGCACGGCGCCTATCGCTTTCTCCATCACGACGACGCGATGATCGGCGCGGTGATGCCTGTCGGCGACACCTGGATGCAGCCGGGCTGGACCTTCTATTTCGTCGTCCCCGACATCGATGCAGGCCTCGCCGCAATCCGCGCGGGCGGCGGGCAGGTGCTGCACGATCCGGTGGAGATCCCCGGCGGCGACTTCTCGGTGAGCGCCGTCGATCCTCAAGGGGCCGGGTTCGGCCTCGTCGGCCCGCGCAAGGCATGAAGGAGTCCGGAATGCACAAGAACACGATCTGCCTGTGGTTCGACAACGCCGCCGAGGAGGCGGCGCGGTTCTATGCCGCGACCTTTCCCGATAGCAGCGTCGGAGCGATCATCCGTGCCCCGCTCGACAACCCCGGCACCCGGGCTGGCGACGTGGTAATCGTCGAGTTCACCGTGCTCGGCATCCCCTGCATCGGCCTCAACGGCGGCCCGATCTTCCCGCAGACCGAGGCGTTCAGCTTCCAGGTGATGACCGAGGACCAGCCCGAGACGGACCGTTACTGGGACGCGATCGTCGGGAACGGCGGCGCCGAGAGCGCCTGCGGGTGGTGCAAGGACCGCTGGGGCATCAACTGGCAGATCACGCCCCGCAGCCTCACCGAGGCCCTCGCGGCAGGGGGAGACGAGGCCGCGCGGGCCTTCGCCGCGATGATGACCATGCAGAAGATCGACGTCGCCGGCATCGACGCGGCGCGGCGGGGAGAAGGCTGATGCGCCAGATCCACGCCGCCGCCTTCGTTTCGCTCGACGGGGTGATGCAGGGCCCGGGCGGGCCGCACGAGGACGTCACCGGAGGCTTTACCGAGGGCGGGTGGGTGTTCAAGCTGTGGGACCCGACGGTGGGCGAGGAAATGGACCGCCTGTTCGGGCGCGACTACGACCTCTTGCTGGGGCGGCGCACCTACGACATCTTCGCGGGCTACTGGCCCTATGTCGAACCGGAGGACGATAGCGCGGACATGAGCCGCGCCTTCACCGCCTGCCGCAAATATGTCCTGTCGCGCGGCACACCGAACCTCGATTGGGCGAACAGCCATCGCCTCGCCGGCATCGCCGAGGTCGCGGCGCTCAAGCAGACCGACGGCCCCGACCTCGTCATCCAGGGGTCGAGCACGCTCTATCCTCCGCTTCTCGCCGCCTGGCTGATCGACCGGCTGACGCTGCTGATCTTCCCGGCCGTGCTGGGACAGGGCAAGCGCCTGTTCGGCGAAGGCACCCAGCCGGGACTGCTGAGCCTCGTCGAGCAGCGCGCGGGCGTTCAGGGCACGCTCATCGCCACTTACGAACAACGCGGGAGCCTGCCGCCGATGCCCGACTTCGCACCGCAGCAGAGCACCAGCGAACGCGAGACGGTACGCCAGCAGGCGATGCGCGAGGGAGTGTGGTGATGATGCGGATTTTCCTGATGGCGACGCTCGGGACCCTGACTGCCTTCGCCCCGCCTGCCCATGCACAGCAGGCCGGTGAGACGCGGCTAGTGGTGCGGCCGTCTCCCGCCGTGCCAGCGACGCCGACACCGGACCAGCAAGCCGCCGTGCTGGAGCGCTTCGCCCGTGCGCGCGACAATCTGGTCGCGCTGCGCGAGGGGCGGCGGTCGGTCAGCGACCTGTCACCGCAGGAATTGCAGGACGTCCTCGATTACGACCGCCGGGTGCGCGGCGATTATCCCGACACCCGCGGCGCGAAGCAGCAATGCATCGACGACGAATTCCGGCGGGCGGGCGGGCGCCCCTCGGCGCTGGCGCGGCAGGTGATCGCCCTCAAGTGCCGCAACTGAGCGGCGGGCGCCTCAAACCAGCGCCCGCTCGCGCGCGATCATCGCCGCCTGTGTGCGGTTCTTCGCGCCGAGCTTGCGGCAGATCAGCTTGACGTGGAGCTTGATGGTAGGCTCGCGCAGGTCGAGGTCGCGGGCGATCTCCTTGTTCGCCTGCCCCGCGCACAGCCCCGCCAGCACCTGCCGCTCGCGCGGGGAAAGGCCGCTCTCGCCCGCAGGACTGCGCGCGGGGCGGTGGAGGTCGATCGGCATGTAGGTCTCGCCCGCCGCCATGAAGCGGATCGCGTTGACCAGCGAGCGCGCGGGCAGGGTCTTGGGCAGATAGCCCGCCGCGCCGCAGGCCAGCACCCGCTCGGCGACATCGTGCGGGGCAAGGCCGCTCATCAGCGCGACCGGCCGCCCGAAGCTCGCTGCCAGCGCTTTCTCCAGCCCGGCATAGCCGTCCATCCCGGGCATCCCGAAGTCGAGCACCACGAGATCATAGGGCGGCGTCGCCGCGGCGATGGCGGCGAGCGCCTGGGGCAGATCGGCAACCGTATCGACCGCGAAGCCGCCCTCAGCCTCGAGATAGGAGCGCAGCACGTCGCGCAGCAGTTCGTGGTCGTCGGCGATCAGGATGCGCATCGTTTCGTCCTTTCGCGGGCCGCCTCGATGGCGGCGGCGGCAGCGCCCGCAAGGCGCGCCGCACTGGTCGGCTTGCCGAGCACACCGTCGAAGCCGCCCTCCGGCCCCTGATGCAGCTGATGGACGCGCGGCAGCGCCGTCAGCAGCAGCACCGGCAGGTCGGCACGGTAGCGGCGCAGCGCCTTGGCGAGCTGTGCGCCGTTCATGTTCGGCATGTCGTAATCGGTGATCACCAGATCCCACGCCGCCGGATCCTCGCGGACCACTGCCATGGCGTCGGTCGGATCGAGGCACGGGCCGACTTCGGCGCCGACCTGTTCGAGCATCGCGGCAACCACGTCGACCACGGCGGGGTTGTCGTCGACCACCAGCACCGCCTTGCCCGCAAGCCCCGGGCCGGGCCGCGCTGCTGCTTCGCCGACCCTCGCCGGATCGCCCGCACCGACCGGCTCGAGCGGCCACCAGATCTCGAACACCGTGCCGCAATCGGGCCATGACTGGATCGCCAGCGCGCCGCGATTGCTGGCGATGATCCCGGACACCACCGCAAGGCCCAGCCCTGTCCCGGCCTCGCCCTTGTGGGTGAAGAAGGGTTCGAACACCTGCTCCAGTTCCTCCGGTCGGATGCCGATCCCGGTGTCGCTGATGCGGATCAGCGCGGCGGGCCCGGAAGGCACGGTGCCGAGCATCAGCTTGCCCGTCGGCTGATAGCCTTCGGCACTCAGCACCTCGAGCTTGATCCGCGCGGTCTCGCCCGGGCGCAGCGCGTCGCGGGCATTGAGCACGAGGTTCAGCACCACCTGGTTCAGTTCGGTGTCGTCGGTCAGCGCCATCAGCGGCGAAGGCGGCAGTTCGAGCTCGATGCGGTGCAGCGGATCGGTGAGGCTCGGCGCGACCAGATCGCGCACGTCCCACAGGGTGCGGCGCAGATCGACCAACCGCGGGTGCGGCACCCGCCGCCCGAGGGTCAGCAGCTTCTCGACCAGCCCCGCCGCGGTGGTCGCGGCCGACTGGATCCGCAGCGAATGGTGCCGCACGCGGTTGTCGTCGATATGGCGCAGCAGCTCGGCCGTGCCGGAGATCGCGGCGATGAGATTGTTGAAATCATGAGCGATCCCGCTCGCGAGCTGGCCCACGACCTCCTGCCGCTGGGCCAGCATCAGCTGTTCGCGCAGCCGCGCCTTCTCGCGCTCCATTCCGCGCCGCTCGCCGACATCGCGGGTGACGCAGACGATCCCGCCATCGGGCGCGAGCGAGAGCGCGATCTCCTGGTCGACCGGCGAACCGTCGGCCCTGCGTCCCTGGGTCTCGCCACGCCACTGGCCGTGGGCGAACAGCAGCGGCATGGCCTCGTCGTTGATGCGCTGCGCCTCTTCCGGGGCATAGAGCGCACTCCACGGTTCGCCCACCAGCACATCGGGATCGGGATAGCCGAACATCGTCGCATGGGCGCGGTTCATGAAGATGAAGCGCCCTTCGGCATCGGTCAGGGCAATGCCGTCGTCCGAAGCCTCGATCGCGGCGACCTGGCGGGCGAGCCGGGCCTCGGTCGCGACCCGTTCGGCCTCGGCGAGCTTGCGGGCCGAGATGTCGCGGATGATCGCGGCGAAACCTGCCGGGCCCGCGTCCACGCCGCTCTCCTCGGGCCACATCGCGAGCGACAGTTCGACAGGAAACTCGTGCCCCGCCTTGCACAGCGCGGGCACCTCGACCGTCTGGCCGACCAGCTTCGCCGGCGCGCGCGCTCGCAGCCGCGCGACCCCGGCGTGATGGTCCTTGCGGTGCTGGCGCGGGATGATCAGGTCGAGGCTCTGGCCGAGCGCTTCCTCCGCGCTCCAGCCGAACATCGCCTCTGCGGCACGGTTCCACAGGATGATGCGGCTATGGGCATCGGTGCACACGAAGGCATCGGTGGTGGTCTCGGCGATCAGTTGGGCGATGCGCCGCTCTTGCCGGGCCTGCTGCCCCTCGAGCAGTGCCACCACCTGCCGCGCCATCAGCTGGAGAATGTCCGCCTCGCGCGCCGAAAAGCCCTCGCGCGGGGTCGGGTCGATCACGCACAGCGTGCCGATCTGGTGCCCGTCGGCAAGCACCAGCGGCGCGCCTGCATAGAAGCGGATATGCGGCGCCCCGGTGACCAGCGGGTTGCGCCTGAAGCGCGGATCCTCGGAGGCATCGGGCACCACCATCACGCCGCTGCCGGCAATCGTGTGCCCGCAGAAGCTTTCGCGGCGGCAGGTTTCGGACGCCTCCAGCCCGTGGCGCGACTTGAACCACTGCCGGCCCTCGTCGACCAAGCTGACGAGCGCGATCGCGGTGTCGAAGCGGTCGGCGGCCAGCCGGGTGATGACATCGAGCTCGGGCTCGGGCGGGGTGTCGAGCACCGCCAGCCGGTGCAGCGCGGCGAGGCGCTCGGGCTCGTCATGCGGGATCGGCGGAAAAGTGAAATCGGGCTCGAGCATGGTGTCGTGCAGTCCGTCAGGAAGGTCGCGTAAAACAGGAGCCCCGGGTGGTTCTCGCGCGTCGCCCGCGCAATCCGGCCATAAGGGAGAAAACTTATCCTTTCGTATAGGTGACCCTGTCCCTGCGGGCTGGCCGTTATCCACGCGTTAGCCGGCCTCAACCCTTTCGCGCCCCGGATTAGCCTTGCGCGATCACGACAGTCCCGCGCCGGTCCGCCATCCAGAGGTCAGCCACGGCGCTCCTGCCGCTGGACTTGACCAGACCAAGAAGGACCAATGACATGAACAAGCTGTTTGCCGGAGCCGTCGTGCTCGCCTCGCTCGCCGCCGCCACCTCGGCCCAGGCCCAGTCGGCCGATGCCGGCGCCGGTGCCAAGATCATCGCCCCGCTCGAGATCAGCAACGTGACCGATCTGTACTTCGGCACCATCGCGCCCTCGACCAGCGTCGCCGACATCGTCACCGTCGCCGCCGACGGCAGCCGCAAGTGCGGCCCGGCGCTGACCTGCCTGACCGCCGACCACACCGCCGCCGCCTTCGCGGTGACCGGCGAGGCCGACGCCTTCTACACCATCTCGCTCCCCAAGGAGATCAAGATCGTCAACGAGAACGGCACAGCGATGCGCGTCGCGGACTTCACCGGCTCGAAGGCCAACGGCCAGCTCCTCAAGGGCGAAGACAGCTTCACCGTCGGCGGCACGCTCGATGTCGGCGTGCGCCAGGAAGCGGGCAAGTACACCGGTAGCTTCACCGTCGCGGTGGAATACCAGTAAAGCCCTCCGTGGCAGGGGGGACGGGACCGCGCATTTTCCCCCGCACGGTCCCGTTTCCCCCCCGCGCCATGCCCAAGACCACCCCTGCCATCCCGAGGTCGTCCCCCATGCTCCGCCTGTCTTTCGCCGCCGCGCTTGCCGCGGCGCTTGCCGCTCCCGTGCCCGCCGCCGCCGAACTGCTGGTCGCCCCCACCCGCGTGGTGCTGACCCCCGAGGCGCGCTCGTCCGAACTCGTGCTCGTCAACAAGGGCACCGAAACCGCCGCCTTCCGCATCGGCATCGAGAACCGCCGGATGCTGGCGGACGGCAGTCTCGAGGACGCCCCCGCCGCGCAGGAGGGCGAGGCCTTCGCCGACGACAAGCTGCGCTACTCCCCGCGCCAGCTGGTGCTCGAACCCGGCGCGCGCCAGGTGGTGCGCATCATGGCGAGCGCCCCCGGCGATCTCGCCCCGGGCGAATACCGCTCGCACCTGCGCCTGATGTCCGCCCCCGTCAGTGCGGGCACGGCGAGCGTTGCGGGCGAGGGTCCGGCCGACAACAGCCTGTCGATCGAACTCGTCGCGATCCGCTCGATCACCATCCCCGTCATCCTGCGCGTCGGCGCGCTCGAGGCCAGCGTCACGATGGACAGCGCCGCGCTGCGCGACGAGGCGCCCGACCAGCTCGTCGTCCGCCTGACCCGCTCCGGCACGCGCTCGACCTATGGCGATGTCAGCTTTACGCCCGAAGGCGCGAAGGAACCCGCGTGGCTGGTGCGGGGCGTCGCGATCTACACCCCCAACACGAGCCGCGAGGTGATCGTGCCGCTTCCATCCGAGGTGCGCAGCCAGCTGGCAGGCAAGCGGGTGCGGATCGACTACACCTCCACCGACGCCGGCGATCCGGCCAGTGCGGGCAAGCTGCTCGCCAGCCTCACCGCGGCGCTTTGAGCCCATGACCCGGCCCGGTCTTCACCCATGTCCCGCCGAACGTTCAGGCCGCTGCACTGGCTGTCCCTGCTGCTGTGCGCAGCCGGACTGCTCGGCGCAGGCGCTGCCCCGGTTCGGGCGCAGGAAGACGGCCTGTTCGATCGGCTATTCGGCAGCGACCCCGCCGCCGAGCGCGCCGGTCCGGCCTCTGACGGGCTCGCCCTTCCAGCCCTTTTTGCTGATGGCAGGCTGATCGCTGACGCCATCCCGCTCCACGATCTCGGGGCCGGGGGCGGCGCCTGCGTCGCAATCCTCCCGCTGCTGGAGGCGCTCGAGCTGGCGCACGACGAGACGGGCGAAGGCATCGCCCTCACCCTTCCCGAGCCGCGCCGCAGCGTCACCATCCCGGCCGCCGCCCTGCTCCCTAGCCCCTCCGGCGATTGCCTGCCGCTCGCCGGTGTGCCCACCCATCTCCCCCTCTCGCTCACCCACGACACGGTAAGCCAATGCCTCGTGATCGCGCCCACCGCGGCCCTGCCGGTGCTGATGCGCCTTGCGCGCGAGGAACGGCAGGCGCGGCTGCGGCCCGAGACCCTGCGCCCCGCCTTCCCGCTGCTCCCCCGCCCCGACCGCCGCGCCGAGTTGTGGAGCGCCGATTTTGGCGCTGGCGCGGGGATCGCGCCGCAGGGCCGCCAGCTTTCGGCCAGCCTGCTGGCGAGCGGTGCCCTGTTCGGCATGGCAGGCCGCGCGAGCGTCGCGCTGGGCGGCGACGGCCGGATCACCGCCGGGCTCGCCTTCACCGAGGCGCGCGACACGCCCGACCTGCTCGGCCCGCTGGGCGCGCGCAGCATCGCGCTTGGCGACATCGCCGCCCCGGCCCAGCCGCTGATCGCCGACGCCCTTTCGGGCCGCGGGCTGGTGATCTCCTCGCGCGCGCCGTGGCGAGCCGATCTCGTCGACACCATCACCCTGTCCGGCCCTCTCCCCGCAGGCTGGGAGGCCGAGCTGTGGCATGAGGAACGCCTCGTCGCCGTCACCCGCACCCCTGACGCGGCCGGACAATGGCTGTTCGGCGACATCCCGGTGCGGATCGGGGAGAACCGCTGGGCGGTGCGCCTCTACGGCCCCAATGGCGAGACCGACGAGCAGGTCTTCACCCGGCTGGTCGGCACCGAGATGAACCCCGAGAACGAGGTCGGCTTCAGCTTCGGGGTGGTCGACGGCGGGCGCCCGCTGATCGGCGAGACGCTCGCTGGAGAGCCCGCCGGGCCGACCGCCTTCGCCAGCCTCGACTGGGGAATGACCCCCGATGTCACCGCGCGGCTGGATCTGCGCGCAGGACTGGAGGGCAAGCCCGCCGTGGCGCTCGGTCTCAACGGCGCGCTGGGCGGCGGGCTGTGGGCGGTGACCGGCGCGCGCGACCGTGCGGGAGGGCTCGGCGGGGCGATCCGGCTGGCGCGGCGGTTCGGGGCGCAGGACCTGACTGTCGACCTCGCCCGTCACGGCACCGACGACAGCCCCGGCCTTCCCCCGCTGGTGCGTGAATTCGCGAGCGTCATGACCCTCGCGGGGCAGGGCCGTATCGGGCTGGGACGGCTGAGCCTTCCCTGGCAAGCGCGCTTCCAGTCCGGTGCGCTGCGGCGCGGCGGGCAGCGCGAAATCATCGCCACGCGGGCGGTGCTGCCGATGGCCGACTGGCAGGCGAACCTTGCGCTCGGCGCGGTGCGCGAGGGGACGACCCCGTGGATCGGCACCGCCGCCTTGGGTCTCACCGCAAGGCACGGCGACTGGCGCCTCAGGAGCGGCGTCACCGCCTCGGACCGGGCGGGATGGCGAGTGGACGGGGCCAGCCTCTCCGCCGCACGGCGGCTGGGGGCGCAGGGCAATGTCGCGCTCGATCTCGATTGGGAGGCGCAGAGCGGCCGGATCGGCGGCGGGGTGACCTTTGCGCGAACCTTCGGCCCCCTCGGCCTCAGCGCCTCGGCAGGGCGCGAGGGGGACGGCTGGCGGGCGGGGATCGGCCTCACCCTCGGCCTGTTCCGCGGCCCCGATCGCTGGCGCACCGCGCCTGCAGGCATCACCCGGTCAGGGGCGATCATGGCCGAGCTGTTCGTCGACGAGGACGGCGACGGCACCCGCGATCCCGCCGAGGCCGGGGTCGCAGAGGGCCGTTTCATCGTCGGCGCGGCGTTGCGGCGCGAGGCGACCGACGCCGCAGGGCGCGTACTGATTGGCGGCATCGCGCCGGGACCCGCGACCGATCTCGAGGTGCAGATGGCGAGCCTTTCCGACTTCACCTTGCGCCCCGCCCGGGCCGGTGACCGCATCACCCTGCGCCCCGGGGAAGTGCGCCATGTGCCCATTGGCCTGCGTCCCACGGGGAGCATCGAGGTGCAGGTGCTGCTGGTCGCCGGAGACGAGCGCACCCCGCGTTCGGGTGTGCCGGTGATCCTGCGCGACGCACAAGGTGGCGAGGCGGCGCGGGCGGTCACCGATTTCGACGGCTATGTGCTGTTCGAGGGGCTGGCCTTCGGCACCTTTCGGGCCGAGGCGGCGGGGCAGGTGGGCAGCCCGCTGACGGTGTCCCGCGAGGTCCCCGATGCGCGGACCCGCCTGCTGATCCCAGCCGCGAAGCCGCGCTGAGGCTCCGCCTGCCCGGAAGGGGGCTAGCGCCGCTTCAGCACGAGATAGAGCGCGCCGTCGCCGCCATGCCTGATATGCGCGCGGCGCACCGCCGCGATTGCTTCGGCGTGGCGGCTGGCGGCGAGCCAGTCGAGCAGCTTGGCGCGGATCGCCCCGCGGCGCGCCATGCGGTCGGCGGGATCGACCGGGCGCTCGCGCCCCGCCACCACCAGCACCACCCGCGCGTTCATCGCCCGCGCCTGGTCGAGCGCGCTCATCACCCGGTCATAGGCGGTATCGAGCGTATGACCGTGGAGGTCGAGCGTCAGGTCGGGCTCGAGCCGCCCCGCCTTCACCCGCCGGTCCCAATGTGAATCGAGGCCCTTCTGATCCTCCCCCTTCAGGGGAGGGGGACCATGCGCAGCATGGTGGAGGGGCGGGCGAGGCTTGGCGGAAGGGGCCTTGGAGGAGGGCTTCGCAGGTTTGACGAACTTGCCGGGAGGAGCGGGGGCGGCGGCCTTGCTTGCCCCTCCACCAACCTTCGGTTGGTCCCCCTCTCCGTTCCGGGGAGGAGCGGGGCGCTTCTTCCCCGGCAGCGGCTTCACGCTCGCGGCGAGGTGCGCCCAGGCCGCCTGTTCGCCGGTCGTCAGCCCCCGCGGCGTCCGCATCATCGGGCGAGCCGCGCGGCGGCGGCCTTGGGCAGCAGCACATAAGCGCGCCCGCGCCCGCTCATGCCGCCCGCGATCCGGCGCGCGTCCTCGCCCGCGCCCCAGAAGGTGTCGAAGCGGTTGGCGCCCTTGATCGCCCCGCCGGTGTCTTGCGCGATCCACAGGCCATTGGCCTCGCGCCGGTCGAGATCGAGCCACACCGGCGCGCCCAGCGGCACGAAGGCCGGGTCCGCCGCCACCGAGGCCTCGCGCCGCACCGGCACGCCGAGCGCGCCAAGCGGCCCGTCGCCGGTCAGCTCCTGGAAGAAGATCCAGCTCTTGTTGAGGCGCATGAGATCGCGGCCCTCGCGCGGATTCTCGCGTATATAGGCCATGATCCCCTGCATCGACCCGGAATACTGCCCCGGCCCGCTCCCCAGCAGACCGCGCTCGCGCATCACGCCGCCGATGCCGACATACTCACGCCCGTTCTGTCCCGCATAGCCGATGCGGATCACCTCGCCCTCGGGGGTGATCAGCCGCCCGGAGCCCTGGATCTGGAGGAAGAAGAACTCCACAGGATCGGCGGCCCACGCGATCACCCGCGCCTTGCCTGCGAGCGCCCCGTCCTCGATCGCCGCACGGTCGTGATAGAGCACGAAGCGGCCCCGCTCGTCATAGCGCCCGAGCGGCGGGCGGCCGGTGCGTTCGGAGGGCTTCACATCGTCGGGCCATCCTCGCACGAGATCGGAGGGCATGGCATAGACCGGCACCTCGAAACCGGGGCGGCGGGTGCGGCTGCCGGCGATCTCGGGCTCGAAATACCCCGTGGCGAAGGCCTTGCCGTCGCCAATCTGCACGGGGGAGAATTCCGCCGCGAAGAACTCCCGCGCCCGGGAAGGCGAAGCCGAGCGCGCACGCTCGCAGGCGCCGCGCCAGTCGTCGGGACGGGTGAGACCGCTCGCATCCTCGCGGGCGAGGAGACGCGGGCAGGATTCGATGAAGCCGGCGAGCGCCCCGCGCGCGTCGGCATCCGCCACGACAAGCGCGGCGAAGGCCGGGCCGAGCGCCACGCCGGCAAGCACGGCATTGGCGGCCAACGGGGCCACGGGCGCGGTCACGGCAGGCGGCGGCACGGTGCCCTGCGGCACCACCCGCCCGCAAGCCCCCAGCGCCAGCATCACGGCCAGAGCCAGAACCCCGCGCATCGCCAAACTCTCCTTGCGAAGGGCCTTCGCGGCCCGCCGATCAACTCTCGATCAACCCTCGTCGGTCTCGTCGAGCAGCCAGTTGGGATCGCGCGCCGAGACGTTGCGCGAGAAGGTCCAGACATCGCGGCTCTCGATCGCGTCGTCGAGCGATCCGGCGATCACGTTGCCTGCGCTGTCGCGGGTGACGGCAGCGATGTCGGCGACGAACAGCAGCGCGATGCGCGCCATGCGGCCATCGAGCGCGGCCGAGTGGATGCGCACTTCCTCGATCCGGATGAGGGTGTTGTCCATCGTCTCGCCCGCCGCCTCGCGCGCATCGATCGCGGCGATGAAACCGGCATAGACATCATCGTCGCACAGCTCGCGCAGGGTCTCCCGGTCGCCTTTCCAGAAGGCTTCAAGAATCATGCGATAGGCACCGCGCGCGCCTTCGAGGAACTGGGCGAGGTTGAAGCGGCCGTCGGCGGCGGCGATCTCGCGCAGGGCGCGCTCGACTGCGGGCATCACTCCTTCGAGCTCGGGCGCGCGCGGCGCCGGCACGGGCGCGGGCACGGCGGCCGGGCGGATCGCCGGCTTGTCGTCCGATTCGAAGCGCTGCACCGCGGGCTCCTCCTCCTGCTCGGCACGGCGGCCGAGGACGGAATAGAGGCGCAGGCCGAGGAAGGCGGCGACCATGGCGAGGAGAACGATTTCGAGCACGGCAGGGATTTCCGATCTTCAATCAGGGCACAGGGTCGAGCTACGGCACGTCCTTGCCCATGGACGAGCCACCCTGCCTTAAATGGGGTCTGATTACAATTCGCCAACGCCCGATAGGTTGCCACTCGGGCCGAAAGCCCCGGCGGCATCGGCCGCAGTTGCGGCGGCCCCGCGCCCCTGCTAGGCGCATGGCCGTTCGAGGGCGCACCGGCACGCGTGCCGCGCGCCCCCCTTTTCATCCGTTGCGAAAGACCAGTTCCATCATGGCCGAAGAAGAAGGCGTGCTCACCAATCTCGATGCCACCGCGGGCGAAGGCCCCCAGCCGAACGGCGCCGACACCGGCCCGGCGGTGGGGATCATCACCCAGTACGTGAAGGACCTTTCGGTCGAGAACCCGGCCGCACCCGACGTGTTCCAGTGGCCCGAGCCGCCGCAGATCGACGTGCAGTTCAACATCGGCGCCGAGCCCAAGGCCGCCGACCTCCACGAAGTGACGCTCAAGCTGGTGCTGACCGCCGCCTCGCAGCGCGGGACGATGTATATCGTCGAGCTCGCCTATTGCGGCCTTGTGGGGATGCGCAACGTGCCCGAGGACCAGGCCCACGCCTTCCTCTATGCCGAGGCGCCGCGCCTGCTGTTCCCCTTCGCCCGCCGCGTGGTGGCCGATGCGGTGCGCGATGCCGGTTTCCCGCCGCTGATGGTCGATCCGGTCGACTTCAACGGCCTCTACGCCCAGCAGCTCGCCGCGCGCCGCGCCGAGGAGGCCGCGGGCGGCGAGCCGATCAAGCCGGTGACGGGCAACGCCTGATCGCCGATCACCCTTTTCCCGTTCGCCCTGAGCATGTCGAAGGGCTGTCCTTTCTTTTGATCCAATCTGCGGAAAGAAGAAGAACAGTGCTTCGACAGGCTCAGCACGAACGGTAACTGGCAGGGTTCGGCACCCCCATGAGCCTTCTGAAGAACGTCGGCACGATCGGCGGGCTCACGCTGGTGAGCCGCCTGTTCGGCTTCGCCCGCGACATCCTGCTTGCGCGGGTGCTGGGCGCGGGCGGGGCGGCGGACGCCTGGCAGCTCGCCTTCCAGCTGCCCAACCTGTTCCGGCGCCTCTTCGCCGAGGGCGCCTTCGCCAGCGCCTTCGTCCCGCTCTTCAACCGCCAGATGGCCGAGGACGAGAACGCGGCGAGGCGCTTCGCGGGCGAGGTGCTGGCGGTGCTGCTGCCGATCCTGGTGGTGTTCGGCGCCTTGATGATGCTGGCGATGCCCTGGGTGCTGTGGGCCTTCGCCAACGAGGACCTGCGCGGCGATGCGGCGATGTTCGATCTGGCCGTGACGATGGGCCGGATCGCCTTTCCCTACCTGATGTTCATGAGCCTCGCGACGCTGGTCGCGGCGATCCTCAATTCGCTGTCGCGCTTCGCGGCGGCGGCCGCTGCGCCGATCCTGCTCAACATCTGCCTGTTGACCGCGCTGGTTTGGGGCGCGCTCCAGCCCGCCGGCGAGACGACCCGCGCCATGACGGGCGTGGGCCTTGCCATCGCGGTCTCGGTGAGCGGGCTGCTGCAACTGCTCTGGCTCTACTGGTTCATGCGCCGCGCAGGCTTCCGCATCCCGCGCGCCGCGCCGCGCGTGACCGCCGGCGTCAAGGAGATGGGTGTGCTGATCGTGCCCGCCGTCTTCGGCGCAGGGGTCTACCAGATCAGCCGCTTCATCGACCTCGCCTTCATCCGCGGGCTGCCCGACGGGAGCCTGACCTACATGGCGATGGCCGACCGCTGGAACCAGCTGCCGCTGGGCGTGATAGGGATCGCGCTCGGCACGGCGGTGCTTCCGGCCCTGTCGCGCTACATCGCGCAGAGCGAGGACGAGGAGGCGGTGCGCCTCCAGGCCAACGCGATCGAACTCGCGATGCTTCTCACCCTGCCCTGCGCGGTCGCACTGTTCATCACCGGCTTCGCCTTCGTGAAGGCCTTCATGGAGGGACAGGCCTTCACCGCCGAGGACGCGAGGCTGACCGGGATGGTGACCTCGGCGCTGGTGGTCGGGCTGCCTGCCTATGTGCTGGTCAAGGTGCTGACCCCCAACTTCTTCGCCCGCAAGGACACCCGCACCCCGGTCTACACCGCCGCTGCCTCGCTGGTGGTGACGGTCGCGCTCAATTTCCTGCTGGTGCCGATGTTCGGCGTGGTCGGCCTCGCGCTGGCAGGGGCGCTGGGCGCGTGGGTCAACATCGCGCTGCTGGGTACGGTGCTGGCCCGGCGCGGCTATTTCCGCCTGCCCGCGCGGGTGCTTGGCCGGATCGGCCGGATCGCGCTGGCCGCAGCGGCGATGGGCGCCGCCCTGTGGGCGCTGATGCAGGCCATCACCCCGTGGCTCGACGGGCCGTTCACGCTGCGTCTTGCGGCGGTGGGAGCGATCCTCGGCACCAGCCTCGTGAGCTACGGTGCGGCGACGGTGCTGCTGGGAGTTCTCGACAAGGCCACGGTCCAGCGCCTAATGCGCCGCCAGAGCTAACCTTTCGGGAAACACCATGCGCGTCGTCTCCGGCATCCAGCCCACCGGCAAGCCCCATCTCGGCAACTACCTGGGCGCGATCCGCAATTACGTGAAGCTGCAGGACGATGCCCACGCGGCGGGCGGCGAGTGCCTGATCTTCATCGCCGATCTCCACGCCCTGTCGATGCCGCACGATCCGGCCGAGCTGCGGTCCTCGACGCTCGAACTGGTGGCGACGCTGGTCGCCTGCGGGCTCGATCCGGACAAGGCGATCCTGTTCAACCAGGCGCAGGTGCCGCAGCACCCCGAGCTGCAATGGCTGCTCAACGGCACGGCCCGGATGGGTTGGCTGAACCGCATGACCCAGTGGAAGGACAAGGCCGGCAAGAACCGCGAGGGTCAATCCGTGGCTCTGTTCACCTACCCGGTGCTACAGGCCGCCGACGTGCTGCTCTACCAAGCGACGCATGTGCCCGTGGGCGAGGACCAAAAGCAGCATCTCGAGCTCGCCCGCGACATCGCGCAGAAGTTCAACAACGACTTCGGCACCGAAGACGCGCCGATCTTCACCCTGCCCGATCCGATCATTCCGGCGGAGGCCGCGCGGATCATGTCCCTGCGCGACGGCAGCGCCAAGATGTCGAAGTCGGACCCGTCCGACATGAGCCGCATCAACCTGTCGGACGATGCCGACACGATGGCGCAGAAGGTGAAGAAGGCGAAGACCGATCCCGAGCCGCTCCCCTGGGAGGAGGCGGGCCTCGAGGGGCGGCCCGAGGCGCGCAATCTGGTGGGCATCTATGCCGCGCTCGCCGAGCAGTCGCAGGCCGAGGTGCTGGCGCAATACGGCGGGCAGGGCTTCGGCGCCTTCAAACCCGCGCTCGCCGATCTGCTGGCGGCGAAGCTCGGACCGATCCGGGACCGCTTCGTGGCGCTGAAGGACGACCACGAGACGCTCGATGCGATCCTCGCCCGCGGCGCTGCCAAGGCGCGCGAGCGCGGCACGCCGACGCTCGATGCAGCCTACCGGGCGCTGGGGCTGGTGCGGCACTGATTGCTGCACCCTTGCGACGAAGCGACGCGGGCGCGCGGCCAATATTCAATTGACGTTCATTCCCACGGGATATGATATCGCGCACAACGGTCATTGCCGGCAATGCAATGGCCTGAGAACGAGGGTTGTGCCATGTTGCGTACCATGATGTCGATGAAGTCCCTGACCCGCCTTGCCCTGCCTGTGGCGCTGGCCATCGGGGCGACGGCCTGCTCCACGCCGTTCAAGGCGGACGTGTCGCGCTTCGCCGTGCCGCTGCCCGCGCCGGCGGGCCAGACCTTCGCCGTGGTGCCGGAAGACCCGAAGAACGCCGGCGGGCTCGAATTCGCGACCTATGCCAACACCGTCGCAGCCGAGATGACGCAGCTCGGCTACACCCGCGCCTCCTCGCCGGAGACCGCCGACATGCTGGTGCGGCTCGACTACCGCGTGGACGGCGGGCGCGAGCGGGTGCGCACCGATCTTAACGGCGCAGGCTTCGCCGGCGGCCCCTGGGGACCGTGGGGTGGCTGGGGCGGCTGGGGCGGCGGCTGGGGCTTCGGCTTCAACGACCCGTTCTTCGGCGGCCCGAACGTGCGCAGCTACACGATCTATACCAGCGCCATCGACCTGAAGATCGACCGCCGCGTCGACGGCCAGCGCCTGTTCGAGGGCAAGGCTGAGGCCGTGTCGCGCTCGAACCGCCTGCCGCGCCTCGTGCCCAACCTCGTGGACGCGCTGTTCACCGACTTCCCGGGCAATTCGGGCGAGACGGTGCGAATTACGATTCGCGACGACAACGAAAAGACCGTGCGCCCCACCAATTGATGGTGTAAGGCGGAACGCAACAGACCCTTGGACGGGAAAAAGAAGGCGGCGCAGGGGATCGCGCCGCCTTTTTTGTTGGGTGCCGTCCCGGTGGCCATGCGCCAGCACGACCGCAAGGTTCAGAGCTTCGCGTGCCCCCCGGTCGAACCGAAGCCGCCCTCGCCCCGCTCCGTCGCGTCCAGTTCCGCGACCTCGTCCCACGCCGCCTGCACCACGGGGGCGAGGACCAGCTGGGCGACACGGTCGCCCCGGACGATTACGAAGGGTTCGGACCCGAGGTTGATCAGGATCACCTTCAACTCGCCCCGGTAATCGCTGTCGATCGTGCCGGGGGTGTTGGGCACGGTGATACCGTGCTTCAGCGCGAGGCCCGAGCGCGGGCGGACCTGGATCTCGTACCCTTGGGGGATTGCCAGCGCGAGGCCGGTGGCGACCGCATGGCGCGCGCCCGGGGCGATGGTCACGTCCTCGGCGCTCACAACATCCATGCCTGCCGCGCCATCGGTGGCATAGGCGGGAAGCGGCAGGCCGGCGCCGTGTGGCAGGCGCTTGACCTCGACCCGAACGCTCATTCCGCCGCCTCGGCGTGCAGCGCCGCCGCGATCCGTTCGACCAGCGCCATCGCCACCGCAGCCTTGGGCATCTCCTCGAGCGTCTCGATCCCGGTGCCGCTGACGATGGTGACGCGGTTCATGTCGCCGCCCATCACGTCCCCGCTGACGTCGTTCGCCACGATCCAGTCCGCACCCTTGCGCTTGCGCTTGGCCTTGGCGTTGTCGAGCACGTCGTCGGTCTCGGCGGCAAAGCCGATCACCAGTTCGGGCCGTCGCGGCGCGCCCGCGACATTGGTGAGGATGTCGGGGTTCTCGGTCAGCATCAGCGCGGGCGGCGCATCGCCGCGCTTCTTCATCTTGGTGCCGCGATATTCCTTGGGCCGCCAGTCAGCGACCGCGGCGACCATCACCGCGACATCGGCGGGAAGCGCGCGCTTGACCGCCTCGGCCATGTCGCGCGCGCTCTCGACATCGACGCGGCTCACGCCTGCGGGGGTCTTGAGGGCAACCGGCCCGGCCACCAGCGTCACCCGCGCGCCCAGCGCGGCGGCGGCGGCTGCAATGGCGAAGCCCTGCTTCCCGCTCGACCGGTTGGCGATGTACCGCACCGGATCGATCGCCTCCCAGGTCGGCCCGGCGGTGACGAGAACGTGGCGACCGTGAAGCGGCCGGTGGCCCGCCGAAAGGCCGAAGTCCTCGCCCTCGGGCACCTCGCCGAGATCGGCCTCGATTTCCTCGGGCACCTCGGGCGCCTGGGGTGCTGGGGGCGCCTTGCGCGGATCGATCAGGTGATTGAGCGCGCCCGCATCCATCGGCGGGGCGGCGCCGGCCTTGCCCTTCTTGGCGAGCAGCGGGCCGCCGAAATCGGGCTTGAACTCGGGCGCGGGTTCCTCGGGGGGGAAGTCCTCGAAGCCTTCGGCCAGGAAGTCCTCGGGGATGTACTCGGGCAGATCCTCGTATTCGGCCTCGATCTCGTCATGGGTGCGCTTGGCGGTGGAGCGCGGAATGATCCGCGACAGCATCCCGCCGAGAATGCCCTCGGGCAGCGCGGCGCTGCCGTCTTCCTCCCCTTCCTCGGGCTCGAGCGCCTCGACGGGCAGCGCGGCCCGCTGGGGCTGCGCCTCGGGCACGGCGATGCCGAGCCGCGCGGCGATCTCGCGCCAGATCGCCTCGGGCTCGGGCAGGCGGCCATAGCCGAACTCCCCGCAGGCCATCGGGCCCTTGTCGGGGTGCAGCACCTCGACCCCGGCGGCCTTGAGCAGGCCGATATTGCGCTGGGTCGCCTCGTGCTCCCACATCCGCACGTTCATGGCGGGGACCGCCATCACAGGCTTGTCGGTGGCGAGGATCAGCGTGGTGGCGAGATCGTCGGCGATCCCGGCGGCCATCTTGGCGAGCAGATCGGCCGTCGCCGGGCAGACCACCACCAGATCGGCTTCGCGCGAGAGCTGGATATGACCCATCTCCGCCTCGTTCTTCAGGTCGAAGAGGCTGGTATAGACCTGGTTCTCGGACAGGGCGGCCAGCGACATGGGGGTGACGAACTGCTGCCCGCCCTTGGTGACGACGCAGGTCACCTCGCCCCCGCCCTTGCGGATCAGGCGCACCAGCTCGCAGGCCTTGTAGGCCGCGATGCCGCCGCCCACGACCAGCAGGATGCGTGGGGAATGACCCGCTGCCGCTGCCGCCTCGCTCATCTCGCCTTCGCCTTTCGCGCCTCGCCCTCGGGTTTCAGACATAGTGCAAGCCTTACCCATCGCAAAGCTTGGTTAAGTTTGCCTTGCCGAAACGCCCGCCGCCCGCCGCAAAAGCTCACCGACCGCGCGCGGGGCAAAGGCGAGGCCGAGCGCATAGGCGGGCAAGGCGAGTTCAATCCAGTAGTAATTCGCAGGCCGCGCGAACAGGGCCATCATCGTGGCTACCCCTGCGAACCACAGGGTGGCGAACAGGCCGAGGCGCCCGCCCAGCCCCGCCCAGCCCGCGAGCGGCAGGATCGCCAGCGGCGCGGCGAGCTTCGGCGGGAGGAACCTGAGCCCGGTCAGCTCGCCCAGCGCGGCGAGCGGCAGGCCGAACCCGGCGCGCGCGTTCCAGCCCTGCGAGGCAAGGTCGCCCGGCAGGCGCGCGGCGTCCACCCCCAGAAAATGGAGCCACATGCCGAGCCCGAAGACGCCGAGCAGCGCCAGCAGCGCGAGCGCCTCGCGCCGGCGGCCCGCGGCGCAGGCGAAGGCCAGCCACAGCAGCACGAAGGGCACCGCCAGCTCGCGCACCGCGAGCGCCGCGGCGGCGGCGCCGAGCGCGGGCCACCAGCGGTCCGGGCGCCAGGCGAGCAGCGCGAAGGTCAGCAGCAGCCCGGCGACAAAATCGTGATCATACCCCGCCACCGGCGATGCCGCCGCCGCGCCGCCGAGCGCGAGAAGGATGCTCGCAGCGAGCCGCTCGGGAAGCGTGCCGAGGGGGACGGCGCGCCGCCACAGCGCCGCGATCGCCGCCGCCGTCAGTGCGAGCGCCAGCCAGCGTACACCGTCCGCGCCGATCGCGGCCTGCACGATCGCCAGCGGCGGCAGGCGCACCGCGACGAAGGGGCGGGTGGGATAGCCGCTCGCCCGATGCTCGGCGGTCGCGGCGGCGTAGTAGCCCTCGCCCGCCGCCACCCGCGCGGCGATGCGGGCATAGAGTGCCATGTCGCCCCCGGCGCGGCGGGGTTCGGGCGCAGTCGCGGTGAGGGCTGCGGTCTTAGGGGCGGCGACTGTCGGCGCAGGCGCAATACGCCCGGCTGGAAGGCTCGCGACGGCGCTCCACGCCATCGCCGCTGCCAGCAACGCCAGCACCAGCACAGCCGCCCCGCGGGGCAGATGAAGGAAAGGCCGGCCAACCGCATCCCACCGGCCCGACCAGCCGGAGCGCGCGATCATCCGATCCAGCCGAGCGCCATCGCTCCCCACACCGCGCCCGCCCCGGCGAGCGCGGTCAGGGCATAGCCGAGCCAGCCCCGCCCCTCGCGCCTGTCGGTGATCAGCACGATCTCGGGCAGCGGCGGCGGTTCGGGCGCGCCGCCCTTGGGCGGGAACATCTCCTCGACGCGCCGGATCAGGCCCGGAAGGCGCAGCAAGGTCTCGGTGTCCTGCTTGAGCCGGTCGGCGAGCGCCGCCTCCGGCCCCAGCTCGTCGCGGATCCACTCGCGCACATAGGGCGCGGCGGTGTCCCACATGTTGATGTCGGGATTGAGCTGGGTGGCGATGCCTTCGACCATCACCATCGTCTTCTGCAACAGCAGCAGGTGCGGCTGGGTCTGCATGTCGAAATCGCGGGTGATCGCGAACAGCCCGTCGAGCATCTGGCCGACGCTCAGTTCCTTGACCGGCTTGCCGCGCATCGGCTCGCCCACGGCGCGCAGCGCGGTCGCGAATTCGCCGACCGAGTGGTAGGAAGGCACGTATTGCGCCTCGAAATGGATCTCGGCGACGCGCTGGTAATTGCCCGTGGTCAGCCCGTAGAGGATCTCCGCGAGCCACTGGCGCGCGCGGCGGTCGATGCGGCCCATGATCCCGAAGTCGATCGCGACGATGGTGCCATCGTCCTCGATGAACAGGTTGCCCTGGTGCATGTCGGCGTGGAAGAAGCCCGCGCTGATCGCCTGCGTCAGGAAGCTGATCACCAGCCGTTCCGAGATCGCCGCCAGATCGTGGCCGCGCGCGCGCAGCTCGTCGACGCGGCTGATCTTGATCCCGTCGATCCACTCGACCGTCATCACCCGCCCGTTGGTGCGGTCCCAGTCGATCGCCGGGATGCGGTAGCCGGGGACGCCCGCCATCTGCTCGGCGAGTTCGCTGGCAGAGGCGGCCTCGCGCCTGAGGTCGAGTTCCGAATTGGTCCAGCGCTTGAAGTTGGCGATGGTGAGCCGCGGGCGCAGGCGGGCGGCCTCCCCGCCCATCGCCTCGACATGGGCGGCGGCCCATTCATAGGTCTGGATGTCGCGGGCGAATTTCTCGCGGATGCCGGGGCGCAGCACCTTGACCGCGACCTTGCGCCCGTCGGTGGTGACGCCCCTATGGACCTGAGCGATGGAGGCCGCGCCAACCGGCTCGGGATCGATTTCGCTGAACAGCTTCTCGAGCGGCTGGCCGAAGCTCGATTCGATCGCCGCCCTGATCTGCGCGAAGGGCACCGGCGGGAGCGAATCCTGCAAGCTCAGGAGATTGTTCGCCGCCTCCTCGCCGACGAGGTCGGGGCGGGTAGCCAGCGATTGCCCGAGCTTGATCGCCGCCGGGCCGATGGCGCGGAAGGCGCCCGCGTAATCGGGCTTGCCGCGCTTGCCGGTCAGCGTCGCGAGGCGGGCGAGGCGCACGAACTGGCGCACCGCGACAGGCGCGTTGGGATCATTCTCGATCCCCACCAGCGCGCGGCGGCGCGCGAGCGTCACGCCCCAGCGGGCGAGGCGGGAAAGGTGGACGAGGGAGGAGGTCACCGGATCAGATCTTCCACCCCGAATGGATCGCCACCAGCCCGCCCATGATCGGCTCCACCTTGGTGTTGGCGAAGCCCGCCTTGCGGATCATCGCCTCGAAGGCCGGCATCGGCGGGAACTTGCGGATCGATTCGGCGAGGTAGCGGTAGGAATCCGCGTCGCCGGCGATCGCCTGCCCCATGCGCGGCAACAGGTGTTCGGAATAGAGGTCGTAGGCCTCCTTCAGCCCCGACCATTCGACGGTCGAGAATTCGAGGCAGAAAAACCGCCCTCCCGGGCGCAGCACGCGCAGGGCCTCGGCCAGCGCCTTGTCGATGTGGGTGACGTTCCGGATGCCGAAGGCGATGGTGTAGGCATCGAAGCTGTTCGATGCGAAGGAGACTTCCTCGGCGTTCTGGCAGGTGAAGACGAGGCTGCCGTCCTCTTCCGAAAAGCCCCGCTCCATCGCTCGCTCGGCGCCGACGTCGAGCATGTCCTGGTTGATGTCGGCGACCGTGATGTGCGCGCCGCGGGCCGCCATGCGGAAGGCGATGTCGCCTGTGCCGCCTGCCATGTCGAGGATCTGCTCGCCCGGCTGCGGCTTTACGCGCCTGACGAAGCGGTCCTTCCACAGCCGGTGCATCCCGCCCGACATCGCGTCGTTCATGATGTCGTACTTGCGCGCGACGCTGGAGAAGACCTCGCCGACCTTGCGGGTCTTTTCCTGGGGGGTGACCTGCTGGTAGCCGAAGGAGACGGTTTCGTCGGTGTTGTCGCTCATGCCCGGTTCCCTAGAAGGAATTGCCGCCAAGGCAAAGGGTGATAGAGGGAAGCGCAAATGCCCGAACTTCCCGAAGTCGAAACTACCGTCCGCGGCCTCGCGCGGTTCCTTGAAGGCGAGCGGATCACGCGCGTCCAGCTCAACCGCGCCGACCTCAGGCGCCCCTTCCCCGCCGATCTCGTGCAGGTGATGACGGGGGCCACGGTGACCTCGCTCTCGCGGCGGGCGAAATACGGCCTCATGCATCTCGACCGCGGGGCGACGATGATCTTCCACCTCGGCATGAGCGGGCGCTGGCGGATCGACCCCGAGACCGCCGACACCCACGATCACCTGCTGCTGGAAACCGCCTCGCACCGCTTCGCCCTGTGCGATCCGCGCCGCTTCGGCTCGGTCGATCTGGTGGGCACCGAGACGCTCGCGGCCTGGCCGCAATTCGCCGCGCTCGGGCCGGAGCCGCTCGGCCCGGGGCTGACGGCAGCCCACCTCAAGGCGGCGCTCAGGGGCAAGACCCAGTCGATCAAGCTGTGCCTGCTCGACCAGCGGATCGTGGCGGGGCTCGGCAACATATATGTGTGCGAGGCGCTGTGGCGCGCCGGCATCCGGCCAACCAAGCCCGCGGGCAAGGTGACGGGGCCGCAGCTGGCGCGCCTTGTGCCGGCGATTGTCGCCGTGCTCGAGGCCTCGATCCGCGACGGCGGCTCGACCTTGCGCGACTATGCCCGGCCTGACGGCGAGCTGGGCTACTTCGCCAGCAGCTTCGATGTCTACGGCCGCGAGGGCGAGGCCTGCCGCAGGGACCACGGCGGCGTGATCCAGCGCATCGCGCAAGGGGGCCGCAGCACGTGGTATTGCCCCGTCTGCCAGAAGTAGGCGAGAATCGTTGACCTCAGGGGCACTTCTGACTATGTGCGCCGCTTTCCGGCGGTCGGACCATGAGTCTGCTCGCCCCCTTCGAGCACACCCACGGATTTCCTTTCAGCCGCTTGTGGCGGCCTGAACCAAACGCGAGACAGACACGAATATGGCCAATACGCCGCAAGCCAAGAAGCGCATCCGCCGCAACGCCAACCGCGCCGCCATCAACGGCGCGCGCGTGAGCCGCATCCGCAGCTTCATCAAGAAGGTCGAAGCCGCCTGCGAAGCCGGCGACAAGGAAGCGGCCGCTGCTGCGCTCAAGGCGGCCCAGCCGGAAATGGCCCGCGGCGTCGCCCGCGGTGTACTCCACAAGAACACCGTGGCGCGCAAGATGTCGCGCCTGACCCGCCGGGTCGCCACGCTCTGATTCGATTCGCCGCGATTCCGTTAGCCCCGCTCTAGGGGTGAACACGGGTCCGACAGGCCTCAAATCGGCAAAGGGCTGCGCTCATCGAGCGCAGCCCTTTTCTATTGCGACAAATGCGACAACCCTTTCCCGCACAAATGTCAGGATTCACCGCGATTCGCGTGTCGGAATTTCGGATTTTCCAAGAAAAACAGGCGGTTCAACGCAAGTCTGCGGGGTAGAGGCGAGTCAACAGGATTATTTCACTTTTTTTAAAAACTCGCGCTTGCGCTCCGGCACGATGCGTTCTTTACATGAACTCCACCCGGCGCGGGACAGTCCGGGTGCTTTAACAAACTGGCCGACAGGGGGGTTCTTCGGAATTGCGATTCCGGGGGAGGGAAAGGCATTGCCTGTCGCAATGGGGTTAAATTGAGTCTGTCGGATCCGGGGCGGTCCTGCAGGCGATGCGTGAATTGGGGATGAGCTTGTGCACAGGACTGACAAGGCGCGCGCCGCTGGCCGCCAGGCCGACGAACATCTGATGGAAGACGCCGAAGCTGTTAATCTCGCTGCCGACTGGGCCGATATCAGTCAGGGGCTGCGCAAGGATCTCGGGCACCAGCTGCACAGCCAGTGGATCAAGCCGATCCAGCTGGGCGCGCTCAACCGCGACTGCGGGACGCTCGATCTATACCTGCCGACCGAATTCTCGGCCAACTGGGTGCGCGACCGCTTCCACGACCGGCTCCAGCTCGCCTGGAGCATCGCGCGCAGCGAAGTGCGCAAGGTCAACATCATGGTCAACCCGGGCCGCCGCCAGCTGCCCGACCTGCGCCTCGACGACGGCCGCCGCCCCGCCAATGACGGCGCGAGCGCGATCGCGATGGCCGCCGGCAGCCTCGGCGATGCGACCTTCACCTCCTCGGTCGGACTCGATCCCTCGCTGACCTTCGCCGCCTTCGTTACCGGCGAGGCCAACATCCTCGCCTGCAATGCGGCGCAGCGCATGGCCGCATTGGAGCAACCGCAGTTCTCGCCGCTCTACCTCAAGGCGGCGACCGGGCAGGGCAAGACCCACCTGCTCCACGCGATCGGCCACGGCTACCTGCAGGTCCACCCGCGCGCGCGCATCTTCTACTGCTCGGCCGAGCGTTTCATGGTCGAATTCGTACAGGCGCTGAAGTCGAGCCAGACGCTCGAATTCAAGGCACGGCTGCGCAGCTTCGACCTGCTGCTGGTGGACGACATCCAGTTCATCATCGGCAAGGCGAGCGCGCAGGAAGAGCTGCTCTACACGATCGACGCGCTGCTCGCCGAAGGCAAGCGGCTGGTCTTCGCCGCCGACCGCGCGCCCCAGGCGCTGGACGGGGTCGAGCCGCGCCTGCTCTCGCGCCTGTCGATGGGCCTCGTCGCCGACATCCAGCCCGCCGACATCGAGCTGCGCAAGAAGATCCTCGTTTCCAAGCTCGCCCGCTTCGCGCCTCTGGGCGTGCCGGAAGACGTGGTCGATTTCCTAGCCCGCACCATCACCCGCAACGTGCGCGAGCTGGTCGGCGGACTCAACAAGCTGATCGCCTATGCCCAGCTGACCGGGCAGGACGTGTCGCTCCAGCTGGCGGAAGAACAGCTGACCGACATCCTCTCGGCCAATCGCCGCCGGATCACGATCGACGAGATCCAGCGCACGGTCTGCCAGTTCTACCGCATCGACCGTGCGGAAATGAGCAGCAAGCGCCGCGCCCGCGCGGTGGTGCGCCCGCGGCAGGTGGCGATGTATCTCTCGAAGGTGCTGACCCCGAGGAGCTATCCCGAGATCGGACGCAAGTTCGGCGGGCGCGATCACTCGACCGTGATCCACGCGGTGCGGCTGATCGAGGACCTGCGCCAGCGCGACGCCGACATGGACGGCGACGTGCGCAGCCTGCTGCGCCAGCTCGAAAGCTGAATTCGCACATAATCTCCGCAAGCTTTGCACCGTCTTGTAGACAGGCCCATCCACAGGCCTGTCGACAGGCGGTGCACAGGCTGTAAACAGCCTGTCCATGCCGCATCAGCGCCTTTCCCCCGAACTTGTCAGCCTGCCCGAAGGCTGGATTCCCGCCCTCCTGCGCGGCGCGAAGGGCACCTGCCCGCGCTGCGGCGAAGCGGCGCTGTTCAGGAAGTGGCTGAAGCCGGTCGAACGCTGCGGCCATTGCCGGCAGGACTGGTCGGTCCAGCAGGCCGACGACTTCCCGGCCTATATCGGCATCTTCGTGGTCGGCCACCTGCTCGCGCCGGTGGTGATCGCGATGATCGCGGGCGGGGTGTCGGCGTGGCTGACCCTCGCCATCCTCCTGCCTGTTTCCGTCGCAATGCTGCTGGCCATGCTCCAGCCGACCAAGGGCGCGGTGATCGCCTTCCTGTGGTGGCACGGCATCGGCGCTTTCACGCAGGAGCGTCGCAAGGTGGATGACCGGTCATGACCCTGTCATCGGCACGTCTTGACCGCTTTGCGCGCCACATCGTCCTGCCCGAGGTGGGCGGCGCGGGGCAGGTGCGGCTGGCGGAGGCCAAGGTCGCGGTGATCGGCCTCGGCGGGATCGGCTCTCCCGCCCTCCAGTATCTCGCGGCGAGCGGGATCGGGCGGCTGGCGCTGGTCGACGACGACGTGGTCGATGTCTCGAACCTCCAGCGCCAGACGATCTTCACCACCCGCGACGTCGGCTACGGCAAGGCGGTCTCGGCGCGGCGCTGGCTCGCCAATTTCGACGACGCGCTTGCCGTCGACGTGTCCGACGCGCGGATCACGCCGGAGAACGCCGCGGCGCTGATCGCGGGCGCCGACCTCGTGCTCGACGGCACGGACAATTTCGCCACTCGCCTCGCGGTTTCCGACGCCTGCGTGGCGGCCGGCATCCCGCTGCTCTCGGCCGCCGTGGGGCGGTTCCAGGGGCAGGTCGGGGCCTTCGCCGGAAACCTTCCGGGCGAGCCCTGCTACCGCTGCTTCGTCGGCGATGCCTTCGACGCCGAGGACTGCGACACCTGCGCCGACGACGGGATGCTCGGCGCGATGGCCGGCTGGGCGGGCACCTTCGCGGCGATGCAGGCGATCAAGGTGCTGCTGGCGGGGGTGAGCACCCTCGGCGCGCCGCAATGGGGCAGGCTCCATATCCTCGACGGCCTCGCCCCCGCGATGCGCACGATCCGCATCGGCAAGGACCCCGCCTGCCGCGCTTGCGGCGCCGCCTCCTCGGCCTGACGCGCGCGCGCCACGGCGCGGCACGGAAACGCCCCTGCGCGCGGAACATCGTCGCACCGCTCCCGGTCGCCCTCCCTGTCAAGCAAGGAGGCCTCCCCATGAACTTCGATTTCGATGCGGTCATGTTCCTCGCGCTGTTCACGCTCGGCGCGGGACTGGTGATCGGACTGGTCTCGTGGATGCGCGCCCGCAAGGCGCAGGATCACCACGAGGATGCCGCCGTCGCCGAGCGCCAGCGCCACGAGGATCCGCGCGCGGATCTGGGCGGCACCCCGGGGGACATCGACCCGACCGTCTCGCACCACGGCGATTCCCGCCCCGCCCCGCGCCCCGCCGCGCCGTCGGAGTCCGCGCGCGACGGGAACATCACCGGCTCGACCGACTCGGGCCGCACCTGGAGCGAGGAACGCGGGGCCAACCCGCCGACGCCTAACCCCCCGCGGAACTGAGCACCTCGTCCACCCATTCGGGGACGAGCGCGCTTGCTGGGCCGAGGCGGGTCTCGTGGAACAGGCGCGATCCCTCGCTCGGCTCGAGATTGAGTTCGAGCGTGCGCGCGCCGTTCACCCGCGCTTCCTGCACGAAGCCCGCCGCCGGATAGACAGCGCCCGAGGTGCCGATGCTCACGAAAAGGTCGCAGGTCTCGAGCGCCCGGTAGATCCGGCCCATCTCGTAGGGCATCTCGCCGAACCAGACGACATCGGGCCGCAGCATCGGCGCATGGCAGACGGGGCACGGCGGGCGGTCGATCATCGGCACCTCCCAGCGCGAGCGCGTCCCGCAGGCGGTGCACAGTGCGCTCTTCAATTCGCCGTGCATGTGCAGCACCCGCGCGCTGCCGCCGCGTTCGTGGAGGTCGTTGACGTTCTGGGTGACGAGCAGCAGCTCGCCCGCGAAGTCGCGCTCCAGCCGCGCCAGCGCCGCGTGGGCGGGATTGGGTTCGACCTGCGCCAAGGCCGCGCGGCGCATGTCGTAGAAGCCGAGCACGAGGCGCGGGTCGCGCGCGAAACCCTCGGGCGTGGCGACATCCTCGATCCGGTGCTGCTCCCACAGGCCCCCTGCCGCGCGGAAGGTGTCGATCCCGCTTTCGGCGGAAATGCCGGCGCCGGTGAGGATGACGATGCGTTCAATCTCTGCCATGAGGCCATTCAAAGCATGGGGCATAGAGGCACGCAATGGCACAGCTGCAATTCGGGGTGATCGGACACAAGGGCCGGATGGGGCAGGCGCTCGAGGCGGCGATCGCGCAGGCGGGGCACGCGATGTGCGTGGGCGTGGACGCCGGGGGCAGCATCGGGCCGCACGCGGGGCACTGCGACGTGCTGGTGGATTTCTCCGCGCCGGATGCCCTCGCCGCCAATCTCGGCGCGGCGAAGGTCGCGGGCAAGCCGATCCTCGTCGGCACCACCGGGCTCGGGGAGGCGCATTTCGTGATGCTCGCCGAGGCCGCGCGGGCGGTGCCGGTGCTGCAATCGGGCAATTTCTCGCTCGGCGTCACGCTGATGGCGCATCTGGTGCGCGAGGCCGCCGCCAAGCTCGGGCCGGAGTGGGACATCGAAGTGCTGGAGATGCACCACCGCATGAAGGTCGACGCACCCTCGGGCACGGCCAAGCTGCTGGGCGAGGCAGCGGCCGGCGTGCGCGGGATCGTTCTCGGCGACAACATGGAGAGCGGCCGCCACGGCATGACCGGCGCGCGGGCAGAAGGCGCGATCGGCTTTGCCACCCTGCGCGGCGGCACGGTGGCGGGCGAGCATTCGGTGATCTTCGCCGGCCCCGAGGAGCGCCTCGTGCTGTCGCACTCGGCGGAGAACCGCATGATCTTCGCCCGCGGCGCGGTGAAGGCGGCGGAGTGGCTCACCCGCCAGGGCGCAGGGCGCTACACCATGAACGACGTGCTGGGGCTGTGAGGCTTGACCCTCTGTCGCACCACCGTATTACCTGAATAACACACAAGACGAAAACGGGGAGCCACCATCATGTCCGCCACCCTCACGCCCGCGCAGGCCGCCGCGCGGATGGTCGACAGTCTCGGGGTCGAGGCGCTGGCCAAGGCCCAGGCCTACACCACCGGCAACCACTGGATGCTGCTGTGGGGCGTGGTGGTATCGGTGGTGGTCGCCTTCGTGATGGTGCGCCTGCGCCTGCTCGACCGCATCGCCGCTCGCTTCGCCAACCCGGCGCGCTTCTGGGCGACCTATGCCGTCAGCGCGGCCTTCCTGCTGATTTCGGCTGTCCTCGCCCTGCCCTGGACGATCTACAGCGACTGGCACCGCGAGCGCGCCTATGGCCTCTCCAGCCAGCCGCTCGGCGATTTCCTCGGCCAGCAGGCGATCGGCGAGGCGATCAGCGTTGTGCTGGTCGGGCTGTTTCTCGTGGGGGTCTATGCCCTGATCCGCAAGGCCGGCCGCCGCTGGTGGCTCTGGAGCGGGGGGCTTGCCGGGGTGATGACCCTGCTCGGCCTGCTGGCCGGCCCGCCGCTGATCGAACCGCTGTTCAACGACTACCAGCCCGTGCCGCCGGGCGAGGTGCGCACCGCGCTCGAACGGATCGCCGACGATGTCGGCATCCCGCACGACCGCATCTTCATGTATGACGGATCGCGCCAGTCCGACCGCTTCACCGCCAACGTCTCGGGGATCGGCCCCTCGGCCCGGATCGCGATTGCCGATGTCGCCCTGAAGGAGGCGAGCCTTGCCGAGGTGCGCGCGGTGACCGGGCACGAGGCGGGGCATTACAAGCTCGGCCACGTGTGGCGCTATGCGGTGATCTTCCCCCTGCTGGCGATGGTGTTCTTCTTCCTGCTAGACCGCCTGTTCGCGCCCACCGCGCGCCTCCTGGGGAGCGACGCACGGCTCGACGAGCCGCGCGGCCTGCCGGTCTTCGCCGTGGTGGGGTCGGTGCTGGGGCTGCTCGTCACCCCGCTCACCAACACGCTGACCCGGATCGGCGAGACCGAGGCCGACCTCTATTCGCTCCGGACGGTGAACGAGCCCGACGCGCTCGCCAGCGCGCTGGTGAAGACCGCCGAATACCGCTACCCGCGCCCCTCGCCGCTCGAGGAGGTGCTTTTCTACACCCACCCCTCGGTCGAGAAGCGCGCGCTCATGGCGATGGAGTGGAAGGCGGCGCACCCCGCCCCCGCGGGACCGGCGGCACCGGCGCAGCCATGACCCGCGACCAGATCTTCGAGTTCTTCCGCCGCCTCGCCGAGGACAATCCCTCGCCGCAGACCGAGCTGGAATATGGCAATGCCTATCAGCTGGTGGTGGCTGTTGCCCTCTCGGCGCAGGCGACCGACGTGGGGGTGAACAAGGCGACCCGCGCGCTGTTCGCCAAGGTCGAGACACCGCAGCAGATGCTCGATCTCGGCGAGAAGGGGCTGCGGGAGCACATCAAGACCATCGGCCTGTTCAACTCCAAGGCGAAGAACGTCATCGCCCTGTCGCAGCTGCTGGTCGACGAGTATGGCGGCGAGGTGCCGGCGACGCGCGAGGATCTGGTGCGCCTGCCGGGCGTGGGGCGCAAGACCGCCAATGTCGTGCTCAACTGCTGGTTCGGGCAGGAGACCTTCGCGGTCGACACTCACATCTTCCGGGTCGGCAACCGCACCGGGCTCGCCAAGGGCAAGACCCCCGATCACGTCGAGGCCAAGCTGGAGAAGCGCGTCCCCCAGCCCTTTCGCCTCCACGCGCATCACTGGCTGATCCTCCACGGGCGCTATGTCTGCAAGGCGCGCAGTCCCGAATGCTGGCACTGCAAGGTCGAGGACCTTTGCTCGTTCCGCAAGAAGGTGACCGAGCCGCCAAAGGGCCGCGCGGCGGCGGATGGCGGCATGGATTAAGGCAGGGTACAAGGGCCCGTGCCATGATGCCGCGGCAACCGACGGAGAGACATGCCATGAACCTGCGCTTCCTCGCCCTCGCCCCGCTGCCGCTGCTCGCGGCGGCCTGTGCCCCCGCCGATCCCGAGACCGTCGCCGCCCGCTCCGCCGCCGCCATCGCCGCAGCGCCCGAGGCGACGGTGCTTGGCGAAGGCCAGAACTGCATCGACCGCGCGCAGGTCCGCAACACGGTTGTGCGTTCGGACCAGGTGATCGATTTCGAGATGCAGGGCGGCAAGGTCTATCGCAACATCCTTGCCCAGCGTTGCCCGGGCCTCGGCATGGACCGCGCGATCAGTTACGAGACCTCGATCAACCAGCTGTGCCGCCAGCAGATCGTCTATTCGATCCAGAACATCGGCGGCGTGGTGCAGCGCGGCGGGGGATGCAGCCTCGGCGATTTCGTGCCGGTGGAATATGTGAAGCGGGCGAAGGAATAGAGCCGGGACGGCGTCAGGCGGGGCGCTGCCAGAGCGGCAGGGGCGTCTCGTGGATCAGGATCTGCGGATGGCGCGGATGGCCGCTTTTCAGATGCGTCAGGCAGAGGACCGGCTTGCCCGCGGCCTCGAGAAGGTCGGCAACCGCGCGCCAGCGGTTGGCATGGGAACAGGGCAGCTTGCCGGGCGCACCCCATGCGACGCAGATCGCGTCCGCCTCGCGCGTAATCGCAGCAAGGTGTGTATCATTGTCCGGACCCACCGGATCGGGCACCCGCGCCAGCTCCGCCACATCGGGCGTGCGCCAGGCGAAGAGGTTGCCGATCATCGCGCGGCCGTAGCCCAGTCGTCGGCATATCGTCTGCACCCGGTCGATGGTCGGATCGTCGAGGTCGGCGGTGGCGCGCGAGGGGTTGATCATCACGACCGCGAGCGAGGGGCCCGGCCCGATGATCCGTTCCAGACGGTAGCGGTAGCGCTCGCAGGGCGAACAGACCGCGGGCCCCGGATGACGGGTCGGCCAGCGCCGCTCGGCCACCGAGCGCGCGCCTAGCGCCCTTCCTCGAAATTGCTCGGGTCGAGCTCCAGCCCCGCCCGGCCGTCGGCGGCGGTGTGGGCCGGGGCGTGGGGGTGCTCGACATAGTCGGGCTCCTCGACCTCGAGCATCCCCTCCCACTTGGTGATGACCGCCGTCGCCACGGCGTTGCCGACCACGTTGGTGGCGGTCCGACCCATGTCGAGGAACTGGTCGATGGCGAGGATGATCGCCACGCCCTCCACGGGAAGCCCGAACATGGCCAGCGTGCCGGTGATGACCACGAGACTCGCGCGCGGCACGGCGGCGATGCCCTTGGACGAGATCATCAGCGTCAGCAGGATCATGATCTGCGTGCCGATGCTGAGGTCGATGCCATAGGCCTGCGCGATGAAGATCGTCGCGAAGCTCATGTACATCATCGAGCCGTCGAGATTGAACGAGTAGCCCAGCGGCAGCATGAAGCCCGAGATGCGGCGCGGCACCCCGAAGCGGTCGAGCTGCTCGAACAGCTTGGGCAGCGCGGCCTCGGAGGAGGCGGTCGAGAAGGCAATCATCAGCGGCTGGCGGATGTAGCGGATCAGCGTCCACGTCCGCGCGCCGAGGAACAGCGCCCCCGCGCCGAGGAGGATCACCCACAGCAGCACCAGCGAGAAGTAGAATTCCAGCAGCAGGGTGAGATAGGTGCCGAGGATCGCCAGCCCGCTCGCCGCGACGACGTTGGCGAGCGCGCCGAACACCGCGACCGGCGCATAGCGCATCACGTAGCCGGTGACCTGAAGCATCATCTCGGCGAGCGCATCCGCGCCCTTGACTAACGCCTGCCCGCGCTCGCCGATGGCCGACAGCGCGACCCCGGCGAAGATCGAGAAGACGAGGATCTGCAGGATGTTGTTGGTCGCCAGCGCCTCGACCGCGTTCTTGGGGAAGATCGAGAGGATGAAGTCGGTCGCCTTCAGCTCCTTGACCTCGCCAACTGCGGCAGTCGCGGCGGCCACATCGGGGATCGGCGCGCCGACGCCGGGCTGGAAGATGTTGACCAGCACGAGGCCCAGGCCGATCGACACAAGGCTGGCGGTGATGAACCAGGTCAGCGCCCGCACGCCGATGCGGCCGAGCGCCGCGCTGTCGCCCATGTGGGCGATGCCGACGACGATGGTCGAGAGCACCAGCGGTGCGACCAGCATCTTGATGAGGTTGAGAAAGATGTCGCTGAGCAGCTTGAACCACGGCGCGATCGATTCCTTGATCACCGCCGGATCGATCGTCTGGTTGAGCACCTGGCCGACGATCACGCCGAGCACCATGCCGACGAGGATGTAGAGCGTGAGCTTGCGGTCCATTTCTGCCCGTTTCCGTTGAATCGCAGCGCGCAATCCGACCGGACGCCTGCTCAGATGTCGTCTGCGCTGACCAGCTCTGCCCTGTCAATCTCGCCCGTGAGGCTGGCCACTGTTACGGCCACGGCGGCATCGCCGGTGACGTTGGTGGTGGTGCGCATCATGTCCATGATGCGGTCGACCCCAGCGACGAAGGCGATGGTCTCGAGCGGCACGTCGACTGCGCCGAACACCAGCGCCATCATGATCAGCCCCGCCCCCGGGATCCCCGCCGCGCCGACCGCCCCGAGCGTGCCCAGCAGCGCGATCATGCCGTAGTCGGCCCAGCTCAGATCCACCCCGAAGATCTGCGCGCCGAACAGCGTCGCCAAACCGAGATACATGGCTGTGCCGTTCATGTTGATCGTCGCGCCGAGGCTCACGACGAAGCTCGCGACCGAACTCGAGACGCCGAGATTGCGCTCGGCGCAGCGCAGCGTCACCGGCAGGGTGGCGTTGGAACTGGCGGTGGAGTAGCTCACCGCCATCGCATCGACGATGCCGCGGAAGAAGCCCGTGACCTGCTGGCGCGCCACCAGCTTGATCATCCCGCCATAGACCAGGACGATGATCAGCGCGCAGCCGAGGTAGTTGAGGAACACCAGCTTGCCGAGCGCCGCCAGCGCATCGAAGCCGAGCGTGCCCGCCACCCAGGCCATCAACGCGAAGACGCCGAAGGGGGTGAGCTCCATCACGATCATGGTGACCTTCTGCATCACCACAGAGCCGCTCTCGAAGATCCGCAGCACCGGCGCGCCGTCCTCCTTGGCCATCAGGATGCCGATCCCGATCAAGAGCGAGAAGACGATCAGCGGCAGCACGTTGACGTCGGCCATGACCTGGACGGGGCTCTGCGGGATCATGCCCAGCACCATGTCGCGCCATGTCGTCTCGTTGGGCGGAGGGGCTGCGCCCATGTCGATGCTGGAGGTGTCGACCCCCACGCCCGGTCCGATCACGGTGCCCAGCCCCAGGCCCAGCCACACCGAGATCTGTCCGGTCACCACGAACAGCAGCATCGCCCGCCAGCCGACCGCGCCAAGCTTTCTCAGGTCGCCGATGCTGGCGACGCCTGCGACGAGGCTGAAGAAGATCAGCGGCACCACCAGCATCTTGATGAAGGCGATGAAGACATCGCCGATGATCTTGATGCTCTCGGCTCCGGGTCCCCACAACCGCCCGGCGATGATGCCGAGGATCAGGGCAGCTATAACCCGCTGCCACAGGGGAACCCGAAACCAGACCGACACGACGTTACTCCTTCAACTCCTCGCCCAGCGCCAGCGCCGCGCGGGCGATGCGGGCGTAGATGCGAGCGAGCACGGCGAGATCGGGGATCGCCACCGCCTCGTCGCGCTTGTGCATGGTCGCGTTGCACAGGCCGAATTCGATCACCGGGCACACGCTGCGCAGGAAGCGCGCATCGGAAGTTCCGCCGGTGGTGGAAAGTTCCGGCACCACCCCGGTCTCGGCCTCGACCGCCGCGCTCACCAGGGACGAAAAGGCGCCCGGCTCAGTCAGGAAGGGCTCGCCCGAGATGATGGGCCGCGCCTTGCCGCCGTGCTTCTCGGCGATGGCGCAGACGCGGTCGGACAGGCTCTTGCCGGTGTGCAGGTCGTTGAAGCGGATCGAGATGCGCGCGTGGCCGGCCGCGGGAATGACGTTGTGCGCGCGGTTGCCCACGTTGATGTCGGTGATCTCGAGGTTGCTCGGCTGGAACCACTTCGTCCCGGTGTCGAGCGTCAGGGCGTCGAGTTCGGCGAGGATCGCGACCAGCCGGGGCAACGGATTGTCGGCGAGGTGGGGATAGGCGACGTGGCCCTGCGTGCCTTCCGCATCGATGAAGATGTTGACCGAGCCGCGCCGCCCGATCTTGACCATGTCGCCGAGCCGGTGGACCGAGGTCGGCTCGCCGACAAGGCAGAGGTCGGGGCGGTGCCCGGCGGCCTCCATGTGATCGATCAGCGCCCGCGTGCCGTGGAGCGCCGGGCCTTCCTCGTCGCCGGTGATGATAAAGCTGATCGTGCCGGCGTCCTGCGGCACCTCGGCGACGGCGGCGACCATCGCCGCGATCGCGCCCTTCATGTCGACCGCGCCGCGCCCGTGGAGCAGCTCGCCGCGCACCTGCGGCTCGAAGGGATCGGAGGCCCATCCCTCACCCGGCGGCACCACGTCGAGATGCCCAGCAAAGGCGAAATGGCGCGAGCCTTCGGGTCCGGTGCGCAGGGCGAAGAGGTTCTCCACCGGCGCCTCGTCGGACCCTTCCGGGCCATCCCCCCGCCTGAAACGGTGGACGGCAAAGCCCAGCGGCACTAGCATCGCCTCGAGTTCGGCGAACACCGCCCCGGTGGCGGGGGTGACGGAAGGCGCGGCGATCAGGCGCTTGGCAATATCGAGCGTGTCGAGCATCTTGACGGGCCTAGCAGGAGTTGCCTCCGATGCCCAAGCTCGATCTTGCCGCGATCCCCCTGACCAATGCCACCGGCTACCCGCCGCCCTTCGATGCGGCGGTCGAGGGGCGGTGGTATCGCCGCCTTGCGCCTGCGGCCGGGTTCGGCCTGATGGGCGCGAGCCACGTCACCCTTCTGCCCGGCGCCTTTTCCTCGCAGCGCCACTGGCACCGCGGGCAGGACGAACTGGTGGTGATCCTCGAAGGCCATGCGGTGCTGATCGACGATGCCGGCGAAACGTCCGTCGGCCCGGGCGACGTGCTCGCCTTTCCGGCCGGCAAGGCGAACGGGCACTGCCTCCACAACCGCTCCGGGGCGCCCTGCGTCTTCGTCGCGATAAGCGCCGGCGACAAGGCCTCCGACAGCGGGGAATATCCCGACATCGACATGGTGTTCGACGCCGATGGCTACGCCCGCAAGGACGGCACCCGCTACGACGCGCGCCGCGTACCGTGATCGACCCTCTGGTCGACTGGGCGGGCTTCGCCCTTGCCGTGCTGCTGGTCGAGGTCACGCCCGGGCCCAACATGGCGTGGCTGGTGACGCTGACCCTGTCCGAGGGGCGCGGCGCGGGGCTGAAGGCGGTTGCCGGCGTGGCGCTCGGGCTTGCGGTCAACGCCGCGCTCAGCGTCATCGCGGCGAGCCTGATCCTGGCGCAGGGCCCGGCGCTGACCACGGCGGTTTCGGTGCTGGCGGCGGCGATGATGGTGTGGCTGGCACTCGAGGCATGGCGCGATGCGGGCGAAAGCTCGCCCACCGCCACCCCGCGCCGGAGCGGGGAACGTCACGCCCTCGCGGGGTTCGCGATCAATGTGCTCAACCCCAAGTCGGCCCTGTTCCTCATCACCGTGATGCCGCAATTCGTCGCGGACGGGCGGCCGACCATGGAGCAGGGACTGGTGCTGGGGGCGGTGAGCGTCGGGATAGCCACTGCGATCCACGGCGCGCTGGTGCTCGCTGCCGAGCACGCCCGCGTGGCGCTCATGGCGGAGAGCCGCGCGCGGATCGTGCGGCGGGTGCTGGCGCTGGCGATGCTGGGCGTGGCGGCGTGGTTCCTGACCAAGGCTTTCGCCTAGCCGGGGATCAGCGCACCATCTCGAACTGCTCGATCACCCATTCCTCTTCCTCGGCCGCGCCCGTCCACTCGCGCATCCATTCATGCTCGGTGATCGCTTCCATGTAGGCCTGTGCGAAGCCGGGGACGCCGATGCCGTAGGTGACGAAGCGCGTGACCACCGGCGCATAGAAGATGTCCGCGGCGCCGAAGGTTCCGAACAGGTAGGGCCCCGCGCGGCCGTGGCGCGCGCGGGCTTCCGCCCACAGACCGAGGATGCGCACGATATCGTGGCGGGTCGCGTCTGACAGGCCCGGCAGTTCCACCCGGCGGCGGATGTTCATCGGCAGTTCGCGGCGCAAGCTGAGGTAGCCCGAATGCATCTCGGCCACCATCGCCCGGGCCATCGCGCGCGCGGGCTCGTCCTTGGGCCAGAACCGCTCGCGCCCGACCTTGTCGGCGCAGTATTCCATGATCGCGAGGCTGTCCCACACCACGGAATCGCCGTCCCACAGGATCGGCACCTTGCCGCTGGAGGGCTGGACCTCGCCCATGTCCTGCTTCAGCCGGTCCCACTCCTCGCCCATGATCGGCACGGTCAGTTCCTCGAAGGAGAGGCCCGACTGCTTGACCGCGAGCCAGCCGCGCAGGGACCAGCTCGAATAGTTCTTGTTGCCGATGATGAGTTTCATGGGCCGTCTGCTCCACCTTGCGAGAACGGTTGAGCGGCTCCCCTAGGAATTCAGACTTCCCCTGTCGAGGCTGAACGGTCTAACGCAGGCAGGAATCGAGGAGCCCGCCCATGACCCTGCCCCCCTTCCACCTCGCCTTTCCCGTCGACGATCTCGCCGAGGCGCGGCGCTTCTACGGGGAGGTGATGGGCTGCGCCGAGGGGCGCTCGTCGGACGAGTGGGTCGATTTCGATTTCCACGGTCACCAGATCGTCGCCCACCTCGCGCCGGGGCAGGCGGGTGACCGGGCGTCGAACCATGTCGACGGGCACGGCGTGCCGGTGCCGCATTTCGGGCTGGTCCTCGAAATGGCGGACTGGGAGGCGCTCGCCGAACGTCTGCGCACGGGCGGCTGCACCTTCGTGATCGAGCCGACCATCCGCTTCCGGGGTCAGCCCGGCGAACAGGCGACGATGTTCCTGCGTGACCCTTCCGGCAATGCGCTTGAGTTCAAGGCCTTTGCCGATCAGGCTAACTTGTTCGCCACTTGACCAGTCCGAAAGGAGGGGGTGCGCCATACTGAATATCATCCGATGGCTAACGGCCCGGTAACTATTTTTCCGTAGTTCCCCGGGGCATGAACACCCATGCTCGCCTTTACGCCTCATTAGCCACGATCCTCGTCCCTGCCATGCTGGCCGGTGCGCTCGCGCCTGCCCCTGCGCACGCCGGGGGCGTGACCGCCGGAACGCTGATCCGCAACACCGCGGTCGCCAGTTATGACGAGGGGGGCGTTCAGCGCAGCGTCAACTCGAACACCGTCACGGTCCGCGTCGACGAACTGCTCGACGTGACGCTCACCTCGCTCGACCCGGGGCCGCTCACCACGCGTCCGGGGGACGCGGTGCTGACCTTCGAGCTCACCAACCAGGGAAATGGACCCGAGGCCTTCCGCCTCGCCGCCAACATGGCCGTCGCGGGCAACGACTTCGATCTCACGTTTCGTGCGATTGCAATCGATAGCAACGGCAACGGCACCTACGAGGAAGGCGTTGACGAGATCCTTGCCCAGCCGCAGACGACCGCCGTGCTCGCCGCCGATGCGCGGCCGACGGTCTTCGTGCTCGCCACCGTGCCGCAGACCGCGACCGACGGCCAGCGGAGCAATGTCGATCTTCGCGCCGAGGCCGTCACCGGCACCGGCACGCCCGGTACGGTCTTCGCCGGCGCGGGCGTGGACGGCGGGGACGCGATCCTCGGCACCACCGGTGCCGCTGCGACCGCGCGCGGCGCGCTCATCAACGCGGTCGCGGGGGTTGAGCTTCGCAAATCGGTCACCCTGCGCGATCCCTTCGGCGGCACCAGCGCCGTTCCCGGCGCGATCGCTACCTTCACCATCGAGGCGCGGGTGGGGGGGACCGGATCGGTCGCGAGCCTTGTCGTCACCGACGCCATTCCCGACGGCACCACCTACATCCCGGGCTCGCTCACGCTCGACGCGGCCGCGCTCACCGACGGCACCGACGGCGATGCCGGCACCGCCTCCGACGCGGACGGGATCAGGGTCGATCTCGGCACCACCGCCGCCGGCACTGCCCGCGCAATCACTTTCAACGTCAGCATCGATAAGTGAAAAACAGCCAGAACAAGGTTCCAGCCATGAAGTCGCTTTCCAAGATCATGATTGCCGCCGCTGCCGCTTCGGCCTTCCCCCTGCCCGCCCTGCCGCTCGCCGCGCAGAATGCCATCCCCGTCACCCTCGCCGGCGACGTCAAAGCGGTGAAGATCACCACCGACGCCGAGGGCAAGGAGCGCACCGAACTGGTTGAGCCGACCAACATCGTGCCCGGCGACCGGCTGGTGTTCGGCACTGACTATGCCAACAAGGGCGCCGAGGCGGTGACCAACTTCACCGTGACCAACCCCCTACCAGCCGCAGTGCGGCTCGCGCCCGACGCCGATCCGGCGCTGGTGCTTTCGGTCGACGGGGGCAAGACCTGGGGCGTACTCGGCGCGCTTACTGTCACCAATCCGGACGGCGCAACCCGTCCTGCGACCTACGAGGACGTGACCCACGTCCGCTGGGTGCTGGCGAGCATTGCGCCCGGCGCCTCAGGCAGGCTCACCTATCCAGCCATCATCCGCTGACCGGCGGGAGATGACCGCCACGTCTTGCGGGCGGAATCATTGACGCAGGACCAACACTCGGGACCAGACCTATGAAGACCACCAAGCAGTTGCTGGGTGCGGTGAGCGCGTTTGCGCTCGTCGCGATGACCAGCGCCCCTGCGTTGGCCCAAGGGACCAGCGCGGGATCCACCATCACCAACGAAGTCAGCGTCAGCTTCAACGTCAACGGCGTGACCCAGAACGCCCAGACGGCGAGCGACAGCTTCACCGTCGACCAGCGCGTGAACGTGAACGTGACCTATGCCGGCACCGCCGACACCAGCGTCGGGCCGGGCCAGACCAACCGCGCGATCGCCTTCGACGTGACCAACTTGTCGAACAGCAGCGTCGACCTTGCCCTGTCAGCGGCGCTCAACGCCGGCAACGCCAACAATATTGGCAACTTCCGTGTCTTCCGCGACACCGACGGCAACCGCGTGCTGAGCCAGGCGGAATTCGAAGCCGGTTCGATCACCTACCTTGATGAAGTCGGTTCGGCTGCGAACGGCGTCACCGTGGCAGTCATCGTGCTCGCCGACATCGGCCTCAACGCGGTCAACGGCAACACCTTCGACGTGACCCTCACCGCCAATGCCCATGCGGCCGGCGGCGTCGGCGCGCTGGGCGCCGAGCTGGTCGAATCCGCGAGCAACACCGCGGGCATCGACACCGTGCTGTTCGACGGCCAGGGCGATACCGACGTGGCGCGCGACGGCGCCTTCTCCGACACCGGCCGCTATGCCGTGTCGGGCGCGGTCGTCACCCTGCTCAAGTCGAGCCGCGTGGTGAGCGACACGGTCAACGGGACCAACAATCCCAAGGCGATCCCGGGTGCGACGGTGGAATACTGCATCACCGTGGCCAACGCCTCGGGTGCGGCCACCGCGACCGACGTGGTCCTGACCGACGACCTGCCGACCGACGTGTCCTTCGTGAACGGCTCGATCCGCATCAACGGCGATGCGAGCTGCACCAACGGGATCGCGGGCGGCACCTTCACCGCAGGCGGCGGCGCCAATGGTGAAGACCGCGTGTCGGGCAGCCTCAGCGACGTCGCTGCCGGCCAGACCCGCTCGCTCTACTTCCTGGTCACGATCGACTGATCCTCGATCCGGACTTAGGTCTTGCGTGTTTCCCCCTCCTTGCGGCGCGTGGCAGCGATTCTGCTCGCAGCGCTTCTGCCTCTCGGCGTGCCGCAGGAGGGGGTTCACGCCCAGACGGGCGACGGCCAGACCGTGCGCACCGTGACCAATATCGCCGAGGCCACCTGGGAGGCTGACGGCGCCCGCAAAAGGGTGTCGAGCAACCCGGTGCGCTTCGATGTCGCCGCGCTTCCCGCGGCTCCCCCCGCCCCGCCCGCGATCCGCGTGTTCCGCCGGGTCAAGGGAGCGGGCGCCGAGCTCGTCTACCGCCCGCCGCAGTGCGGCCTCACCAGCGGCCCGGCGGCGCGGCTGCGCGCCAACGCGACGGCCGGCACCTCGCCCTCCTCCGCTGCGGCCACCGCGGTGGCCAGCGCCAGCGTCACGCCCGCCGACCGCCTGCGCGGCGGCGAACCCCTGTTCTTCGAGATCGTCGCCGCCGCCGCCAACCGCGACCGCACCGCGATCGACAGCCTCTCCGTCGTGCTTACCACACCGGAGGGCGACCACGAGACCATGACGGTGTTCGAGACCGCGCCCGACAGCGGCGTCTTCGCCGGCGTGATCGACACGCTGCGCATCCCCCCGCCGCTGGCGCAGGAAGACTGCCGCCTCAGCGTGGGCGAGAACACCCGCATCACCATCGCCGCGATGCAGCCCGGCACCGAAGCCAACATGGTCTCGGCCGAGGTGGACGTGCTGATCGACCCCTTCGGCGTGGTCTTCGACAGCGAGACCGGCGCGCCGGTCGACGGCGCGCGCATCGCCCTCGTCAACGCCGCGACCGGTGCCCCTGCCACCGTGTTCGCCGAGGACGGCGTCACTCCCTGGCCCTCGAGCATGGTCTCGGGCCAGGCGGTCACCGACGGTGCGGGCCGCACCGTGCCGATGGGGCCGGGCGAGTTCTGGTTCCCGCTCACCAACGCCGGACGCTATCGACTGGTGATCGAGCCGCCGGCACCCTACACCGCGCCCTCCGCCGCCACGCGCGAGGCGCTGGCCCGCGTCACCCGCCCCAATGGGCGCCCCTATCTTATCCGCGCCGGATCCTTCGGCGACGTTTTCGTGCTCGATGATCCCGCGCCCTACGAAGTCGACGTGCCGGTCGATCGTCCGGCGCTCGCACTCGCCATGACCAAGACCGCCTCGCGCACCCGTGCGGCGCCGGGCGACGTGGTGTTCTACACCGTCACCATCGCCAACACCGATCCCGATCGCGTGCGGCGCGGAGTGAGCGTCACCGACACCCCGTCGCGCTGGCTGAGGCTGCGGCCGGATTCGATCCGCGTGAACGGCGCGCCCGCACCGCAGGCGGTCACCGTCGCCCCTGACGGTCGGGTGCTGACGATTACGCTCGGCGATCTGCCCGGCGGCACCTCGGCGCGGGTCACCTACGCCATGAGCGTGCGCCCCGATGCACCTCCGGGCCGCGTGGTCAATGAAGCCCTCGCCCGCGACACACTGGGCCGCGATGCGCGGGCGAGCGCGGCGATCGATCTTGTGCGCGACGGGATCGCCGACCGCATGACCATCATCGGCCGCGTCATGGCCGGCAGCTGCACCCTGCCCGAGGCAGAGCGCCGCGGGATCGCCGGTGTGCGGGTGATGCTGGAAGACGGCAGCTTCGCGATCACCGATGCCGATGGCCGTTACTACTTCGAGGGCGTCGTGCCCGGCACCCACGTGGTGCAGGTCGCCCCCATGACCCTGCCCGAGGGCGGCCGCTTCGTCGACTGCACCCGCTCGACCCGCAACGCCGGCAGCGCGATCTCGCGCTTCGCGATCGGCCAGGGCGGCAGCCTGGTCGTCGCCGATTTCCACGCCGTCCTGCCCGAGGGCGCGCTCGCCCCGCTCGCCGCCCCCGCCGAAGCCAAGGGCGAACCTGAACCCGAGGCCGGGGCCGAGACGGCCCCCGCCACCGAGCCCAAGCTCGACGTCGCCGACATGATGGCGCTTGGCGATGGCGAGGACGGCTTCATCGCACCCGCCATCGACGCCAACCCCCGCGCGCCTGCGATCCGCGTGGTCGTGCGCCACCGCCGCGGCCAGACCGTGCAGCTGCTGGTCGACGGCAAGCCGGTCGATCCGCTTGCCTTCGACGGCACCCAGAACCCGGAACGTGGCAAGTGGGCGATCAGCCAGTGGCGCGGGGTGCAGCTGCCGACCGACCGCACCGTGCTCGAGGCGCGCATCGTCAATTCCTTCGGCGAGGTCTCCAAGACCTTCACCCGCGAGGTGTTCTTCACCCGCGCCCCGGCCCGCGTCGAATTCCTGCCCGAGCTTTCGAACCTCGTCGCCGATGGCCGCACCCGTCCGGTGGTGGCGATCCGTGTGCTCGACCGCAACAACCGCCCGCTGCGCGAGGGCCTGTCGGGCAACTTCACGCTCAACGCCCCCTACCAGAGCGCCGAACAGATCGACCGCCAGCAGCTCAACCAGCTGACCGGCACCGCCCCGATGGCGGCCCGCTGGGTGGTCGAGGGCAGCGAGGGGATCGCACGGATCGAACTCGCGCCGACCATGGTCAGCGGCTCGCTCAGGCTCGACTTCGCCTTCGCCGACGGCGAGATCACCCGTCGCCAGGAGCTGGAGGCTTGGATCGAGCCGGGCGACATCGAATGGACCGTCATCGGCCTTGCCGAAGGCACGCTCGGCGCGCGTTCGGTGGCCGACAACATGGAGCGGGCCGGCCAGTTCGACAGCGATCTGGGCGACGACGCGCGGGTTGCGCTCTATGCCAAGGGGCGGGTGCTGGGGGAATATCTCCTCACCCTCGCCTATGACAGCGCCCGCCAGCGCGAGGACAGCCCGGCGCTCGGCGCGATCGATCCGGCCGCCTACTATACCGTCTTCGGCGACGCCTCGGCCCGCCAGTTCGATGCCGCCAGCCGCGAGAAGCTCTACGTGCGCATCGAGACAGCGACCTTCTACGCGCTCTACGGCGATTTCCAGACCGCCTTCAACCAGACCCGCCTCGCCAACTACAACCGCACCGCGACGGGCGTGAAGGCCGAGGCGCGGTTCGGCGCGGTCAAGGCGCAGGGCTTTGCCGCCGAGATCGCCAGCCGCTTCCAGCGCCAGGAGATCCAGGGCCAGGGCATCTCCGGCCCCTTCAGCCTCGCCAGCCGCCGCATCCTCGCCAATTCCGAGCGCGTAACGCTGGAAGTGCGCGACCGTTTCCGGCCCGAACAGATCGTGTCGAGCCACGTCCTCACCCGCTTCACCGATTACGACATCGACCTGCTCGCCGGGACGATCCGCTTTGCCGCTCCTGTGCTGAGCCGCGACGAGAACCTCAACCCGCAGTTCATCGTCATAGAGTTCGAGACCGACGGTGCGGGCGAGGCGGAGATGAACGCCGGGGTGCGCGCCGACTGGACCAGCGAGGGCGGCAGCGTCCGGATCGGCGCGACCGCGCTCACCGACGCAGGGCTCGAAGGGCCGGGCGGTGTCGCCCGCCGCACCGATATCGGCGCGCTCGACCTGCTCGCCCGGGTCGGCGAGAACACCGAGGTGCGCGCCGAGATCGCGCTCAGCCGCCGCGAGGGCGATCTCGCCACCGGCTGGCTCGCGGAAGTCCAGCACCAGACCGGCAAGCTCGACCTCATCGCCTATGCCCGCCAGGTCGACGCCGAATACGGCATCGGCCAGCAGAACGCCGTCGAACGCGGACGCCGCAAGATCGGCGTCGACGGGCGCGTGCTGCTGAGCGAGGAGCTCAGCCTCGTCGGCAGCCTGTGGCAGGACGACAGCCTGACCGACGCCGCCCGCCGCCGCGCGGCGCAGGGGCAGGTGATGTTCACCCGCCAGAGCACCGACTTGCGGCTCGGCATCACCCGCTTCGACGACCGCCTGACCGACGGCAGCACCGCCACCTCGACCATGCTCGAAGCCGGCGCCACCCAGCGCCTGATGGGCAACCGGCTCGAGCTTTCGGCCGGGACCGCGATCGCGCTCGATGAGGCCGAGAGCCTCGATCTGCCCGCGCGCCACCGGCTGGGGTTGCGCTATGCGATCACGCAGGACGTGCGGCTGGTGGGCACCTACGAGATCGCCGACGGCAAGAACCTCAACGCCCGCCAGCTGCGCGGCGGCATCGAGGTCGCGCCGTGGCAGGGTGGGCAGGTCACCACCACGCTGGGCGAGGAGAGCATCGGCGAGAACGGCACCCGCAGCTTCGCCGCCTTCGGCCTGTCGCAGACGCTCCAGATCAGCCCCGAACTGACGATCGACGCCACGCTCGACGGCAACCGCACCTTGGGCGGCGCGCCGGACGCGGGCGACCTCGTCAACCCAGCCCAGCCGGCGGCGAGCGGCGGGCAGATCACCGGCGGACTGCTGTTCGAGGACTTCACCGCGCTCACCTTCGGCGCGGCGTGGCGCAAGGACCGCTGGAGCATCACCGCGCGCGGCGAAGTGCGCGACGGCGAGACCGCCGACCGCAAGGGCGCGCTGCTGGGCGCGATCCGCCAGCTCGGCGAGGGCAGCCTCGTCGGCTCGGGCATCACCTGGACGCGTTCGGACGCCGCCAACGGCGCCGCCGCGGAAATCCTCGATGCCAGCATTGCCTTCGCCCACCGCCCCGATGCCTCGCCGCTCGCCATGCTCGGGCGGATCGAATTCCGCTCCGACCGGATCACCGGCGCGGTGGCGGGCGAGATCGGCGGCGCGGGCGGTGCCGGCCGGACCGCGCTGGTGGTCGACGGCAATGCCGCCACGCGCCGTCTTATTGCCAGCCTCTCGGGCAACTTCAGCCCGCGCGAGCATATCAACGGCGCCGAGGTGTGCCGCCACGACTTCGCGCTTTTCCTCGGCGCGCGGCACAATCTCGACCGCTTCGAGGGGAGCGATTTCGAAGGTACCTCGGTGCTGGTCGGGGGCGATGCGCGGATCGGGATCGGCGAGCGCATCGAGATCGGCGCCAGCACCACGGTGCGTAGCAGCCTAGACGACGAGGTGACGAGCTTCGCCTACGGCCCGACCATCGGCGTGGTGCCCGCGCAGGGGATGCTCGTCACCCTCGGCTACAATATAGAAGGCTTCCGCGACGGCGATTTCGGCCCGGCACGCAACACCGACAAGGGCGTGTTCGCGGCGGTGCGCATGAAGTTCGACGCATCGAGCCTCGATGTCCTGGGGCTGGGGCGATGAACCGCACCGCCCGCCCGCGGGAGCGGTTTGCTAACCGCCTGTTTACCATGCTTTCCTATGCGGAAGGGATGAACCGTCTGCCGCCCCTGCTGCGCAAGCTGATGGCGCTGTGCCTGCTTGTTGTCGGGCTGATGTGGAGCCCCGCGGCCCATGCCCAGAGTTGCGGCACGGCCGCCTCGCAGGGCACTGCGCCGTCCAGCTGGCAGACCTATTGCTGGCTCGACCTTGCCCAGTACAACGACAGCACCGCCCGCTCCGCCTCGGGCCAGAACATGACCTTCACCCTCACGGACGGTTCAGTGCTGCGCTTCAACCTCAGGGTCACGGGTGGCAGCGGGACCGCCTACAACACCGTCGCCGCGCCCTCGTGGAGCGGATCCTCGGTCGGTAACACCTCGTTCATCGGCATCCCCGGGCGCCCGGTGCTCTACACCGCGAGCGCGGGAACGCGATTGGTCACAATTTCGGGAATCTCCATCACCCCTCCAACCGGCGCGGCTGCCTCGGTCTTCGCCTTTGTCGTGGCGGACGGGGAATCCTCGAACGACGGTGAGGCCCTCCGGCTCGGCACCAATGGCGGCGCTTGGCAGGTGCTCGACATCGCGCCTCCGATCAGCGGCAGCACGATTCCCCTTATCAGTGGGGTGGGCACCTCCAATGTCACCATCACCGGTGCACCGGGCACGGTCGGCGCGCATATCCTGTCTAGCAACAGCCCGAGCACGGTGACGGTCGAGACCCAGGCGGGCGGTCTTCAGGGGGTGATGTTCGCGGTGCGCTTCGCCTCGATCAGACTCGAAAAGCGCATCACCGGTCCGCGCGCCAATGCCGCCGACCAGTTCCGGTTCGAGATCGTCTCGACCGCCAACAACGCGGTGCTTTCCAGCGGGGTCACCACCAGCACCGGCAGCGGACCTTTTCTCGCGCCGACAGTCACGATGGCCGCCGGGGTACCGATCACCGTGCGCGAGAGCATGGCGAGCGGCAGCGTCAGCTCGCTGGCGCAATACAGCGCGAGCCTGACCTGCTCGAACATCGCTGGCCCGACCCGCGCGGGCCTGCCCAACAACCTCGCGGCGACCAGCGCCAGTCTCGGCCAGCTCCAGTTCGGCGAGGCGCTGGTGTGCACGTTCACCAACGGCGCGCACCCACGGGTGCAGCTCAGAAAGCAGATGGGGATCGATGGGCGCCGCTTTACCGGCGACCAATTCACCGTCCGTGTGCGCGAAGGCGAAACCATCGTAGCGCAGACCACCACCACTGGCTCGAACACGACGGTAAACAACGGGGACACCGATCTCGTCCAGCTGGTGAGCGGCACCGCCTACACTCTCGACGAAATCGCGGCCGGCACCGCCAACCTCGGCAACTACACCGCGACGATGGCCTGCACCAACAGCTTCACCGGCTCGGCCACCGCCTTGCCGACGGCCGTGGGCGGAACGATCATCCCGCAGCTCGGGGACACGATTACTTGCACCATCACCAACACTCGCCGTGCCGTGGCGGTGCTGGTGATAGAAAAGACCAGCACGGTGATCTCCGATCCCGTCAATGGCAACAGCAACCCCAAGCTGATCCCGGGCGCGATCGTCGAATATGCCATCACCGTGAGGAATGTCGGCTCCGGTCGCCCGGACAATGCGTCCATCGTGCTGCTCGACATCATGCCTCCGCAGATGGCCTTCGCGACCGGAACGCCGGTGACTTTCGCCAACGGGCCCACTGCAAGCGGTCTATCGACCTTCAACGCGGGATCGATGGTTCGCTTCTCCTCAGCGCAGGGCGGAGCCGCGCCTTATACCTACAATCCCGTCGGCACCTTCGATACCAACGTACGCGGCATCCGGATCATCCCCGGGGGCCGGATGGCGGCCGCAACGAGCGGCACCGTGCAGCCCAGCTTCACGATCCGCTTCAGGGCACAGCTGCAATAGCCGCAGTCCCCGCCCGCGCGGCAATCAGGCGCGCGGCGGCGCTGGCCATGCGGCCGTTGGAATGGCCGACGCCGGGGACGAACTCCATCCGCCAGCCGAACGGCAGCCCCGCCCGCTCCGCCGCCGCGCGACCCTCGGCGAAGAAGCTCTGCCCGCGCGCGAAGCGGTGCGGGCCCTGCCGGCTGGCCTCGAGCGTGGTGCGCAGGTCGGGATCGGCGGTGTCGATGTCGGCGGTCCCCAGCAGCACGGTGAGCGGCTTGCCGAGCGCCGCCGCCAGCACCCCGGCCGGGACTGGCGCTCCGCCAATGCCATAGGGAAAACCCGTCGCGGCATCGGGCATGGTGTACCACCCGCCATTGGCCGCAATCGCCTGCTCGATCCGCGCTTCCGGCATGAACAGCACGAAGCGGTGGACGAACTGCGCTCCCGCCGAATGGCCATAGAGCGTGTAGCGGGGAGCCCGCGTGGCGAAGCGGGCGCGCACATCGTCGAACAGCGGCTCGATCGCTGCGAAGGACCACAGCGTACGCGGGCGCAGGGTGCCGTCGGCGGCGGCGAAGTATCCGGTGTTGTAGCCGAGCGATCCCGGAAAGTCGGCGCGGGAGAACTCGGGTACCACGAGGATGAAGCCGTACCGCTGCGCGAGCGGGGCCCATTCGTCGCGGTAGCGGTCCGCGTCGCGATTGACGCCGTGCATCACGACCACCACCGGCATGTCCGGCCCGGCGCTGTCGGGAAGCTGGTACCACACGGGCAGCGGCGGCCCCTCCCAGCCGGTGAAGACGAACCGCCCGCGCGGCTCGGGCGGAGCGGCGGCGGCGGGGCCGGGGGCGGCGAGGCCGAGGATCGTCGCCAATGCGAGGATCAGGGCGACGAGGGCGGCGCGGCGCATGCTTGTGTCCTTCCCTCTAGCGGAAGCGTGACGGCTTGAGGTCGTGTTTGGCGAGCTTGTCGTAGATGGTCTTGCGCGGCGTGCGCAGCATCGCCTGCAATTGCGCGACATCCCCGCGGCAGCGGCGCAGGGCATCCTCCAGCACGGTGCGCTCGAAATCGGCGACGATCTCGGCCAGCGACCGCTCGCCCGGCAAGGGGGACGCGACCCCCGCCTCGGTCAGGCCCAGCACGAAGGCGCGGGCATAGGCGGACAGCTCGTGGAGGTTGCCCGGCCAGTCATGGGCCAGCACGTGCCGCCATTGCGCCTCCCCGATCGCGGGCACCGCAAGGCCGAGTTCGCGCGCGTGGCGGGCGGTGAACAGGCGGAACAGCTCGGCCACGTCCTCGCGCCGCTCGCCGAGCGGAGGAAAGGCGATCTGCACGGCCCCCAGCCGGTGCCACAGCGGATCGCGGGCCTCCGCCGCCTCGTCGGAACGGGCGACGATGATCCTGAGATTGAGCCGCCGCGGCTGGGCGGCGCCGATCGGGAAGACCTGCCGCGTCTCGACCAGCGCCAGCAGCCGCGCCGCCAGCGCGCTGCCTGCCGCGGCGATCCCGTCGAGGAACAGCGTCCCGCCATCGGCGCGCTCGACGAGGCCCGTGCGCGAAAGGCCCGCGCCACCTGCGGCGGGGTCGCGCCCGAACAGCAGCAGCTCGGCATCCTCATGCGCCAGGACCCCGGCATCGACAGTGACGAATGGCCGCCCCCGGCGCGGGCCGAGGTCGTGAATCAGACGCGCGGCGTGGCTCTTGCCGGTGCCGTGGGGGCCGCTCAGCACCACGTCGATCTCGGACCGGGCCACGCCCTCGATCACCGCGCGCAGCCGTTCGGCGGCAGGCGAGCTGCCGGGGATAGCCCCATCGGCGCCCCGTCCCGCTTCCTCGCGCAGCCGCCGGTTCTCGAGCGCCAGCGCGCGGCGCATCGCGGCGGAGCGCACCGCGCGGATCAGGTCGGCCGAGGCATAGGGCTTGGTGAGGAAATCCGCGGCCCCGTTCTTCATCGCCTCGACCGCCATGGCGATGTCGCCATGTCCGGTGACGAGGATCACCGGCAGGTCGGGGTCGATCTCGCGCAGGGCGGCGAAGAAGGCGATGCCGTCCATCCCCGGCATCCGCACGTCGCTCACCACCACGCCCGGATAATCCGCCGTCAGCCAGCCGAGCGCCGCGCGGGCATCGGGAAAGGCGGCGACCTCGGCCCCCTCGAGCATGAGCGCCTGCAAGGTCGCATCGCGCAGCGCCGGATCGTCCTCTACCAGCGCGACCTGGAGCAGCGGAGCGGCGGAGGCGGGCGCGCTGCTCATGCTGCCGGCATCACCATGACGAAGCGTGCACCTGAGGGTGTGTCCTCGTGCAGCAGGTCACCGCCGAGCTGGCGCATGATGTCCTGCGCGATCGCGAGGCCGAGGCCGATGCCTTGCGCCTTGGAGGTCACGAAGGGCTGGAACAGCGTGTCGTGCAGTTCGGGCGGCACCCCGGGCCCGTTGTCGCTGACCCCGAGCCGCACCATGCCGCCCTCGCCCGCCCCGATGTCGAGCGCGATCCGGCCCCCTTCGCCGCAGGCCTGCACCGCGTTCTGGAGCAGGTTGACGAGCACCTGTTCGAGCTGGACGTGGCGGGCGCGCACCGTCACCGCCGCCGCCTCGGCGGGCGGGAGCGCAAGGGCGATGCCCTGCTGGCGGAACTGGTCGCGCAGCAGCAGCAGCGAGCCGTCGATGACCTCGGCGAGGCGGATGTCGCGCGGCTCCTCGGCCGAGCGGCGGCTGAAGTGGAGCTGTTCCTCGGTTATCTCCCCGATCCTGCCGGCAAGCCCCGCGATCCGGGCGAAGTTGTCCTCGGCCTCGGCGGTGCGTCCGGCGGCGAGCAGGCGCTCGCCGGTTTCGGCATAGACCCGCATCGCGGCGAGCGGCTGGCGGATCTCGTGGCCGAGCCCCGCCGTGATCTGGCCGAGCGTCGCCAGCCGGTTGGCCTGGCGCAGCTGCTCGCGCAAGGTGGCGGTCTGGGCCTCGATCTCGGCCGCGGCGCGCGCCTGGCGCTGACGCCGCCACAAGACCGCGCCGACACACGCGAGCGCGAGCAGGCCGAGCGCGCTCACCCCCGCGAGCCGCCCGTTGGCAACGGCGACCGAAAGCCGCGCGGAAGGGTCGGCGAGCAGGTGCAGTTCCCAGCCAGCGGGCGCGATCGGCTGGATCTTCTCGATCATCCGCACCGCCTCTCGGCCGCCCGCAACGGCGCCGGGCAGTTCGAGCGGTTGCGGCCGCGCGACGCCATAGCGCATCGCGTCGCGTGCCGGATCGCGCGGCGCCGAGTCCCCCGCCGCCACGCGGAACCGCCAGTCGGGATTGCTGGCGAGCAGCACGATACCGCCCGCGTCGGTCACGAACACCCCGTCCTCGGCCTGTCGCCACTTCGCCTCGAGGCTGTCGAACTCGACCTTGACCGCGACCACACCGAGGGGCGCTCCGGCCGGGCCGACCCGTTCGGCGAGATAAAGGCCCGGGCGGCGGCTGACGGTGCCGAGGGCGAATTCCGTTTCCGTGCCGTCGCGCAGCGCCCCGGTGAAATAGTCGCGGAAGCGGTAGTTCGAGCCGATGAAGCTGTCGGGCTGGTCCCAGTTGCTCGCCGCCAGCGTTATGCCCTCCGCGTCGATCAGGTAGATCGCCGCTGCCCGCGTCTGCCGCGCCAGCGCAGCGAGGCGCCGGTTTAGGAGATCGCGCTGCGCGCCATTGCCGGCGAGCAGGTCGGCCACGTCCGGATCGCCTGCCAACACGCGCGGGACGAGGGTGAACTTGTTGAGCTCGCTTTCCAGCCCCGCGGCAAGGATCGCCGCCTGTCCGTCGGCGGCCGCGCGCGTCTCGGCAAGCGCCTGCACCCGCATCGCCCGGTCGAGGCCAAGCATGGCGAGCGCCGCCAGCAGCAGCACCGCGGCAGCCGCGATGCTCGCCAGATACCAGCGCCCCAGCCTTCCTTGCACCCGCGCGCCTTTCCCGACCTGTGCCTCAGCACAGGGTTGTGCGGATTTCCGCATAATCAGCAAGGATTTTGTGCGGAAATCCGGAAAATATCTCCGCAGCCCCCATCTAACACGCTGATTTGCATGGACCGTCATTCTCGCTGCATGCAGCTTGCAGCCGTCGCCGCTTCGCCCGATCCTGCATGGCGGAAGAGGAATTCCCTAGGGGAAGCTGCGAGGCATGGGTTTGCAAGCATCGATGATGCCGGACACGGCCGCGCCTGCCGTACGCAGGCCGTTCTACCGCCTGCTTTATGTGCAGGTGCTGGCGGCGATCGCGCTGGGGGCGCTGGTGGGGCATCTGGCGCCCGAGTTCGGCGCGGCGCTCAAGCCTCTGGGCGATGCCTTCATCAAGCTCGTGAAGATGATCATCGCGCCGGTGATCTTCGTCACCGTGGCGACCGGAATCGCCGGGATGCGCGATCTGAAGGCGGTGGGCTCGGTCGCGGGCAAGGCCTTCGCCTACTTCCTCACCTTCTCGACCCTTGCGCTGGTGATCGGCCTTGTCGTCGCCAACGTGGTGCGCCCCGGCGAGGGGCTGGGCATCGATCCCGCCAGCCTCGATACCGCCGCCGTCGCCGACTATGCCGACAAGGCCGAGGCGACCACCATCACCGGCTTCCTGCTCGGCATCATCCCCGACACCCTGTTCAGCGCGGTCACCGACGGGCAGATCCTGCAGGTGCTGCTTGTCGCGATCCTCGCCGGGGTCGCGATCGCCGCCACCCGGCCCGCGAGCGACCTCGTCACCGACGTGCTCGCCTCCTTCGGCGAGGTGGTGTTCAAGCTCGTCCACATGCTGATGAAGCTCGCGCCGATCGGCGCCTTCGGGGCGATGGCCTTCACCATCGGCGAGTTCGGCATCGGCAGCCTCGCCAACCTCGCGGCGCTGGTGGCGACCTTCTACCTGACCTCGCTCCTGTTCGTCCTGGTGGTGCTGGGGCTGGTGGGCTGGGCGAACGGCTTCTCTATCTTCGCGCTGATCCGCTACCTGCGCGAGGAACTGCTGCTGGTGCTCGGCACCTCCTCCTCCGAGGCCGCGCTGCCGAGCCTGATGGAGAAGATGGAGATGGCCGGCTGCCGCAAGGCGGTGGTGGGGCTGGTGGTGCCGACCGGCTACTCCTTCAACCTCGACGGCACCAACATCTACATGACGCTGGCCGCGCTGTTCATCGCGCAGGCCGTGGGGGTGGAACTCTCGCTGGCCGAGCAGCTCACCCTCGTCCTGGTCGCCATGATCAGTTCCAAGGGCGCGGCAGGCGTGACCGGATCGGGCTTCGTGATCCTTGCCGCGACCCTATCGGTGGTGCCTGGGGTACCGGTCGCGGGGATGGCGCTGATCCTCGGGATCGACCGCTTCATGTCCGAATGCCGCGCGCTCACCAACTTCATCGGCAACGCGGTGGCGACCATCGTCGTGGCGCGGTGGGAAGGCGCGCTCGACACCGACCGGCTGGCGGCGGCGATGGCGGGCGCACCCCTGCCGCTCGAACCGGAGGACATCGAACGCCACGAACGCAGCGGTCCCGTGAGCGAGGAAATCGCCAAGGTGCTGGAGAAGCAGCCGTGATCCGCCGCCTGCTCACCCTGCTCGCCGCCGCGCTGGCGCTGCTGACGCCGGCCCCGCCGCTCGCCGCCGCGCCCGAGGAAATCCGCCTCTGGCCCGCTTCCATGCCCGGCGCGGGCCAGGTCGAGGGGCCGGAGAAGATAGGCACCGAGGGCGCAGGCCTCGGCGCGGTGTCGAACGTCGCGGTCCCCCGGATGCGGGTCTATCGCCCGGCAAATCCCAACGGCGCCGCCGTGCTGGTGGCGGGCGGGGGCGGCTATTTCCGCATCCAGCTCAAGAAGGAAAGCACCCCTGCCGCCGAATGGCTGGCCGCGCAGGGCTTCACGGTCTTCGAGCTAATCTACCGCCTGCCGAACGACGGCTGGGAAGCGAGCGCGCCGTTCATGGACGCGCAGCGGGCAATGAAGATCATCCGCACCCGCGCGGGCGAGTTCGGGATTGATCCGGCGAAGATCGGGATCATGGGCTTCTCGGCCGGCGGGCACCTTGCCGGCTTCACCGCCTACCAGCCGGCCCGCGCGCTCTATGCGGGCAGGGATGCCTACGAGGCGGTCTCGGCCCGGCCCGACTTTGCGGTGCTGCTGTTCCCGGTCGTCACCCTGCGCAAGCCCTACGGCACCACCCGCACCCGGCGCGAGATCGTGGGCGAGAAGGCCACCGAGAAGGCCGAGGCGCTGTGGTCGCTGGATACCTGGGCGGGCAAGGACGCGCCGCCCACGATCATCTTCGCTTCCGCCGACGACCCCACCACGCCGCCAGGGCACGGCATCCTCCTGTTCCAGACCCTCGTCGCCGCCGGGGCGAGCGCGGAGCTCCACCTTTTCCGCGACGGCGGCCACGGCTGGGGTCTGGGCAAGCCCGAACAGGTCATCAGCCAGTGGCCCGGCCTGTTCGCGCACTGGGCGCAATCACTTCAGATCATCGAAAAACGGGGAGAATGACCATGTCCACCAAGCTTATGAGCAGGCTCGTCCTTATGTGCAGCGGCAGCCTGATCGCCGCCACCGCCGCGCACGCACAGGAGGCTGCGCCGCCCCCGCCTGCGCCCGAAGAGGATGTCTCGCGCGAGATCATCGTCACCGGCACCCAGATCCAGGGCGCCAAGATCAACGACGTTCTGCCCGTCACCGTGGTCGACGAGATCGACATCCAGAACGTGGCGGCGACATCGGGCGACGAGCTGTTCCGCGCCATCCCGCAGGCGGGCGGCGTGGCCTTCAACGAGCAGAACGACGTCACCTCGAACAACGCGCGGGGCGATGCGGCCTCGATCAACCTGCGCGATCTCGGCACGGGCAACACCCTGCTGCTGATCAACGGGCGTCGCATGGTGCTCAACCCCGGCTTCCAGACCGAGCTGCTGGTGCCGGTGGTCAGCCCCGACACCAACGAGATCGCGCCCGGCAGCGTCCGGCGGCTGGAAGTGCTGCGCGACGGCGCCTCGGCGATCTATGGCGCGGATGCCGTCGCGGGCGTGGTCAACACCGTGCTGCGCGGCAACCGCAAGGGCGGCTTCATCGAGGGCGAGTACCGCCTGTCGGACGGCACCAATGCCTATGCGACGCAGCTCAACGGCGGCTACGGCTTCGACTTCGCCGATGGCAGGGCCAACCTGACGGTCTATGGCAGCTATTTCCACGAGAACGCGACCCCCGCCTCGGCGCGGGCCTATTCCGCCGATGACGACAAGCGCCCGCTGCTGGTCGGCACCGATTTCGAGGGCGACACGCAGTTCAACAACCGCAACACCTTCGGCCCCTTCGGCCAGTTCGACCTCCAGATCACGAACAACAACCAGACGCCGATCCGCGACGATGATTTCTACATCCAGCCAAGCACCCAGACCGGCTGCCGCTTCGATCTCGGCAACGGCTTGTGCGCCCGCAACGGCGAGACCCCGGCTGTGGACGTGCGCTACAACCGCGCCTTCGGCACCACGCTGATCAGCGAGAAGACCCGCTACAACGCCGCCCTGCTGCTGAACTACGAGTTCAGCAACAACATCGAAGGCTATTTCGAGGGCACCTTCTACCGCTCGGAAAGCAGCCGCAACATCACCCCCGCGGCGATCCTCAGCGCCGTGCCGGTGGGGATCTCGCGCAATGCCTACTGGAACCCCTTCGGCCCGGTGACCTTCCCCGGCGGCGTGCCCAACCCGAACCGCCGCCCCGGCACCACCATCCCCGCTGCCGGCGCGGACCTCATCATGGAGCGTTACCGATTCGTCGATGCGGGCAACCGCACGGTCGACGTCGACAAGAACTCCTACCGCCTCGTCGCCGGCCTCAAGGGCAATTTCGGAGCATGGGACTTCGACACCGGCTTCGTCTACTCCGAAGCGCGGTCGACCGACCTCGAAGGCAACCGCGTCTCGCTCACCCTGTTCCAGCAAGCCGTCAACCGCTCGACGCCGGACGCCTACAACCCCTTCAACGGCGGCTGCATCGATGATCCGGCCAATGGCGATTGCACGCCGAACCCGGCAAGCAGCATCGATCCGTTCCGCATCAGCGTCTTCCGCAAGGGCGGCACCAGCCTTGCGCTGGCCGACTTCAAGGTCAGCAACAGCAGCCTGCTCAGCCTGCCCGGCGGCGATGTCGGGATCGCGGCCGGGATCGAGTGGCGGCGCGAGACCTTCTTCGATAACCGCGACCCGCGCATCGACGGCACGATCACCTGGACCGACAGCGTCATCCCGGGCGTGCGCGACGGCAGCGACGTGGCCGGCACCAGCGCCTCGCCCGACACCAGCGGCGCGCGCGAGGTGTGGTCGGCCTTCGCCGAAACCTTTGTGCCGCTGGTGAGCGAGGGCATGGACATCCCCCTGATCAACTCGCTCAACCTCCAGCTCGCGGGACGCATGGAGCACTTCCGCGACATCGACCAGACCGCCATCGTCCCGCGCGCCGCCGCGTCGTGGAGCGTGGTGCCCGGCGTGATGCTGCGCGGCGCATGGTCGCAGGGCTTCCGCGCCCCCAACCTCGTGCAGGTCAACGACGAAGGCACCACCCGCTCCAACACCCGCGACGATTTCGTGCGGTGCCAGGCGCAGGTCCTCAAGGGACAGCTCGCCAACCTCGGCCTTTGTCCGGGTGAAGGCGTCATCAGCTTCCGGTCGGGCACCGACCAGCTCGAGCCGGAGGACAGCGAGAGCATCAACCTCGGCGTCGTGCTCGAACCGAAGTTCATTCCCGGCCTGACGCTGACCGCGGATTACTGGCGCGTGAAGCAGACCGGGCTGGTCGGCACCTTCGGCGACGATAACGCCATCGCGCTCGACCTGCTGCTGCGCCTCACCGGCAGCAGCAACCCCGCCGTGATCCGCTCGGCGCCGACGGCGGAGCAGATCGCGCTCTACGCCGGCACGGGCCTTGCGGCTGCGGGCGACATCATCCAGGTGCTCGACCCCTACATCAACCTCGACAGCCGCGTGTCGAAGGGCTGGGACTTCGGGCTTGCCTACAACGTCCCCGATTTCGGCCTCGGCAAGTTCCGCCTGCGCTTCAACGCGGCGCGGCTCAACGGCTTCGTCCAGTCGGCGGGCGCGGACGGACAGACGCTGCTCGACGCGGTCGCCGCCGGCACGCTGCCGCCCGAGGTGCGGGTCGAGGGGCTGGGCCAGCTGCTCGAGCTCGACGGACGGCCCAAGTGGCGCTTCAGCGGCTCGATGAACTGGGGCAGCGGTCCGATCGACCTATCAATCTTCGCCCAGTATGTCGGCGAGGTGTGGAACACCAGCGTCAGCCGCGACGTACCGATCGTGTCGGACGATCCCAACGCCAATTTCTGGCGCGTCAACGACATGCTGACGATCAACACCGCCTTCACCTTCACCATCGACGACACCGATGGTCCGCTCGATGGCACCCGGCTGCGGGTGGGGGTGAACAACCTGTTCGACAAGGATCCGCCGCTGGCCGACGAGACCTATGGCTTCCTCAGCCAGCTGCACTCGCCGCGCGGGCGGGTGGTCCGGTTCGAAATCCGCAAGAACTTCTGATAGGCCTCCGGCCCATGGGCATCGACATCCGACACGCATGGGCCGGCCTCGCCCTGCTGGCGGGGGCGTGCGTTTCGGCGCCGCCCCCGTCAGCGGGGATCGCGCTTCCGGTGCCGGGGGCGGCATGCCGCACGCCCTCGGTCACCCTCGCCTTCGATTTCGACGGCGCCCCGCCACTCGCCTGTGCGATCACGGGCGAGCGCGCCTTCACCCTGCTGGTGAGCCCCGAACACGCGCCCCCGATCAACCCTAGCCCGTGGTATGCCTTCCGCTACGAGGCAGCAGGCGATGCGCCGGTGACGGTCACGCTGCGCTATCTCGAGGGCCGACACCGCTATGCGCCAAAGCTGCGCGGGGCGGCGGGGGAGTGGGCCGAGGTGCCGGTCGAGACCGCCACCGACGGCAGCGAGGCCGTGCTGCGCCTGCCCTCCGGCAAGGGGCTTGTCGCCGCGCAGGAGGTGGTCACACCCGAAGATGCCTCGGACAACCTCGCCAAGTGGAGCAAGGCGAGCGGGGCGCGGGTGTTCACGCTCGGCACTTCGCATGACAGGCGGCCCATCGAGGCGATCCGCCTCGGCCGCGCGGATGCGCCGCGGCTCGTCATCCTGCTCGGCCGGCAGCACCCGCCCGAGGTGACCGGGGCCATCGCGATGGAGGCCTTCGTCGATGCGCTCGCGGCGCGCGCGGGCGATTTGGGCGATGTGCAGGTGCTGGTGGTGCCGATGCTCAACCCCGATGGCGTCGCCCGCGGCCACTGGCGCGCGAACCGCGGCGCGGTCGATCTCAACCGCGACTGGGGCCCCTTCACCCAGCCCGAGACCCGCGCCGTGAAGACGTGGCTCGATGCCCTGCCCGCCGCCGTGCGTCCGGTGCTGATGGTCGACTTCCACTCGACGGGTCGCAACCTGTTCTACGTGCAGGGCGACGAGGAGGCGAGCCCGGCCCAGATGCGGTTCCTGCGCGCATGGCTCGGGGGGAAGGATCAGGCCTTTCCCGGCTATGCCTTCACGCTTGAGCCGCGCAACGCGAACCCGGGCAGCGGCACGGCCAAGAACTGGTTCCACGCCGCCTACGCCATTCCCGCCTACACCTACGAGGTCGGCGACAACACCGACCGCGCCGCCACCCGCGCAGCCGCGCGGGCGCTAGCAGAGGCGATGGTGGGGGCACTGGGGGCGCTGGATGACTGATCGCATCGCCCGCAGCGCGGGAACCGGAACAGGCTTGCGGATGTTGCTAGGTCGCTGACGGGGACGGGGCCGGATACAGGGCATTCGCGATGAACTTCTGGGGCGGGCTCGCGTTGGTCGCGGTGCTGCACATGATCGTGAATGCCGGGCTGCTGCCGCAGGTGGAGACCCGCTGGCTGGCGCAGTCCGCGCGCGAGAAGGTCGCACGGGCCGCCACGATCGCGGCTTTGCAGACCGCTGGGGATTTCCTGCGCATCGCGGCGCTGAGCTTCGGCGCGGCGGCGGCCGGGTTCCTCGCGCTGCAATGGCTGGCGCCGGCAACCACGCTCGGGGTGCTTTCCGATGTCCAGACCGCGGCGCTCGTCACGCGCGACTGGGCCAAGGCCGCCAGCAGCACGCTGGGACAGATCCTGTTCTGGCTGGGCATCGCGGGGGCCTTCGCGATCCTGTGGGCGCTGACCCTCGCCAGCTACCGCGAGACGCTTGCGGTCGATTACCTGCGCCAGCTTCGCGCGCTCGCCGTGAAGTCGCGCAGCGGCGAACTCGAACCGCTGCCCGACAGCGAGGAGATGCGGGAACTGCGCGCGCGCATCGCCAACACCGTCGCCGATGGGCCGGACAACGACCGGCGGCGGCAGGCGCACCGGCTGCGCTATTGCGATCTCGTGCGCCGCATCGACCTGAGCAAGCAGACCCTGCCGCTCGGCGTCGACGGGGTCCGCGCCCGCCTGATGCGGCTGCTGTTCAGCGAGGGCCTGGTCGATCTCGGCAAGAACAGCACCAAGCGGCTCGGCAAGATCGCCACCGCGACGACCTGCATCCTCTTGCTCGGGACCGCGGCGCCGCCGCTGCGCAGCGGGCTTGTCGAACCGGCGATTGACACGCTGGCAGGCCTGCGCATCGCGCGCGAGCTTGCCGCGAGCGGCCCCCAACTCGGCCGGCTTGCAGCGGCGGCGCCCCAGCCAGCCGCGCCGGACGATCCCGATTACCGCCTCGCAGCCGAGCAGTTTCTCGAGGCCCTCGCCGATGACGGTGCCTGGCTGCGGGCATCGGCGCGGCTGACCGACCGGGCGCTGCTGCCGGACAGCGACACCCGGGCGCTCGACAACGCCTTCGATTCGATGGTCGCCCGCGATGCCGTGGTCCGCAGCTATGCCGCCGATCCCGCCGGCGGCACCCGGGCTTTCGCCCTCGATGACGTGCCGGCAAGCGATCCGGGACGCGCGGTGCTGGACGAGATGCGCCGGCACGAGGCGGCACCGGGCGCGTTGCGGGCGGCGGCGGTGCAGCGGCTGGAGCAGGCGCTGCGCAAGGCGGCGGGCAGCGTGCCGGGCTTCCGCGAGAAGCTGAAGGCCAGCCTCGCGGCGTTCAACCGGCCCGCCCGGATCGGCACCTTCGCCACCATCGCGCTCGGCGACCAGTTCGCGCTCGCAATCGGCGCGACGATCCCCGGGCCGGGCGGCGCGGCGGTGTTCGAGGCCGAGGGGGTTCGCGCAGGGCGCAAGGGCTTGCAGAAGGGCTTTGAGCAGATCGTCCAGATCCGCTTCACCAGCTTCCTCAACGATATCACCGCGGGCCGGCCGCTGGCGACGGCGCTGCGGCGGGTTCAGGGCGGCGGGCTCGAAAAGCTGCTGCGGCGCGGCGATGCGGTGGAGGTGGCGGGGCTGCTCGACGAGAGCGACCGGCGGCGCAATGCCTTCCTCGGCCGGATCCTCGCGCGCCGCCCGGTGATTGCCGCTCTGCCCGACGCGCGCGAGGCGAAGGCGGTGAACGCGGTGCTGGCCCAGCCGAACTGGCAGGCAGGCGTGCCGCTGGTGGCGCAGTTCGACGACGTGCTGCCCGGCACGGCGATGACCCTGCCGACCGCCCTTGGGATCGCGGCCGCCGGCAAGGGCCTGCCGCGCGCGCCTGAGCTGGCGCGGACTAGCGTGCTCGGCAAGGCAGCGCGCGGGCGCGCCCCGCGGGTCAAGCCGCGGGGGCTGTCGATTTTCGGGCTGGCACTGACCGCCGCAGAGGTCGCCGCGGCCATGGACGCGCCGGTGTCGGAGGTCGACACGGCGCTGATCCGCGGCGTCAGCGTCTCCGGGGCACCGGGCGAGGGAGAATACCGGGTGCGCAGCCTCGCGTGGCAGCTTTCCCCGGCCGGCATCCGGCTTCGGGCGGGGGAGAGCGGCGGGCGCCTGATCCCGGAGCGCACGATCGATCCTGCCGTTGTGCGCGCCGCGCTGGCCGTCGCGGCGGACGACCGGCCGATGGTGATGATCGCGGTGCCGACGCGGCTCGAGGGCGTGAACCGCTGGCTCCTGCATCCGGTCATCGCAAACACCGCAATCGGGGGGACCATCATCGATCTCTACCGGCAGGCGGTGGAATCGGACGAGCGCGCGGCGCTGCTCGGGTTCGGCATGTCGTTCGACGGGATGGGGGTCGTCGGGAATGCCGGTGCGCTCGGCATTGATCGAGACACACGCGATTTCTTCGCGCTGGTGGCAGTGTTCCGGGCGGCCTTCGCGGGCGGGCGCGGGGTCGAGGGAGGCACGCTGGTGAAGCTCGCGCACGACCTTGAGCCCTACCGGCTTGCTCAGAGCCCGACGCCGCGGATGGGATTCGTGGTGCCGGGGTTCGACGCCGTGCGCAGCTATGGCGGTCCGGCTACCCCATCCACCCCTCGCCCAGCGCGTCGGTGACGACTGCGGCGCGCAGGGCCGCGATGCCCATGCCCTTCTCGCTGCTGGTGAGGTGGATCTGGGGGTGCGCGGCGACGTGCTTCTTCGCTTCGGCGGCGGTCTTCTCGGCGACCGCGGCGAGCTCGCTCGCCTTGATCTTGTCGGTCTTGGTGAGGACGATCCGATATCCGACCGCGGCCTGATCCAGCATCGTCATCATCGTCCGGTCGACCTCCTTGAGGCCATGGCGGCTGTCGACCAGCACCAGCGTGCGGGCCAGAACCTGCCGCCCGCGCAGGTAGCTGTTCACCAGCGCCTTCCACTTCTCGACCACCTTCACCGGCGCCTTGGCGAAGCCGTAGCCGGGCATGTCGACCAGCCGGAACAGCGGCAGGGCGCCTTCCTCCTCCGGCCTGCCGACATCGAAGAAATTGAGCTCCTGCGTTCGCCCCGGCGTCACCGAGGCGCGGGCGATGGCCTTCCGCCCCGTCAGCGCGTTGAGCAGCGAGGACTTGCCGACGTTTGAGCGCCCGCAGAAGGCGATCTCCGGCACCACCGGATCGGGCAGGAACTGGAGCTGCGGCGCGGAGCGCAGGAAATCGACCGGCCCGGAAAAGAGCTTGGAAGCGGCTTCCTCACGCTCCGCCTGATCGTCGGGATCGCTCATCAGGCTACCCCTTTGCCGCCTTCTCCGCCGTCGCGTTCGCCGCCTTCAGTTGCGGGTGCTTCGAGTAGAGATAGCTTTGCTGCGCCAGCGTGAGGACGTTCGAGGTCACCCAGTAGAGCAGCAACCCGGCCGCGAAGGGCGCCATCACGAACATCAGGATCCACGGCATGATCGCGAACATCTGCTGCTGCACCGGGTCCATCGCCGCAGGGTTGAGCTTGAAGGTCAGCCACATCGTGATCCCCAGCAGCACCGCGAGTGGGCCGATGGCGAGGAAGCTCGCCTCGGGGATCGCGAAAGGCAGGAGGCCGAAGAGGTTCAGGATATGCGCCGGATCGGGGACCGAGAGATCCCTGATCCACAGGATGAAGGGCTCGTGGCGCATCTCGATCGCCAGCACCAGCACCTTGTAGAGCGCGAAGAAGATCGGGATCTGGATCAGCATCGGCAGGCAGCCGGCGAGCGGATTGACCTTCTCGTCCTTGTAGAGCTTCATGATCTCCTGCTGCTGGCGCTGCTTGTCGTCCTTGAAGCGCTCCTGGATCTCCTTCATCTTCGGCTGCACGGCCTTCATCTGCGCCATCGAAGCGAACTGCTTCTGCGCGATCGGGAACATCAGCCCGCGGATGATGACGGTGAGCAGGATGATCGCCACCCCGAAATTGCCGACGAGGCCATTGAGGGTGCGCAGCAGCCACAGGATCGGCTTCTCGACGATCTCGAACCAGCCCCAGCTGATCGCCTTGCCGAAATAAGTGATGCCGGCGTCCTCGTACTTGTCGAGGATCTGGCTGTCCTTGGCCCCGGCATAGAGCCGGGTTTCCTGCGTCACGCTGCCGCCGGCGGGCACGGTGACGGCACCGTAGAGCAGGTCGGTGCGGAACAGGTTGTTGCCGAGCGCCCGGAAGCCGGCATCGTCGACCCTGACGTTGCCCTTGCCGTCACCAGGTACCAGCGCGCCGAGCCAGTACTGGTCGGTGAAGCCGAGCCAATCGGGCGCGCCTTCGGGGCTTTCGCCGCCCAGTTCGGCAAGTTCCTCGTAGGAATGCGGGTCCCACAGGGTGCCGCCGAACACGCCGACGGGGCCGGAGTGCGAGACATACTGGTCAAGGGTGGCATTGGTGCTGGTGCGCTTGATCAGCGCGAAGGGCTGCACCACCGCCGCGCCCGCGCCCCCATTGCTGACGGATTGGGTGGCGGTGATCATGTAGTCCTCGTCGACCGCGAAGCGCACGCGGTAGATCACGCCGTTCGCATCGGTGCGGGACAGGGTGACGGGCGTGGTCGGGGTCAACCGGTCGCCGTCGGCGGTCCAGACGACGCTGGAGGGCAGGCGCTGCCCGCCGCTGACGAAGCCGAATTCGGCGAAATACTGCCCCGGCGTGCCTTCAGGCGCGAAGAGGCGCACGGGGCCCGCATCCTGCTTCACGCTCTCGCGGTAGTCCTTGAGCACCACGTCGTCGATCCGCGCGCCGATCAGGTTGATCGAGCCGGCGATGCGCGGGGTGTCGATCGCGACGCGGTTTCCGCCGGAAAGCGCTGTCTTCAGATCGACCTTGCGGGCCGCCGCCTCGACGCCGAGATTGCCAGCGGCAGCGGGCGCGGGTGCGGCGGCAGCGGATTCGCCGGTCGAGGCATCGGTCGGCGTCGCCTGCGAGGAGATCGCCGCCTCGGGATAGAAATAGCGCATGCCCACGTCCCACCCGAGAATGAGCAGACCCGAAAGCACGACGGCGAGCAGAAGATTGCGATTGTCCAAGTGTGAGCCCCGGTTATGCGACGACAGGTGTGTTATGGGGATAGAACGGTCCCGTTTAAAGCCCTAGGGCACGGGATCGTGACCGTGCCCGCCCCAAGGGTGGCAGCGCATTAGCCGCTTGAACGCCATCCATCCACCCTTGAACGCACCATACTTGCCGATCGCCTGGATCGCGTATTCGCTGCAGGAGGGCGCATAGCGGCAGGTGGGCGGCAGGATCCGCGAGGGTCCGAGTTGCCACGCGCGCGCAACAAGGATGAGAACCTGCTTCATTTGCGCCGGTCCCCGCGTCTGGGCCGACGACCGCCCGCCGGATCGCCCTTGCCTTCGCGGGCGCGTTCGAGCGCCTGAGCAAGTTCATCTGCCATGCGGTGGAAATCCCGCTCGACCCCGCCGGCGCGGCCGATCAGCACGTGATCGTGATTCGCGAGCCCCTTCACCGGCAGCGCGGCGCGCAGCAATTCGCGAAACCGCCGCTTCATGCGATTGCGTACGACCGCGTTGCCGATCTTCTTGGTGACCGTGATGCCGTACCGGATGCCCTGTCCCCCGTTGGGGCGGGTCAGCAGCACGAAACCGGCGCGCGCATTGCGGGTGCCGGCGTTGGCAGCAAGGAAATCGCCGCGCTTGGTCAGGACCGAGATCATGGGGTCGCCCATAAAGTAATGAGGGAGGGCGGCAAAAATCAACGGGCCCCCAGAGGGAGCCCGCAAGGACGCCAGTGTTCTTGGGCGCCCGCCCGCCGCAATACGACCTTCAGGCCGCACGAGCGAGGTAATCGCACCCGCGCAGGCGGGTACGGAAAGGATTAGGCGCAGAGCTTCTTGCGGCCGCGAGCGCGGCGGGCGCGAAGCACTTTCTGACCGCCCGGGGTGGCCTTGCGGGCGAAGAAACCGTGGCGACGGGCGCGCACGAGATTGCTGGGCTGGAAGGTACGCTTCATATCATCCTCGAAAAGCTGACCGGCGCAAGAGACCGGGGCCGCGTTGCAGCGTGCCAAGAACAGGCGCGGCGGTTATGGGAAAGCAGCGCCCGAGTCAAGCACAGCCGCGCCGAGATCAGCATAGGCCAGTCGCGGAGCGGCCTCGATGAGCGGGACCGGCGCGCGCAACCGGGCCAGCAGCCCTTCCGCGACCGCTGCAGCCGAGCGCCCGAGCGCAAGACGCAGCGGGCCGTGCAATGCACCCACTAAGTCGCGAGAGGCTGGGGTTCGATCGCGCATTTCCTGGTCAGGGGCGATCCAACGCGCCATCTCGTCGCCCCCGAGCCACAGGGCACGAGTGTGCGGAACCGAGTTGGTCATGGCGTAGAAGGCGCGAGCCTGATCGATGCTCATGCCCATGTCAGTATAATAGTCAAGATAGAGCCGGTTCTCCGGCGCGTCGGGTGCGAAATCGGCAGGCTCGCGGCCCAACGCGTCGCGCCAGGCATGAACCGCGAAGAGGGCGCCGGGATCGATGCTGCGCGTCGTGCCGGCGAGGAAAAGCTCGACCGCGCCCGAGCGCGCCGATCCGCCCGCGGGCACGTGGGTGGCAAGGCCCGCGGCGCGGATCGCGCGGCCGACGCGGAGATTTGCAATGTCGTTGCTGGTGCCCGGGGCATCGGTGAATTCGAGCACTTCGAGGCTCGGATGGTCAGCCATCATCGCCGCAAAGGCATGCGGGCTATTGGCGTCGGTCGAACCGACCAGCGCCGCGCGGCGCGCATCGAGCACACGGAATGGGCCATAAGCAGCCATCCCGGCGCCGCGCGCGTCAGCGCGAGAGCGGACGATGAAGCGCATTGGCTGCTCGATAATGGTCTGTGTGACGGTGACGTCGCCCATGCGGGTGACAGACGTGGTGGGTAAGGTCTGAGCAGGGGCGGCGTCGCCGGAGTCGCCGGCTTCCGAGCCATCATCGACTCTGACCCACTCACCGCGTCCCGCGTCCCATTCCTCGACCCACGACACGCGCTCAATGACGCGTGCTCCGGGGTCGGCGAGTGCCGGTGTTCCAGGCAACAAAAGCGCCAGTGAAGCGAGCGAGAGGGCAACGAGACGGAACATGCAAATGTTCTCGCTCCGGTCTCGTTCCGAATTTGCCAACATCTATGTTTGAGAAATGCCTAAGCGTACGAGCGGAGGCAGACGGAAAGTCGCGGTTAGGCACCAGCCATCCGCTCGGCGCGATACGCCTGCTTGCAAGCCGCGTGAACGCGGCGGGAAAAAGGATGACGTCGTCGTGTGCGCAGGCGATTACTGCGGACTGCAACCGGCTTTCAACGCGCGCCCGCGCCAGTTGCTCGTTCGCTGCAGCAGCCCATGCCGTCGCTCACCGGAATGATGGCAAGTCATGGTCCAAGACCAACTGACAAGGGGTGCTAGCGTGACAAAGACTGTCGTCGCCAAAGGCCCTCGATGTGATCGGGCTCGATCGGCCGCGAGAGATGGAAACCTTGGGCAAGGTCACAGCCCATGGTCCTGACCAAATCAAGTTGCCCCGCGGTTTCGATGTGCTCGGCCACGCACAACGCGCCGGCCGCGTGACAAAGATTGACGAGTCCGAGCAGGACTTGGCGGGACCTCGTGCAGGTCTCAATGTCCTTGGTGAGCGAGCCGTCGAGCTTTACAACATCGAATACAAGGTGCCGCAGATACGCAACCGAAGCATGGCCCGCGCCGAAATCGTCGAGAGCGACGAGGCAACCGGCGTGGCGAAGGATTTCCAGCTCCTGCTTGGCTGTGCGCATGTCAGCCAGCACCGCGGATTCGGTAACTTCGAAAAGCATAAGGTTCGGGGACACCCGATGTTTCGCAAGCGTTGCGAGGATTCGCTCCGCGGTGCCTCCACGACTTATCTGGGCTGCGCTCAGGTTGAACGATAGGCGCACACCGGGCGGCCAGCCGCAAGCGTTTGTCAGCGCCTTTTCGAGAATGGCTTCATTTATGGCCTCAATCTTCCCTAAGTTCTCCGCCAGAGAGATGAACTCCCCGGGACTTACCGATCCAAGCTGCATGCTGTGCCACCTCGCCAGCGCCTCAAGATAGACAAGGTTGCCAGAACTGACCTCGTAGATGGGCTGGAAATCTACGTATAGCTCGCTGAAAGCTTCTTCGCTGAGGAGCAGGAGCTCAAGCTTGGCCCTGCGCTTGTCAATCGAGAATGCAATTTCGTCATAGAATTGCCAGCGGCCGCGGCCGGATGCCTTTGCCATGTAGAGGGCCGTGTCGGCCTGCCGGAGAAATTCCTGCACGCTATTCGCGTAGGGCCCGGCTTCAGTTATCCCGCAAGACGTCCCGACAGTCAGCTTTTTTCCATTCCATTCGACTGGTTGTGCAGCAAGCTCGCAGATCCGGTCTCCGGCTGCAAAAAGCTCTGCTGTCGAGAGACCATCTCGCCAGAAAACCGCGAACTCGTCCCCCCCCATCCTGGCGACCGTTGCTGCACCTGAGAATTCTTCCGCCAAGCGTTGCCCGAATGCGATGAGGAGCGCGTCACCTGCGGCATGACCAAACACGTCGTTGGCACGTTTGAAGCCATCTAGGTCGCAGATTGCCACAACGCTGCCACCGCCTGTCGCGGGCCCCTGAATCATGTCCCTCCCTATGTCGCGGATCAGCTTCGCACGATTGGCGACACCTGTCAGATCGTCTGCGTCTGCACGCTTGATGGCTGCGACCTCGGCAGAGATCGCGCGATTGTGTTCTCGCGCGGCTGCCATGCGACTGCTGATCAGGTCTGTGAGCGCCTTGCTATGGGTCTGAAGCAGGCGCATAAATAGCAATATGACAAGCAGAAGGCTGAACCCCATCGCCTTCGTCAAGCCATCTCCCAGAAACAGAAGACGAACGGCGACTGGCATCCCAAGCAAAGTCAGCGGTACAACGGCTGCCCGGGGGAAGCTACTAAGTCCGTATGCGGCACCCAAGGCTGCAAGCAGGCTGAAAAAGACGACGCTGAGCGCCAGTTCAGGATAGGCGGTTATCAGGAACTGCGCCCAGATTGAGAAGCCCGTACACAACAGAACGGTGAAGGCGGCAACCTGCAGCAACTCGGTCCGGGCCTTGAGCAAGTCCTCGGTCGGCTTCTGCACGAAGGCCCAGAAGAAAGCTCGCCAGAGCAGCACGGCGGACAGTACGGTTATGGGAGAAATTAGCTTCAGTTCTGCACCGCCAATAGCGACGTGCATGCCGATAAGATTTACGATCGCCGCTGCGTAAAGGAGAGGTATTTGCTTGCGAAGATTATCGAAAATCTCGCGGATTTGCTCCAGCTGCTCGGATGAACTCTGTGCCGGGAAAAGGAGGCCGTGGACCCACATGACCCAAGCCCAATACATGAATACGGTCGAGGAATTGTTAAGCCACATCCTCGGGGTAGCCTAGCAAGTGCGGGTTCCTAGATTCATGAAAAACAATCATTTGCCCGGGCGAACGTGACCCCCGGCCCGCCTTGGGGATTCCTGGCTCAGGCGCAAAGTGGCACCGCTATAGCGCAATGCGCAATGCGCACTTCGCACTCCGGTCTCTTCAAGCGCCGACAGAACGGCGGGCAGATGAATTGCCAGAGCCCCCGCCCGAACACCAGGTGCTGCGGCTTGGTCATGGTCATTTCGGCTCCCTCTGTCGTGGCGTAAGGTCCCTGGGACCGCGCGCTGAAGTTCGACGAGCAGGCTCACGCCCGGCCTGGCAAGGCGGGCACGAAGAAGAATGTTATCTTCCAATGACATACGGCCGCGGAGAGTTCGTGAACGAGTACCGCCTAACCTTCGCAGCGAGGAGAGCACAGGATCTCAAAAGATACCTGCTCAGAGCTTTTGTCAGTCGTGCACCACGAAAATGTGAGCAGTGGCGACCGGCGGGGCGACCGAAGCTACACCGACATGCTTGAGGTTCAGCGCAGTATTTGTGAGCTCCCGGCAGCGCAGGAAGTCGACCGCAACCAATTGCATACAGCTATCATGCCAGCTCAAGACGCGTTAAGGACAGCTAAGGGCCGTTCTCTCTCGGCCCGACAAGGGCGCAGTGGCGAGTTTCGAAAATCCTTCGTCAACGGCGGCAGACCAGCCGTGCAAGCTTGCCTCTCTGGTCGCCGCCTGTCGCAAGGCGGTGCGGCGACGGCGGCTGGCGAGCCTTGCAATCGCGGTCGCGCTTGAGGCGCTGCTACTGCTCATGCTGCTGACGCTTGGTGTGCAGATGGGAAGAGTCGACGACGGCGAAGGCAAGGACACGCTGACCGCGATCGAATTCGCCGCGCCGCCCGCGCCCACGCCGGAAGCCGCAAATGCGAGTGAGGCGGATACCCCGCAGGAGGAACAGGCGCCCCCCCCCGAGCCGCTCCCACAGCCGCTGCGTCCCTCCCCGCTGGCGCTGGATCGGCCACCGGCATCACCCCAGCCGCCCGCGCCGCCTCAGCCTGCGCCTTCGCCCTCGGCCCCGGCCGAACAGCCAACCCGTCCCAAGATTGGCGCGCGGATCAGGCCCGGTGCGGCTGCGGGCCCCGCCGACACCGGCAACCCGCGCACCGCGGGCGACAGCGAGCGGGTCGGCACCGCGCCCAACGGCGAGCCGCTCTACGCCGCGCGCTGGTATCGCGAGCCGACCGATTCGGAGCTGGCGGGCTATCTCTCCACTGCCAACGGGCCCGGCGCTGCGCTGATCGCCTGCAAGACGGTCACGGGCTACTATGTCGAGGACTGCGTGCTGCTCGGCGAGAGCCCGCAGGGCTCGCAGATCGGCCGGGCGGTAATGGCGGCCGCGTGGCAGTTCCGAGTGCGTCCGGCACGGATCGGCGGGCGCGAGCAATTTGGCAGCTGGGTGCGGATCCGGATCGACTATTCGGTGCGGCGGGGACGCCCTAGCCCTTCAGGTGCTCCCGCACCACGGCAATGAAATCCGACCCCCATGTCTCAAGCTTCTTCGCCCCCACGCCGGGAATGGTACCGAGCTCCGCCAGCGTCTCGGGGCATTGCAGTGCCATGTCGCGCAGCACCGAATCATGGAAGATGACATAGGCCGGGAGGCCATGCTCGGATGCAAGCGCCTTGCGCTTGGCGCGTAGGGCCTCGAACAGTGGGTTGCCGACGGGGTTGGGCGCATCGCCCGCTGCGCCCGCGCGTGCCCGGCGGCTGCGGCGTTCGCGCCTGGGCGGGGGTTCGGTGATGGTGACGCCTGCCTCGCCTTTCAGCACGGGCCTTGCCTCCAGCCCCAATGCGAGGCCGCCGTGCTCGGTCGCGTTGAGGATACCCCGCGCCACCATCGCCCGGGCGAGCGGGCGAAGCAGCGGGGCCTCCTGAGGGCTGACGATGCCGAACACCGAGAGCCGGTTATGCCCGCGGGAGGCGATGCGCCCGTCGCTCTGTCCGGTCAGCACCTTCTCGACATGGCCGATGCCGAAGCTCTGGCCGGTGCGATAGACCGCCGAAAGGAGCTTCCGCGCCAGCTCGCCCGCGTCGATCACTCTGGGCGTTTCCAGGCAGTTGTCGCAATTGCCGCAATGCTCGCCCGGATGCTCGCCGAAGTACCTGAGCAGGATCGCGCGGCGGCAGGTCGGCGCCTCGACCAGCGCGGCGAGCGCGCCCAGGCGCGCCTGTTCGGCAGGCAGGCGCTCGGGCTCGACCTCGGCCAGCCATTGCCGCGCGCGGGCGAAATCGGAGACGCCCCAGAACAGGTGTGCCTCGGCCGGATCGCCGTCGCGCCCGGCGCGGCCGGTTTCCTGGTAATAGGCCTCAATCGACTTTGGGAGCCCGGCGTGAATCACGAAACGCACGTCGGGCTTGTCGATGCCCATGCCGAAGGCGATGGTGGCGACCATCACCATGTCCTCGGAGGCGACGAACTCGGCCTGCACCCTTGCGCGCCGGTCCGGCTCCAACCCGGCGTGATAGAAGGATGCCGCGCGACCGGCGCGAGTGATGGCGGCCGCGAGTTCCTCGGCCTGCTTGCGCGAGGGGGCATAGACGATCCCCGCCCCTTCGAGCCGCTGGAGCAGGTCGGCGATCTGGCGCGGGCCGTTGTCGCGGGGCGTGATGGCGTAGCGAATGTTAGGCCGGTCGAAGCCGGCGACGATCAGGCCCTCGTCCGGGATGCCGAGCTGCTTGAGAATGTCCGCCCGCGTCGTGCGGTCGGCGGTGGCGGTGAGCGCGAGGCGGGGCACGTCCGGGAAGCGGTCGAGCACCGGGCGCAGCATCCGGTAATCGGGGCGGAAGTCGTGGCCCCATTCGGACACGCAATGCGCCTCGTCGATGGCGAACAGGGCGATCGGCGCGCGTTTGAGCATCGCCTGGAACCCCGGCGTCGAGGCACGTTCGGGGGCAACATAGAGCAGGTTGAGCTCGCCCGAGCGGAAGGCTTCGGCGGTCGCCGCATTGTCCGAATCCGCCGAGGTCATCGAGGCGGCGCGGATGCCCGCCGCCCGGGCCGAGCGGATCTGGTCGTGCATCAGCGCGATCAGGGGCGAGATCACTACCGCCGTGCCCGCCCGCGCGAGGGCGGGAACCTGGTAGCACAGGCTCTTGCCCGCGCCCGTCGGCATCAGGGCAAGCGTGTGCGTGCCTGCCATCACCCGTGCAATCACAGCCTCCTGCTGCCCGCGGAAGGCGGGATAGCCGAAGGTACGGTGGAGGATGTCGTGACATTCGGGAGGGACGACCGCACTCATGGCCGCCGCCCTAGCCTATGCGGCGGCCCAAGGGCACCCACAGGGCCTGCGGTATCGACGGATTGTCGACAGTCCGCAGCTTAGCGGACGGATGCCTTCTTCGCCGCAAGATCTACCACATCGCCCTTGGCGAGGTCGGTCCCGCGGGTGGCGATGGTGCCGTCGGCGCGCTTGCCGAGGTCGGCGGGGCGGGTCAGCCACAGGTCCTGGTGCCCGAGTATCCGCCCGTCATGGGCGAGGATCGAAACCGGGCCGATCGGCAGACGGTCGCGCTCGTCGACCAGCACCGGATCCTCGACCACCTGGTCGCTGCCGTATTTCTGGCCCCACTGGCGCAGCGCCAGCATCGCCGGGAGCAGATCGAAGCCCTTTTCGGTCAGGCGGTATTCGATCTTGCGGCGATCGTCGGCGCAGGGCTCGCGCTTGAGGATACCGTGTTCGACCAGCTTGGCGAGGCGGTTGGAGAGAATGTTGCGGGCGATGCCGAGTTCGCTCAGGAATTCCTCGAAGTGCTTGAGACCGTTGAAGCTCGCGCGCAGGATCATGAAGGACCAGCGCTCGCCCATCACCTCTAGCGCCTGCGGCAGCCCGCATTCGATCAGTTCGCGCAGCGGTTCTCTCAGCTCACCCATAATCTCGTGTCCCTTCCCCTTCCGGGGCTGTGTGTAACCGATTTTGCAGGCCACACAAAAAAATTTCAGTTTTCAGTTGCAACTCACAACCTAATGCCATAGGTAGCGAATAGCAACTGGTTTCGAATCGAAATGTTGCGTTGCAAAATGCGGTGACAGAGACCATGGGGCCGGTGCCCCGACAAACGACAAGGCAAAGGATACCCCGATGACGAACACCTTCTCCCTCCCCCGCTCCGGCAAGCTCGCCATCCTGCTCTCGGCGCTGGTCTACACCGGCGCGAGCTTCGGCGTCGCCACCAGCGGCGCGCCTCTGAACGCCGCCGGCGCCCCTTATTACAGCGCCACCCTCGCCGCCCCGGCGAGCGAGACGCGCGCGGTCGCCGATGGCGTCGCCTGGGCGTGCAAGGACGCGACCTGCGTCGCCAACAAGACCACCGCCCGCCCGCTGCGTGTATGCCGCGGCCTGAACCGCAAGTTCGGCGAGATCGCCACCTTCAAGGTTGATGGCCAGGACATCACCGCCGAGGAACTGGCGAAGTGCAACGGCTGATTGCAGTCTGACGCGAAGTCCCTCTCCGTCCGGTCCTCCCCCTCTCCAACCGGACGGAGCTCCACAGCCCCCGGCGCCCGCTGACCCCACAGCGCGCGGCCGGGGGATTTTTTATGCCGCCCCTAGAGCAGACCTGCCGCGACCAGCTGCGCCTCGAGGCTCGCCGCATCGGTGAAGATATGCGCATCCCACCCCCGCGCCCGGGCGGCGGCGACATTGGCGGGGTTGTCGTCGGTGAAGAACAGCGCGGCGCCCGTCCGCCCGCTGCGGGCCTCCATGATCTCGTAGATCCGCGCATCGGGCTTGGCGACCTTCTCCACCCCCGAGACGATGATGTCCGCGAAGTGATCGAACACCGGCTGAGTCGGGCGGAACATCTGCCAGAACTCGTCGCCGAAATTCGTCAGGCAGTAGAGCGGCACGCCCGCCGCCGCCAACCGCGCGACCAGTTCGTGCGAGCCCTCCACCGGCCCCGGCACGGTCTCGTTGAAGCGGGTGGCATAGGCGCGGATCTGCGCCTCGTATTGCGGGTAGAGCGCAATCCGCTCGGGCACCATCTCGGCGAGCGGGCGGCCGGCGTCATGCTCGAAATGCCATTCCTCGGTGACCACGTTGGCAAGGAACCAGTCGAGCTCCTCCGGATGGTCGATCAGCTTTTCGAACAGCGCGCCGAGCTGCCAGTGGAACAGCACCCGGCCAATGTCGAACACAACCGCTTTTCTCACCAGGCCCGCCCCCAAACGCTCGCGGCCCGCACTCCGGTGAGGAGGCGGGCCGCCGTATCCATCAGCCGCCCATGCCGGGCGCCTGCGCCAAATCAGCCCTGGCGGGCCTTGAAGCGGCGATCGGTCTTGTTGATGACGTAGGTCCGGCCGCGACGACGGATCACGCGGTTGTCGCGGTGACGGCCCTTCAGCGACTTGAGGCTGTTGACGATCTTCATGGCGCTTGTTCCAAAAGTGAAGCGCGCCGGAAATGCTCCGACGCGCGGAAATCGAAGCGTGTCGTTAGCCGCGCCGCGAGCACGCGTCAATGCGAGTCTGGCGCGATCAGCCCCGCAAATCGGACAATTTGCGCTCCCAGGCGAGCGCATGGGCGATGATCGTGTCGAGATCGACGTGTCGGGGCTCCCAGCCGAGGGTCGCCTTGAGCCGCGAGGGATCGGAAATCAGCGAATCGGGATCGCCCGCGCGCCGCCCCTCAATCCGGCGGTCGAGCTTGCGATTCGTCACCCGGTCGACCGCGTCGAGCACCTCGTTGACCGAGAAGCCCCGGCCATAGCCGCAGTTCATGGTCAGCGAGCGCGATGGCTCGGCGATCAGCGCCTCCAGCGTCAGCACGTGGGCGGCGGCGAGATCGCTGACGTGGATATAGTCGCGCACCCCGGTGCCGTCGGGCGTCGCGTAGTCGGTGCCCAACACGCTAACCGATTCGCGCTTGCCCAGCGCCGCCTCGATCGCGACCTTGATGAGATGCGTCGCGCCCGCGGTCGATTGGCCGCTCCTCGCCTGCGGGTCCGCGCCTGCGACGTTGAAATAGCGCAGCACGCCGAAGTTGAGCGGATGGGCTGCAGCAACATCGGCGAGCATCTGCTCGGTCATCAGCTTGGACCAGCCGTAGGGATTGATCGGCCGCTGCGGCGTGTCCTCGGACACGGCGGCGACATCGGGAATGCCGTAAGTCGCCGCGGTCGAGGAAAAAATGAAGTGGGGCACTCCGGCCTCGACGGCCGCCGCGATCAGCGCGCGGCTCTTGGCGGTGTTGTTGTGGTAATACTTGAGCGGATCGGCGACGCTTTCGGGCACCACGATCGAGCCGGCGAAGTGCATGATCGCGCCCGTGCCCTGTTCCGCGAAGATCCGCGCCAGCAGGTCGGCGTCGGCGATATCGCCCTCATAGAGCGGCACGCCCTCGGGGATGGCGAAGCGGAAGCCGGTCGAAAGGTTGTCGATCACTGCCACTGGCCAGCCCCCGTCGACCAGCGCCAGCACCGCGTGGCTGCCGATATAGCCCGCCCCGCCGGTGACGAGCACGGATGGTTTGCTGTCAGACATCATGGCGCCGCCCCTATCACGCAATCCGCTTAATATTTCTCAACCTCGCGCACACACATAGCAGCCTGTGCACGTGGCAAGGCGCGTCCTATAGTCGCAGCGCCACGAAAGGAACCTGCGCCATGTTGCCATACCGCCATTTCGCCCCGATTGCCGTCGCCGCCGCCGCGCTGGCGCTGCCGGGCTGCGCCACCACACCCTATACCGGGCCGGTCGAGGTGACCCGCTTCGTCGCCCCCTCGCCCGCCGGGCTCGGTCAGGGGACGATCGCGCCGACCTTTCCCGAGGAAGTGAGCAACGAGGCCGCCCGCCGCGCCTTTGCCGCCGCCATCGGCGTCGAGCTCGCGCGGCTCGGCTACACCGTCGTCGCCGAAGGTGCGCCGGCGGCGCAGGTCGCGGCGATCCGCACCAGCCGCCAGCCCATCGCCGCCGCCCCGGTCGACCGGCGCGGTCCGGTCAATGTCGGGGTCGGCGGCACCGCCGGCAGCTTCGGTTCGGGGCTCGGCATGGGTGTCGGGATCAACCTCGGCGGCGGGCGCGAGGGGCCGGCGGCCACCACCACGCTTGAGGTGCGGATCGGCACTGCCGCCGGCACCACCCTGTGGGAAGGCCGCGCGCAGATGGAAACCGGCGTGAAGTCGCCCTATTCGCAGGTCGAAACCAGTGCCCGCACGCTCGCCGCCGGGTTGTTCCGGGGCTTTCCGGGTGGCAATGGCGAGACAGTGACGATCGACGCCAAGAAGCTTCAAGGAACCAAATGACCTCACTTTTCATCGACGCCGGGTTCGACAGCGGCAATATCGACGTGCTGGGCGTCGAGGGCGCCACCGCCCGCCTCGCGATCCGCCGCGACAATGCCTCGGACTTCTTCCAGTGGTTCCACTTCCGCGTCAGCGCACCGGCGGGCGAGGAAGTGGTGCTCAAGCTTACCGGCCTCAACGCCAGCGCCTATCCGGGCGGCTGGCCCGACTACGACGCCTGCGTCTCGGAAAACCGCGCCTACTGGGCACGCGCTGCATCGACCTATGACCAGAACGAGGAAGGCGGCACGCTGACCGTGCGGTACCTGCCTGCGGGCGGGGTGTTCTGGGTCGCCTATTTCGCGCCCTATTCAATGGAGCGTCACCACGACCTGATCGCCGAGGCGGCCTCGTCCGGTGGGGTCGATTACGTCCGGCTCGGCACCACGCTCGACGGCCAGCCGGTCGATTGCCTCGAAATGGGCGAGGGCGACACGCAGGTGTGGCTCTATGCCCGCCAGCATCCGGGCGAGACGCAGGCGGAGTGGTGGATGGAGGGCGCGCTCGAGTGCCTGACCGACCCTGCCGACCCGGTGGCGCGTGCGCTGCGCAAGAAGTGCCGGTTGCACCTCGTGCCCAATTGCAACCCCGATGGTTCGCGGCGAGGGCATCTACGAACCAATACGGTTGGCACCAATCTTAACCGCGAATGGGCCGATCCCACGCCCGAACGCTCGCCGGAAGTGCTCGCGATCCGCAACCGCATGGACCAGACCGGCGTCGACTTCGCGATGGACATCCATGCCGACGAGGCGATCCCGGCGGTGTTCCTCGCCGGGTTCGAGGGCATCCCCTCGTGGAAGGATGAACAGGGCGAGGGCTTCTATCGCTACCAGCGCATCCTCGACCGCCGCACGCCCGATTTCCAGACGAAGCTCGGCTACCCCAAGGCCGCGCCGGGCAAGGCCAACCTCTCCATGAGCACGAACCAGCTCGCCGAACGCTTCGGCGCGGTCGCGATGACGCTGGAGATGCCCTACAAGGACCTGGCCGACTTTCCCGAGCCCGAACAGGGCTGGTCCCCGGAACGCTGCAAGCTGCTGGGGCGCGAATGCCTCGCTGCGCTGGTGGAGTGGCTCGAGGGGCGCGACGCCTAGGCCCCTTTGTCTAGGCCAGATGCCCCGGCCCGAAGGCGTGCGGCAGCAGCGCGGAGAGCGTCACCCGCCGCACGTCGTCCTTGCTGACGCACAGCACCAGCGGATCGGTCGCCCCGAGCGCGGCCACCTCGTTCAGCACTTGCCGGCAGCGCCCGCAGGGGGTGATCGGCTCGGCATCGGCCTTTAGGCCCACCACGGCCACTGCCGCCAGCCCGCCGCGCCGACCTTCGCCGAGCGCCTTGGCGACCGCGACCGTCTCGGCGCAAAGCGAGAGGCCGTAGCTTGCGTTCTCGATGTTGCAGCCGGTGATCACCGCCCCGTCCGCGAAAAGTAGCGCTGCACCCACGGGATAGTCCGAATAGGGCGCATAGGCCTGTTCGGCTGCAGCGAAGGCGGCGGCGATCAGGGCTTTTTCGGCGTCGTTATCCAGCATCGAAAACTCCGTTCGTGCTGAGCTCGTCGAAGCACCGCACCTTCTTTGGAGGCCTCAGAAAAGAGGAAAAACGGCCCTTCGACAAGCTCAGGGCGAACGGAGAGCAAGCCTGGCCCGCTACTTCTCCACCACCACCCATTCAACCGGCGCATCACTCGCCTCGGTCACGCGCGCGCTGTTGGCGCTCCATAGCAGCCACGGCCGCCTCGCATAGTCCGGCCGCGCGCGGTCGCGTGCCAGCCACAGGTCGCGCGCCAGTGTGGTCGCGGTGCGGTGGCGCTCCTGGAAGGCGGGGGAGAGCTTGAGGATCACAGGCCTGCCGGTGTGCATCTCGATCTGGTTGATGAGAGTGATGAGTTCGCTCTCTACCGCCGCATCGCTGACCTTGGAGGCGCAGCCGTCGGCCAGCCGCTCGAGCCCGATCGCGGGCGGCAGCAGCTCGGCATCGCGCGGCACGCTCTGGGCGAAGACATTGCTCTGGGCATCGGCGGGAAAGCAGGGGTCGAAGCCGAGCAGCACACCAACCTTCAGGCCGGCTGCGCGGGCGCTGCGAAAGGCATCGGTGAAGCCGCCGGCGCCCGCTGTGCTGGGCAACGGGATATAGACGAAGCGCGCGCCGAGCGCCTTGAGCGTCTCGAACCGCACCGGTGCCCCGCCTGGGGTGACGAGCGCGCCCTGTTCGGGATAGAGGGCTTCGTCCGGGCGCCAGCTGCGCATGTCCCACCACAGCCAGGCGGCAAAGGCGAGCGCAAACAGCACCGCCAGCGCGACGAGCCGCCACAGCCAGCGGCGCGGCGCGCCCCTGGCGCGCGACCTGCCCCTTTTGCCCATGCCCCTTGTCCGCCCCTTCAACCCTTGATGTGCAGCACGCAGATCAGCGTGAACAGCCGCCTTGCGGTGGCGAAATCGGTCTCGACCTTGCCTTCAAGCCGCTCGAGCAGCAGTTCGGCGGCGTTGTTGTGGATGCCGCGGCGCGCCATGTCGATCGTCTCGATCTCGGCCGGGGTCGCCTTACGGATCGCCTGGTAATAGCTGTCACAGATCGCGAAGTATTCGCGGATCGGGCGGCGGAAACGGGCCATGCCGATCATCAGAGTTTCCATCAGCTGGTCGCTGGTGTCCTTGATGTCCATCGCGAGCCGCCCGTCAGTGACCGACAGGTGCAGGTGATAGGGCCCGCTCGCCCCGCGCTCGGCGCTGCGGACCGGCTTGAAGGTGTTTTCCTCAATCAGGTCGTAGATCGCCACGCGGCGTTCCTGCTCGACATCGGCGTTGCGCCACAGGATCGTCGCCTCGTCGAGCGTCACCTGGGCAATGCGCTGCGCCCCCGCACCGCCGGGCGCGAGGGAGGGAGGCAGGGAATCGGGCGGCGTGTCGGCCATGACGACGTGCCTTCGCAGATCGAAGGGGGCGACTTCAAGCACTTCAGCACGCTCTCCCCACTATCCACAGCGTGCGAAATAAATATCGCCGACCTTGAGCCTTGCCCCGCGCGGCTGCGGCGCGCATCAGGCGCCACATGGCCACACCCGAAAAAGTCACCCCCATCAAGCCGACCGCCGAGGGCGGCGACCTGCCGGTGAAGAAGCTCCCCGCCAATCTCGACGCCGAGGCCGCGTTTCTCGGGGCGGTGCTGATCGACAACCGCGTGCTCGAGGAGCTGCAGGTGCCGATCCGGCCCGAGCATTTCTTCGAGCCGCTCCACGCGCGCATCTATGACCGCGTGCTGACCCTGATCGAGCGCAACGCCACCGCCTCTCCCGTGACCCTGCGCCCCTTCTTCGAGGCGGACGAGGCGCTGAAGGAGCTGGGCGGCACGAGCTATCTCGCCCAGCTCACCGCCAGCGGCGCAGGGCTGCTGGTGCCGCGCGAACTCGCCCAGCAGATCTACGATCTCGCCCTGCTGCGCGAGCTGGTGAGCGTCGGCCGGGGTCTGGTCGAAGGCGCGCTCGACACTTCCGAGGACACCTCGCCGATGGACCGCATCGCGCAGGCCGAGGCAGACCTGTTCAAGGTCGCCGAGGGAGCGAGCACGGGCCGCGAGGCGGCGACCTTCCGCGAAGCCGCGATGACCGCGATCAAGATGGCGGAAGCCGCGATGAATTCGGGCGGCGGCCTGTCGGGCAAGACCACGGGCCTTGCGACGATCGACCAGAAGACCAGCGGCCTCCACAATTCCGACCTCGTGATCCTCGCCGGGCGCCCGGGGATGGGCAAGACCTCGCTTGCCACCAACATCGCCTTCAACTGCGCCGAGGCCCACCTCACCTGGCAGCGCGAGGGCGGCGAGTTCAACTACGGCGCGCCGGTCGCCTTCTTCAGCCTCGAAATGAGCAGCGACCAGCTGGCGACCCGCATCCTTGCCGAGCAGGCCGAGATCTCCTCCGAGGCGCTGCGCAGCGGTAAACTCACCCGCGAGGATTTCCAGAAGCTCTCCTATGCCAGCCAGCGGCTTGCGGAACTGCCGCTCTATATCGACGATACGCCCGCGCTCACCATCGCCGCCCTGCGCACCCGCGCGCGGCGGATGAAGCGGCGGCACGACATCGGCCTCATCATCGTCGACTATCTCCAGCTGCTCCAAGGCTCGGGCCGGGCGAACGACAACCGCGTGAACGAGATTTCCGAGATCAGCCGGGGCCTCAAGACGCTGGCGAAGGAATTGCAGGTCCCGGTGATCGCCCTGTCGCAGCTCAGCCGCGCGGTCGAAAGCCGCGAGGACAAGCGCCCGCAGCTCTCCGACCTGCGCGAATCCGGCTCGATCGAGCAGGACGCGGACATGGTGTGGTTCATCTTCCGCGGCGATTACTACCACCTGCTGGTCAAGCCCGACACGCCCGACGCCTCCTCGCCGCCGGACGTGCAGGAAAAGTATCGCCAGTGGGAGGAGAAGTTCGAAGGGCTGGTGGGCCGCGCGACGCTGATCGTGGCGAAACAGCGCCACGGCTCGACCGGCAACGTGCCGCTCCACTTCCAGAGCGACATTACCAAGTTCACCTCGCCCAACTTCAAGGACTATTCGGACTACGGCTACGAATAGCGGCACAGGGGACTTCGTGATCGGCACAGGTTGGAGGCACGCCGCCTCGCTGCTCCCGCAGCGTGTGCTCGGCCCGCTGGGATGGCTCCGAGGCTCGCTGGGTGCGGGGCTGGCGATTGCCGTGGCGGGGCTGGCGACGGCGGCCTTGCTCGGCAGCGAGGGGTCGAGGCTTCCCTGGCTTGTCGCCCCGCTCGGCGCGTCGGCGGTGCTGGTCTTCGCGGTTCCGGCAAGCCCGCTCGCGCAGCCGCGCTCGGTTGTCATCGGGAACTTGCTTTCGGCAACCATCGGGCTGACACTGGGAATGCTGCTCGGCGACCCGCTGATCGCCGCGAGCCTTGCGGTCGGCCTCGCCATCGCAGCGATGAGCCTTGCGCGCTGCCTCCATCCGCCCGGCGGTGCCTGCGCCCTGCTATGCGCGCTCGGCGCCGCCGGGCCGGAGGGCTGGAACCTTGTCCATCTCGGCCCGATCGCCGCCAACGTGCTCACGCTGGCGGCGGCAGGGTGGGTCTACAACAACGCGACCGGACACCGCTGGCCGCACGTCATCGTCCCCGCAGCCCCGCCCCCGCCGGCCGAGGAACGCCCGGTCCACACCCGCGAGGACATCGCCGCGACGCTGGCGGACTGGGATGAGGTGCTCGATATCGACATCGACGATCTCGACGCCTTCTTCCGCGCCGTGAACGAACGGGTGGCGGAGCGGGGCAAAGTGCGGTGAGAGAGCGCGGCGGCCTCAGCGCGTCCCCGCCCGGCTGATGCGGTAATCTGCAAGGTTCAGCCAATAGGCCAGCCGCCAGCGCATCCGGTTGAGAAAGGTCGAGTGCCGCACGTACCAAGCGGGGGTGATCGCCTCGCTCGACTGCTCCATGTGGTCGATCAGCTTGCGCATCTCGGCCGCCAGCCCGGCATCCTCGATCCGCACCATGAGCTCGACATTGATGCGGAAGGACCGCTTGTCGAGATTGGCGCTGCCGACATAGCTCGCATCGTCCACCACCAGCAGCTTCATGTGGAGCTTGCAGATCCCGAATTCGAACACCCTCACGCCCGCGCGCAGCAGCTTGCCGTAGTGCAGTCGCGCCATGTCGATCGCGGCGGCAATGTCGGACTTGCCGGCCATGATCATCCGCGCGCTGCCGCGCCGCGCGATCCGGGTGAAAAGGCGGCGGAAGCTGCGCGGCGGGGAGAAATAGGCCGAGACCGTGTCGAGCCTGTGCGCCTTCACGAGGTCCTGCCTCAGGCACCACGCCCAGTGCCCGCGCCGCACCAGCGGACCGCCGACCAGCAGCCGCACCGGCCCGTCGCCGCCGTCCCAATGCCTGACGATGTCGCGCAACCGCCTTAGCTGGCGCGTGCGCCCGAGCTTCTCGTTGTCGACCCAGCTTCTGAGCAGGGCGAACCAGCGGGTGAACTGTTCGACCACCGGCCCCTCGATCAGCACCGACAGGTCGCACCAGCCGTTCTCGGCGGGGATGGCGAAGTAGTGGTCGGAGACATTGGCCCCGCCGGTCATCACGCGCACACCGTCGGCGATGGTGAACTTCTGGTGGTTGCGGACCAGGTAGCGCGTGCCCCACTTGGGCGAGAACACCGCGAAGCGCCCGCCCGCCTCTGTCAGCGGGGCGAAGAAATCCGCGCCCGCATCATTGCCGAAGGCGTCGACCACGAGATCGACCTCCACCCCGCGCCGCGCCGCCGCGACCAGCGCGTCGCGCACCTTCGTGCCCGACACGTCGCTGTCGAACAGGTAGTAGAAGATCCGGAGGCTTTCCTGCGCACCGTCGATCTGCTCGACAAGGGCGTGCAGCCGGTCCTGCCCGTGGGGGTAGAAGGTAAAGTCGTGCCCCGCCGCGGCGACGCGGAAGGGGTCCATGTCGCAATAGTCCGGCGCGCCCCCGGGCGAGTGCGATGCGGACGATTCGGCGGGTGCGGTGGCCATCGGGGCGGACTAGCGCGAAACCGGGGCGGGGCGACAGGCCCGCGCGACGAACTGGGCGATGCCTGCGGGGGCGCTAGGCCGCGAGGCCAAACGCCAGCCCCCCGGCGGCACAGACGGCGAGCAATCGCGGCACCGGCCACTTCGCCCCGAATGCAAGCGCCGCGGCGAGCAGCGCCAGCAGTGCCGCGCGCCAATCGAGGCTGGCAGGGTCGGGCCAGCTCACCCTGATCGGCCCGATCTCCGCCTCCCCGACGCGGGCGAACAGCACGTGGAGCGCGAACCACGCGGTGAGGTTGGCGATCACGCCGACGACCGCCGCCGTTACCGCCGCCAGCCCGCCCTTCAGCCAGACCGCCTGCCCCAGCCGGTCGATCCACGGGGCGAAGGCGAAGATCCACAGGAAGCACGGCGCGAAGGTCACCCAGGTCGTCAGCCCGGCCCCGATCAGCCCCGCCACCAGCGGCGTGAAGGGTTCGGGCGCGCGGAAGGCGGCGAGGTAGCCGACGAACTGCGTGACGAGGATCAGCGGCCCGGGCGTCGTCTCGGCGAGGCCCAGCCCGTCGGCCATCTCGCCCGGCCGCAGCCAGCCGAAGCCCTGCACCGCCTCCTGCGCCACGAAGGCGAGGACGGCATAGGCGCCGCCGAAGGTGACGATGGCGAGCTGCGAGAAGAAGGCACCGATTTGCCACAGCACGTGCCCCTGCCCGAGCGTGAGCGCGATCATCGCCATCGGCGCGGCCCAGATTGCGCCCCACACCAGCACCGCGAGCAGGGTGCTGCGCCAAGGGCGGGCGGGGAGCGTGGTCGGCGCGGGGCCGCCGGGCTTCAGCGCCAGCCAGTTCGGCCGCCCCGCCCCTGCCGTCATGCCGATCGCCAGCGCCCCCAGCACGATCCCCGGGAAGGGCAGGTCGAACAGGAACAGCCCCGCAAAGGCCCCCGCCGCCAGCGCGCGCTTCACCCCGGTGTCGAGCGCCCGCCCCGCGATCCTGAGCAGCGCCTGCACCACGATCGCCAGCACCGCCGCCTTCACCCCGAGGAACAGCGCCGCCACCCAGCCGAGGTTCGCGGCCAGCGCGTAAAGCACCGAGAGGGCAAGGATCACCAGCCCCCCCGGGATCACGAACAGCAGCCCCGCTGCCAGCCCTCCGCGCCAGCCATGCAGCCGCCAGCCGATCCATGTCGCCAGCTGCTGCGCCTCGGGGCCGGGGAGCAGGTGGCAGAAATTGAGCGCGTGGAGGAAATCCTCCTCGCCGATCCAGCCGCGCTCCTCGACGAGTTCGCGGTGCATCAGCGCGATCTGCCCGGCAGGCCCGCCGAAGCTCAGGAACCCGATGCGGGTGAAGGCGGAGACAAGTTCGGGGAACGAAGGGGCGGGAGCGGTCGCATCCGCTCCCGATGCAGCAGTCGATAGGTCCGGTTCAGCCATGCCTACCTCGAAATTGGCCCGCCCTGCGGATAGCCGCAAGGCGAGGGGATGACGAGGCAACGCTTGAGCTTTTCTCGGCCTTGACGGGAGGTTGCTGGACCCCGTGAGCACAGTGTTAGCGGGCGGGCGGGTGCGGAGCAAGAGCGGGCAAGGCAGCGCCGCCGATGCTTGCCGCGCTGGGACAAACGGCATATGTTGCAGCCACTTACCTGACCCCGCCCCCCAAGGACGCCGCCGTGCAAAAGCCTCTGACCGCCGCGCTTTTCTGGCTCTGTCTCGCCGCTTCCACGCCGCTCCCGTCCCCGGCGCCCGCAGCGCCCGCCATTCCCGAAGCGGTCCTGCCCTATTTCGATGCCGGTCACCGATGGTCGTTGCAGCGGCGCCTCAGGGAACTCGCCGTGATCGAGCGGCCGTTGCTCCGCATGCGCGAGGAGCTGGCCGAATGCCGCGGGACCCCCTGCCTCACCCCCGCCGAAGCGGCGGCGGCAGCCTACGGGGCCGGCTTGGGCGAGACCGCGCGCGGGCGCTTCATCTTCGAGGTGCGCAGCGGCGCCGGCCCGCGCAACCGCTTCCTGCCGAAGGACGAGACGCTGTTCTACCTCGGCTCGGAGCGTCTTTTCGGCGACTACGGCGTGCTCGTCCTTGCCATCACGCCCGAGGCGCTCGATGGCCTGATGAACCCGCCCGGCACCGCCCCGCAGGGCAAACCCGCCGCCCCCTCGACCGGACGAATGACCCGGCGCTTCATCGGCAAGACCCTGATCGTCGACGGCGAGGTCGGGCTGCGCTTCATCGAGAACATCGACTGGGACACCGGACAGCGCAACGGCCACGGCCGCTACCAGATGTGGCTGCGCGTCACCGATCCGGCACAGGTCAGGGTGGTGGGGACGGAATAGGTCCCGCCCCCGCGCCCGATCAGGGCCGCCGGTAGATCGTCCGGCCTTCCTTGATCGTCTCGATCACCTCGATATCCCTGATCGCCATGGGGTCGACCGCGTTGGGATCGGCCGAGAGAATTACCATGTCGGCGAGCTTGCCGCGGGCGAGGCTGCCCTTCGTGACTTCCTCGCGGTACTGGTAGGCCGCGTTCACCGTGATCGCCTGGAGCGCCTGATAGGGCGTGATGCGCTGGTCTTCCCCCAGCGTGCCGCCCGAGCGGCGCGGACGGTTCACCGCGGTCCACACCGTCAGCGTCTGGCTCACCGGCACCACGAAGGCATCGGTGTGGTTGGTGGGCTTCAGCCCCGCCGCCATCGCGGCCTTCATCGGGCTGATGAAGCTCGCCTGCGCGATCCCGCGGTTGGCGACGTGGGTATCGCCGAAGAAGAAGGTGTGATCCGTGAACAGCGCCGGGATCAGGTTGAGCTTGGCGAATTCGGCGAGCTGGTCCGGGCGGATGAACTGGCAGTGGATGCAGACTGTGCGCCGGTCCTTCGCCGGATCATCGCCCGCCGCCCCGCGGTGCAGCTCGAGCATGAAGTCGATCGCCGCATCGCCATTGGCGTGGACCATCACCTGCAGATCATTGTCGTAACAATACTGCACCCACTTCTTCATCAGATCGGGCGGGATGCCGGGGCCGCCGGTATAGTCCGCCTCGCCCGCGGGGCCGCCCTGGCGATAGGGCGTCTTGAACCACGCGGTGCGCCCCTGGGGCGATCCGTCGGCGGTGATCTTGCACCCGCCGATCTTGAAGCGGTTGTTGTAGCTGCCGAAGGTCTCGGGCGGATTGTCCTTCACGATCGCCTCGAGATCGGTGACGAAGGGATAGGCGACGACATCGATGAAGAAGCCCTCCTTCGCCGCGATCCGCTTGAGCTGGGCGAGCGGGGCGATGTGGGTCGCGCCTTCCTGCGCCGTGGTGACGCCGGCGGCGGCATAGATCATCTGGCCCTTGCGCGCGGCCTCGACCTCGTCGACCTCGGTCGGGATCGGCAGCTTGGTGATCATCGGGATATAGGCGGTCTCCATCACGAGACCTTGAAGCGATTTCCCGTCCGCCTTGCGCAGGATCACCCCGCCTTCGGGCGTGGGCATCCCGTCGGTATAGCCGAACTTCTCCATCGCCCTGGAATTCATCACCGCCCCGTGCATCGAGACGTGGACGATCCCGACGGGATTATCGGGAAAGGCGGCATCGAGCATGTCGCGGTCGAGCACCTTGCCGCCGGGCATCAGGTTCTCGTCATAGCCGTAGCCGAGCAGCAGCTCGCCCGGCTTAAGGCCCTTGGCGGCGGCCCCCTTCTTGAGTTCGGCGATGATCGCCTCGGCATCCTTGGCGGGGCCGGCAGGCGGGGCCGAGACATTGATGCGGTCGCCCAGCACCAGCGAGTCGATGAAGTGGCTGTGCGGGTCGATGAAGCCGGGCATCAGCAACTTGCCGCCGAGATCCTTCACCTCGGTCCCGTCGGCCTTCATCTGCATCGCCTCGGTCTTGCCGCCGACGAAGACGATCTTGCCCTCGTCCACCACCACCGCCTCGGCATAGGCGGGCGCCTCGCCCTCCATCGTCAGGATCGGGCCGCCGTGGATGATGAGATCGGCCCCGTCCTCGCCCCCACCGAGCGCCGAACAGCCCGCCAGACCCGCAGCCAGACCTGCCGAAACAAGAAAACGTGTGCGCATGATCATCCCCCTGTTGATCTGCACCGGGGTTACCAGCAGGCTCAGGGTGAGTTTGCCCAATTCATGACAAATTTCTAGTCGAGGTCGTGAGATCAGGCCCGAGGCGGGGGACATGGCAGAAACGGCTTTTTCGGATCAGGTGCTGCACGAAGCGGGCTGGCTGTCGCGCCTGCCGGCCGACTTTCGCAGCGCATGGATGGCGCGCGCAAAACACTTCAAGGTGCCGCGCGGCGAGATGCTCTATCGCGACGGCGACGAAGGCCGGTGTCTCTACGGCCTGATCAGCGGCACCATGGCGATCACCATCGGGCCGCCGCACCTCGCCCCGCGGCTCATCAACATCATGCACCCCGGCACCTGGTTCGGGGTCGGCCCCCTGCTGCGGAGCGGCGGACGCACGATGGAGTTCCGCGCCGCCGAGTCCTCGCGCCTCGTCAGGGTTTCGGGCGCTGCGATAGACCAGATGGCGGCACGATTTCCCGATACGCCGAAACATATCGGCGCGCTGGCGATGTTCGGTCACGACGTTGCCAGCCAAGTCGCTACCGAATTGCTGATCCCCTTTTCCGCGCGCCGGGTGGCGGCTGTCATCCTGCGCATCGCCACTCCCCCAGCCGAGGAAGCGCGGGTCGGCCCGCAGGGCGTGCGGGTGACGCAGGCGCAACTCGCCGAAATGGCCAATGTCTCGCGCAATCTCGCCAACAATGCGCTGCGCGATTTCCGCGCGGCGGGCTGGCTGGAGAGCGGCTACAACCGCATCCGCGTGACCGACCGCGATGCCCTAGCCGCCTTCGCCTATGGCGAGGACTGAGCGGAATCGGCCGCCCCCGCCTGCCGCCCTTTTCCTTGACTTCGCGCCCCCCGCACCCTAGCTGGCGCGCTCCCCGACTTTTTGCGATTCTTGCACAAGGCCCGCTCATGGCACGCGTTACCGTTGAAGATTGCGTCGACAAGGTTCCCAACCGCTTCGACCTCGTGCTGCTCGCCGCGCAGCGTGCGCGCGAGATTTCGGGCGGGAGCGAGCTGACCATCGATCGCGATCGCGACAAGAACCCGGTCGTGGCGCTGCGCGAGATCGCCGAGCAGACCATCACGCCTGCCGCCCTGCACGAATCGCTGGTGACGGGCCTCCAGAAGATCCTCCCCGACGACGAGGACGAGGCCGACGAGATCGGCTCGCTCAGCCAGTCGGCCGAAGCGCTGCGCATCACCGCCTCGGCGCCCGCGCGCACCTCGTCGCTCGGCGGCGATTACGACGGCTGATCATTGCCGCGATGCGGCGCCTCTGCATCGGCAGGGCGTTGCATGGTCGTTGGCAGGTCGTGGGCCTGTCGCGCCCATCTTTTGACCGTTTCGTGACCATCCTGCGCGGGTCTTGCCACGGCGCGCCCGCGCGCTATCCCTTGTTGCTGTAATCAAACGGTCACATCCGGGTTGGCGGGGGCGCATGGCTTCGATCGCGGTCTACAGCGTGAAGGGCGGGGTCGGGAAGACGACACTTGCGGTCAATCTCGCGTGGGTCGCGGCGAGCGTCTCGCGCCGCAAGACCCTGCTGTGGGATCTCGACGCGTCCAACGGATCCGGCTTCCTGCTCGGGGTCGATCCGAGGAAAAAACGCAGTGCCGACAGCATCTTCGCCGATGGGAGCGCCCCTGCCCGGCTGATCCGGCACACCGACTACACCGGCCTCCACCTGCTCCCGGCGGACGAGAGCATCCGCGCGCTCGACCGCCAGCTCGACCGAATGGGCAAGAAGAAGCGGCTAGCGAAGCTGACCGAGGGGCTGGCGAAGACCTATGACCGGATCATCTTCGATTGCCCGCCGGTGCTGAACGAACTCTCCGCCCAGATCATCCGCGCGGCCGACCTCGTGATCGTCCCCCTGCCACCCTCCCCGCTCTCGGCCCGCGCCTTCGAGGTGGTGGTCGAGGAGGTGCGGGGCCAAGGCAAGGGGCACCCGCCGATCCTCCCCGTGCTCTCGATGCTCGATCTGCGCCGCTCGCTCCACAAGGCCGCACGGGAGGCGAACCCCAAGTGGCCCGCGATCCCGCTGGCGAGCGCGGTCGAGCAATGCGCGGTCGAGCGCCGCCCGGTCGGCGCCTTCGCCCCGCGTTCGCCCGCGGCGCGCGCCATCGCCCAGCTGTGGACCGCGATCGAGCGCAAGCTCGCCAGCAAGTAGCTTTTCCGCCGGCGGAATTTGCGCTTATATCCGCCGCATCGGGGCCGAAGGGGTGCGCGCGATGAACGGACTTGGCGAGGGTATCGGCACGGTGATCGAGGGCGGGCTGATGTCGCGCGCCGTGGAACCGGGCGCCGGCGAGGCGGCGGCGCACCCGGCAGGGCCCGTCACCTGCGCGAACTGCAAGACGGTGTTCTCCGGCCATTTCTGCCCCCAATGCGGGCAGAAGGCGCATCTCCACCGCAGCCTCGCCGCGATCGGGCACGACATCATGCACGGCGTCCTGCACCTCGACGGCAAGCTGTGGGAGACCCTGCCGCTGCTCGCCTTCAAGCCGGGCGAGCTGACCCGCCGCTACATAGCGGGCGAGCGGGCGAAGTTCGTCAGCCCGATGGCGATGTTCCTTTTCACCGTCTTCGCGATGTTCGCGGTGTTCCAGATGGTGGGCATCTCCGCACCGACCGATCTGCCGGTCGAGGCCTTGACCTCGGACGAGGGCAACCCCTTCCGCGAAGAGCTGCGCGAACAGATCGCCGCGCTCGAGAAGGAGCGCACCTCGCTCCCCGCCGGCAACCCGCGCCGCGCCGAGATCGACGACGAACTGAAGGGTCTTAACCTCGTGCTCGACAAGGGCATGGCCCAGACGCCGACGGGCGGCCGGATGACCATCAACACCGGCAGCACGTGGCTCGACAAGGTGCTGATCGAGAAGTGGAAGAAGAACCCGGGGCTGATGCTCTACAAGCTCCAGACCAACGGCTACAAGTTCAGCTGGCTGCTGATCCCGCTGTCGATCCCCTTCCTGTGGCTGATGTTCGCCTGGCGGCGGCAGTTCAAGGCCTATGATCACGCGATCTTCGTGACCTATTCGCTGAGCTTCATGTCGCTGCTGTTCATCGTCATGTCGATCCTCAGCACGATCCCCGACGGAGGGAGCTGGGCCGCGATGCTGTTCATGTTCGCCGCGCCGCTGCACCTCTACAAGCAGCTGCGATATGCCTATGGCCTGTCCCGCTTTTCGGCGCTGTGGCGCTTCTTCGTCCTGCTGTTCTGCACACAGATCGTGCTGGCGCTATTCCTGCTGATTCTCGGCGTGCTGGGCGCCTTCTGAGCCGCAAAGGCAAAGGGGCGCCCGGATCGCTCCGGACGCCCCTTTGGGTGATAGGCTGGAGGGGTGATCAGGCGCCCTGCGGCGCCTCGTCGCTCTTGCCGCCAAAACGCTTGCCCGCCTTGGGGATCGCCGAGCCGCGGACCGGCGCCGTCACCGAAGGACCGCGCGGCGTGTCGGGACGGTCGATCCGGCCGTTCTCGAGCAGCGTGTTGATCTCCTCGCCGGTCAGCGTCTCGTATTCGAGCAGCGCCTGGGCGAGCAGGTGGAGCTGGTCTTCATGGGTGGTGAGAATGTCGGTAGCCCGCTTGTGGGCGCCTTCGACGAGGCCCTTGATCTCGTTGTCGATGAGCTCGTTGGTCGAGCCCGAACGGAAGGTCCGCTGCGCCGCGCCCATCCCGAGATAGCCTTCGGACTGCTCCTCGTATTGCAGGGGGCCCAGCTTTTCGGACATGCCCCACTGGGTCACCATATTGCGCGCTAGGCTGGTCGCATACTGGATGTCCGACGAGGCGCCAGAGGACACCTTGTCATGACCGAAGATGATCTCCTCCGCCACGCGCCCGCCCATCGCGACCGAGAGGTTCGCATGCATTTTGTCGCGGTGGTAGGAATAGGAGTCGCGCTCCGGCAGGCGCATCACCATGCCAAGGGCCCGGCCGCGCGGGATGATCGTCGCCTTGTGGATCGGATCGGAGGCCGCCTCGTGCACCGAGACGATCGCGTGGCCGGCCTCGTGATAGGCGGTCATCTTCTTCTCGTCGTCGGTCATCACCATGGAGCGCCGCTCGGCGCCCATCATGACCTTGTCCTTGGCGTCCTCGAACTCCTGCATCGCCACCAGCCGCTTGTTGCGGCGCGCGGCTAGCAGCGCGGCTTCGTTGACGAGGTTGGCAAGATCAGCACCCGAGAAGCCCGGGGTGCCGCGCGCGATCACGCGGGGGTTCACGTCGGGGGCGAGCGGCACCTTCTTCATGTGCACGCCGAGGATCTTCTCGCGCCCGTCGATGTCGGGCACCGGGACCACGACTTGGCGGTCGAAGCGGCCCGGACGCAGCAGCGCCGGATCGAGCACATCGGGACGGTTTGTCGCGGCGATGATGATGATGCCCTCGTTCGCCTCGAAGCCGTCCATCTCGACCAGCAGCTGGTTGAGGGTCTGCTCGCGCTCGTCGTTGGAATTGCCGAGGCCGTGGCCGCGGGACCGTCCAACCGCGTCGATTTCGTCGATGAAGACGATGCAGGGCGCGTTCTTCTTGGCCTGTTCGAACATGTCGCGCACGCGGCTCGCACCGACGCCCACGAACATCTCGACGAAGTCCGAGCCCGAAATGGTGAAGAACGGCACGCCCGCCTCACCCGCGATGGCGCGGGCGAGCAGGGTCTTGCCGGTGCCGGGCGAGCCGACCAGCAGCGCGCCCTTGGGAATCTGGCCGCCGAGCTTGGAGAAACGCTGCGGATCGCGCAGGAACTCGACGATCTCCTGCAGCTCCTCGCGCGCCTCGTCGATGCCGGCGACATCGTCAAACGTCACGCGGCCCGAACGCTCGGTCAGCATCTTGGCCTTGGACTTGCCGAAGCCCATCGCGCCGCCGCCGCCGCCCTTCTGCATCTGCCGAAGGGCGAAGAAGGCGATCCCGAGGATCAGGATGAATGGCAGCGAATTGAGCAGGATGAACAGGAACACGTTCTGCCCTTCGCGCTGCTTGCCGGTGAAGCGCACGCCGTTGTCTTCCATCAGCTTGGTGATCTCGACATCGTTCGGCACGGGGACGGTGCTGAAGGTCTCCCCGTTCTTGAGCGTGCCGGTGATGAGCTCCTCGCCCATCTGCACGTCCTGCACTTCGCCCTCGGCCACCGCCGCGCGGAAGTCGGAATAGCGGATGCCGGTGCCGGCCGTCTGGCCGGCATTGCTGAACATCGTAACCACCAGCAGCAGGGCAAGGAAGATCCCGCCCCAGATCATCAGCTGCTTGACCCAGGGGTTGGGGCCATCGCCTTGCGGCTGGGGATCATTGGGCTGGCTCATAGCGGCAGATTCCTTTCGTCAGCTACGCAATGTAGGACGCAAGCGGTGAATGACAAGATAATGCGCGCGGGCGCCAATGCTCGCATCTTTCGAACAGGGTGATGCAGATTATCGATCTGGCGCAGTGCCATACGCAGCGAGGAACACCTCGACTGCGCCCGCAATGCGCCCGTCGCGTTCGGCAGGAGTCGGGACGGCACCAAACCGGCGCTCGAGGTCGCCCATGCCCTTGACCATCGCGACGAATTGTTCGGCCGCCAGCATCGGATCGGCGATGGCGAGTTCGCCTTCTGCTGCGGCGTGAGCGAGCCAGGCGGCGAAGCCTTCCTTCATGCGCCAAGGCCCGGCTTGCAGAAAGGCGAGGCCGAGCGCCGGTTCGGCCTCCGTCTCGGCCGCGATGCGGCGTTCGAAACGGATCATCTCGGGCCGCGAGAGGAAGGCGAAGATCGCTTCCCCGATCGCGGTCAGGCGCTCGGCGATGGTCCCCTGCGGCATGGCTTCGATGGAGAAGTGCCCGCGCATCTTCTCGCATTCGCATTCGACCGCCGCGGCGAAGAGGGCACGCTTGTCGCCGAACTGGTTGTAGATCGTGACCTTGGAGACCCCGGCATCGGCAGCGACCTGCTCGATCGCGGTAGCGGCGAAGCCGTGATGAAAGAAGTGGTGCGCGGCTGCATTGACGATCGCGGCGCGCTTGGCGGCATTGAGCGGCCTTCCGGCCTTTCGGACGACAGGTTTTTTTTCAGGACTGGCCGAATGCCCGATTGACAAAATGAACGGCTCCGTTCAGTTAAACGCGACCGTTCAATAATGCAGCGAGTCTCTCCCTCGCGCAACCCCGACTGAAGACAAAGGTTCCGCCCACGTGCTCTGGATCGCAATCAGGATGCTCACCGGGGATGCCCAGAAGTTCTACGGGCTGTTGTTCGGCATCGGTTTTTCGACCCTGCTCATCACCCAGCAGATGACGATCTTCGTGAACCTCGTCGAACGCGGGGCGAGCGGGGTCTACAACGCGCCCGAGGCGCAGGTTTGGGTGATGGACCCGGTCAGCCGCACCACCGACGTCAGCTACGCCATGCCCTCGACCGCGCTCGATAAGGTGCGTTCGGTGCCGGGCGTGGAATGGGCGGTGCCGCACCTGCGCGCGGTTGCCAATGTCCGCACTGCCGAAGGCGACCTCGAGGGCGTTACGGTGATTGGGGTCGATGATGCGACGCTGATCGGTCTGCCCAAGCGTATGGCGGTGGGTGACAAGTCGGTGTTCTTCGCCCCCGATACGGTCGTGATCGACGATGTCGGCGTCGACCGCCTGTTCTCGAACGGGGCGAGCCCGCTGGGCGAGCGGCTCGAGCTGAACGACCAGCGCGCGATCATCCGCGGCATCGCTGACGCGATCCCCTCCTTCACCAGCCAGGTCACGCTCTACACCCGCTATTCGAGCGCGCTCAATTTCGTCCCCGGCACCCGCAACCGCCTGTCCTTCGTGCTGGTCGGCATCCGCGCGGGCGAGACCCCCGAAGGCGTCGCGGCGCGGATCGAGCGGGAAACCGGCCTCAAGGCCGAGACCCGCGCCGAACTGGCCCGCGCCGGGGTCGACTTCATCATCGAGAACACCGGCATCCCGATCAATTTCGGGATCACCGTGTTCCTCGGCTTCGTCGTCGGGGTGGCGATCGTGGGCCTGACCTTCAGCCTGTTCCTGCGCGACAACATCAAGCAGTTCGGCGCGCTGAAGGCGATCGGCGTGACCAACAGCAAGATCATGCAGATGGTCGCGGCGCAGGCCGGGATGGTCGGCTCCATCGGCTACGGGCTCGGCGTGGTCGGCACGGTCGCCTTCATCAAGGGCTTCGGCTCCAACCCCTTCTTCAAGGGTTTCTACATTCCCTGGCAGATCCCGCTGATCAGCCTTGTCGCGGTGGTGGTGATCCTTGCCATCACCGGCTTCGTGGCGATCCGCAGCGTGCTCAGGACCGAACCGGCGGCAGTGTTCCGGTGAGCGAGGCAGGCATCATGGACACGGCCCGAACTCCCGGCTGCGATGCCGAGGCGGCGATCTGCGCGCGCGGCATCACCCGCGACTTCGAGGCCGGGCAGACCACCATCCGCGTGCTCCACGGCATCGACACCGACATCCGCCCGGGCGAGCTCACCTATGTCGTGGGCGAGAGCGGGTCGGGCAAGACGACGCTGATCTCGATCATGTGCGGGATCCTCTGGCCGACCGAGGGCGAGGTGAAGGTGTTCGGCACCGACATCTACAAGCTGACCGACACCGAGCTGGTCAATTTCCGCCTCAAGAACATCGGCTTCATCTTCCAGCAATACAACCTCATCCCCTCGATCGACGCCGCTGCCAACGCCGCCGTGCCGCTGATCGCGCAAGGGGTCCCGATCGACGAGGCGCGCGAGCGGGCCAAGGTGCTGCTCGAGAAGCTCAACATCGGCAACCAGGCCGACAAGCTTCCGCGCCAGCTTTCGGGCGGGCAGCAGCAGCGCGTCGCCATCGCCCGCGCGCTGGTGCACGAGCCGCGCCTCGTGGTGTGTGACGAGCCGACCGCGGCGCTCGACGCCTCATCGGGGCGGCGCGTGATGGACCTGCTGCGCGAGGTCGCCGTCTCGCCTGACCGTGCCTGCATCATCGTCACCCACGACAACCGCATCTTCGATCTCGCCGACCGCATCATCGTGCTGGAAGACGGGCGCATCACCCATGACGGGACCGAGATGCCCGATGACCACTGACACCCCATCCCTCCCGAACCTGCCGAGGCCGCAATGTTCCGCAACCTAAGCTTCGCCCGCCAGATCCTCCCGGCCCTCGCGCTGATCGGCCTCGCCGTCGCCGCATGGATCATCCTCGTCGGCCTGCCTGACCGCTCGACCGCCGAGCCGGCCGAACAGCCGCCCAAGGCGGTCGGCGACCTCGCCGGGAAACCGCGCGTGGCAGGCGCGGGGATCGTCGAGCCGGCGAGCGAGGTGATCGACATCGGCTCGGCCCTCTCGGGCCTCGTCACCGAGGTGCGGGTGCGCCCGGGCGACCGGGTCGCGAAGGGCGAGGTGCTGTTCACCGTCGATGCCCGCGCCGCCCGCGCGAGCCTCGACCAGGCCGAAGCCGCGATCCGCGAGGCGCGCGCCTCGATCGCCGAGGCGGGCGCCGCGCAAAGGACTGCGCGCCAGCAGCTCGATCTCTACCGCAACCTCGCCGATCCCGCCGCCGTCAGCCGCTCGGAAGTGATCCGCGCCGAAGGCGAGGAAGCCGCCGCGACCAGTCGCCTCGGCCTCGCCCGCGCGCGCCTCGCCAGCGCCGAGGCCGCCGCCGCCGCCGCGCGCACCGAGATCGAGCGCCTCACCGTGCGCGCGCCGATCGCAGGCGAGATCCTCGCGGTGAACATCCGCTCGGGCGAGTTCGTCTCCACCCAGGGCGGGGGCAACAGCGCCCCCTTCATCCAGATGGGCGAGACCAACCCGCTCCACGTGCGTGTCGACATCGACGAGAACGAGATCGCCCGCGTGGCGCTCGGCCAGCCCGCCGTCATCTCCCCGCGCGGCGCGGCCGAGATGCACGTCAAGGCCACCTTCGTGCGCGCCGAGCCGCAGGTGGTGCCCAAGCGTTCGCTCACCAACTCCGCCGCCGAACGCGTCGATGTGCGGGTGCTCCAGCTGATCTATGCCCTGCCGCCCTCGGACGCCTTCCGCGTCGGCCAGCAGATCGACGCCTTCATCCCCGCCAAGGCCGGCGCGGCCGCCAAGTCGGAGGGCTGAGCCCATGCGCCGCGCCCCGCGCCTCGCCGCCGCGCTTCTGCCGCTGGCCCTTGCGGCCTGCGCGCTCCAGCCCGCGCCGGAGATCGCCACCCCGACCCCCGAGCTGCCGCCCGCCTTCTTCTTCCGCCCCGAAGCGGGGGCCGGGGCCGAGCTTGCCGCGCTACTGCCGCAGGACGACCCGGCGTGGCAGACGCTCTCGCAGGCGGCCATCGCCGAGGGCCCGAGCCTTGCCGAGGCGCTCGCCCGGATCGACACCGCCCGTGCCGGCGCGCGCCGCGCCGGGGCCGAACGCCTGCCCAACATCACCGCCGACACAAGCGTCACCCGCAACCGGATCAACCCGGCGCAGTTCGGCCAGGCCGGCCAGCAGGGCTTCATCCCGCGCGAGCAGACCTCCTACGGGGCGAACATCAACGCCACCTGGGACATCGACCTGTTCGGCCAGCTCAAGGCCGAGGAACGTGCTGCCCTCGCCCGGATCGACGCCGCCTCCGCGCAGGCGCAGGGCGTGCGCCTCGCCCTGCTCGCCGAGATCGCCGCGAGCATCACCGACTGGCGCACGCTCGACGCGCGCGCCGTGGCGATCAAGGCCGATGCCGCCGCCGCGCGCCAGCTTGCCGCCCTTGCGAAGACGCGCGAGGACGCCGGTATCGCCCCCGGCTTCGACCGCGTGCGCGCCGATGCGACCGCCAGCTCCTCGGCTGTGCGCCTCGCCGCGCTGGAGAGCGAGCGGGCACGGCTGGTCGGCCGACTGGTGACGCTCACCGCGCAGGATGCCGACACGGTGCGTGCCGCGCTGGCCGCCCCCGCCCCTGCGCTGGCCCTCGCTTCCGCACCCGCCGCCCTGCCCTCCGAACTACTCGCCAACCGGCCCGATGTCGCCGCGGCCGCCGCGAACCTCGCTGCCGCCGACGCCGACCTCGCCGCCGCCGCCCGTGCGCGCTTCCCGCGCATCACGCTGTCAGGGGTGATCGGGCTGCTGTCGTTCCGCCCGCAAGACTTCTTCGACGACTCAATCGTCGGCACCCTCTCCGGCGGAATCGCAGGCCCGCTGCTCGACTTCGGGCGGGTGGGCGCCGGGATCGACGCGGCCGCAGGCGACAAGCGCGCCGCCTTCGCCGCCTATCGCGGAGCGGTGTTCACCGCACTGGGAGATGCCGAGGCGGCCTATGGCACACTCACCGCCGCCGATGCCGAGGCGCGGCTTTCGGTCGACGAACGCGACCAGCTCGCACGCGCCGCAAGCCTCGCCGAAACCCGCTACCGCGCAGGGCTCGCAAGCTTCCTCGAAGTGCTCGAAGCACGCCGCGCCGCCGACGCCAGCGGCGAACGCGCTGCGGCGGCGCTGGGCCGGGCGGCGCGGGCGCGGATCGTGCTGTGGCAGGCGCTGGGTGGTGAGGTGCTGGAGGTCGTATCCGCCGCCTGAGACGCGGCGCGTTTCCTGCGTAGCGGCGATTCGCTATCGCTGGGTCTGGTTCTGGGACTTAGCGGTCATTCCCAGTTTACGTATTCTGCGACAGGTCTTGAGCCGATTGTGTTGAGAAACTCGGCCTTGCAATGGCGCTAAAGTATTGATTCTATGTCTCTGCAGGCAAGCGGAGATGTCGGGATGATGGGCGAGCGGACGGTGGCGCAGGAGGCGCTGTTCTACAGCTTCAACCTGGAACGGCATGTGCCGGCGGATCACCTGCTGCGCTCGATCGACCGGTTCGTTGACCTGTCGGGCATTCGCGAACATTTGCGGCCTTTCTATAGTGCGACCGGTCGGCCCTCGGTCGATCCCGAGCTGATGATCCGGATGCTGATCATCGGCTATTGCATGGGCATT